>JBARHV010000001.1:0-6074 GCA_049799415.1 Silvibacterium sp.
ATGCAGTAAAGTTTTCGTTTCTCAGCGTCACGGCATGTGAACCGAAACCGCGGCTCCCGTATACGCAACGCTCTGGTCCGGAGCAACCGTAATCGCGCCGCCCACGCCGTGGTTCTCGCCCACAAACACAATGTTGAACTGCCGCGCCGCGGGCATTCCCGGATAACTCCCCGTGCGTGCCCCCAACGTCAGGGTCTGCGTTGCGTCGTTCCAGTCGATCGGAACAATCGCCCGTTCGCCCTTCTCGTAGTTGTACGTGTCGCCCTGGTCTTCATACAGATCGAAATGCCCATCCGCACCGCGATAGACGCGCAGTTCGATCGGCCCATCCGGTTTCTCGCCCGCGTACTCAACCTCCGGCCCCATCGGCACAATCGATCCCGCCCGCACATACAGCGGAATCCGGTCCAGCGGCGCTGCCGCATCGAACCGCTCGTCGCCGTTCATCGATTTTCCCGTCCAGAAGTCGTACCACTTCGCCGCCGGAGGCAGATATACATACCGCTCCGTTGCCCCCTTCAGCGTCACCGGATTCACAAGGATCGCCGGCCCGAACATATACTCGTCGCCGATGTTCCATACCTTCTCATCCGTCCGCCAGTCCATCACCAGCGGACGCATAATCGTCCCATCGTCGTTCGTCACCTTCCACGCCAGCGAATAGATATACGGCATCAGCCGGGAACGCAGCTTGTCATAACGGATCAGGATCGGAGCAACCGGCCCGTAGCTGAACACCTCGTTCTCGTTGTTCGCGCGGTGCCCATGCGTGCGGAAGATCGGGCAGAAGACGCCGAACTGATACCAGCGCGTGTACAGCTCCTGGTACGCCGGGTCCCGCGTATCGCGCGCATACGGAGGTCCGTAGCCCGCAATGTCTGTCGTCCAGTACGGCATGCCCGAAAGCGCAAAGTTCAGCCCCGCCGGAACCTGTCGCTGGAACGACTGGAAGGTGCTGTACACATCGCCCGACCACGTCGTCGCCCCATAGCGCTGATCGCCCGCAAAACCGGAACGCGTCAGAATAAACACCCGCTTCTGATCCGTCGTCGCGCGCCAGTGCGTGTAGATGTTTCCCGTGTGCATCAACGGAAACACATTCGTATACAGCGCCCCGTTGCCGATGTGGAGCTGACGGTTATAAAGCTCCGCATCGCTTTCGCCGCCGTGCAGGTAGGCCACCTCCGGCTCCGAGCTGTCCAGCCAGAAGCCGTCCCAGCCCTGCGCAAACAGCTTACCTACCAGGTGGCTCCAGTAATAATCACCCACCACAGGGTTCGTTGCGTCGTAGGTCGTCGTTCCGGGAATCATGTAGCCCAGCGCCTTCATCTTCTGGAAGTTCTCCGACTTCGGATCGAACGTCGCCCACACCGAAAGCATCGCGTGGACATGCTCCTCATGCAGCTTCTTCAGCGTCCCCGGCACATCAGGATACGCGTCCGGGCGAAACACTGGATCGCCCTGATGCACCCACCAGAACCAGTCCTGCACAATGTTGTCCAACGGCACATGCGCGTCGCGGTACTCGGCGGCAATCTTCAGCAGCTCCGCATCGCTCGTATAGCGGTCCTTCGACTGCCAGAAACCGTATGCCCACTCGCCATACATCGGCGCGTGCCCCGTCATGTCGCGATACTGATGGATGATCTGGTCGAACTCCGGCCCGTAAATAAAGTAGTAGTCGATCGCGTGCGAAGCATTCGAGCTGAAGCGCATCTCCGACGCGAAGCGGTTGTCGAAATATGACAGCCCAGCCGTGTTCCAGAAGATCCCGTAGCCCTTCGTCGAGAGCATCAGCGGAATCGTTACATCCGTATTGGCCTGCCCCAGTTCAAGGACCGTTCCGCGATAGTTGAATACGCCGTTCTGGTGCTGCCCCAGTCCGTAGATCGCCTCCTGCACCGCCGGATAAAACTGGTCCTTCACGCTGTAGAGTTCCTGGCCGTTCACCACTTCCTTCGTATAGCGGCGCGGAGCATCCTGGAACTCCTGCAACAGCGTGTGCCCCTGCTCATCGGTGAACTCAAGGTTGCCCCATGCGCTAGTAATCCGCACCTTCAGCGCGCCCGTATCGACGGTGGCCACAGCCGGATTCCACAAACTGTTGTTGTCTGCCCCAGCCGTTGCCTCAGCCTTGGGCATGGTCAGCGTAAATTTAGCGGGCGTGCAGCCTTTGATAAGCCACGGCTGCTTCGTCGTTGCATCCGCGGCTTTGCCATCCGGGCTTGCAACTACATGCACCGATGTCGGGCTGCACACCGTCAGGCGCAGAACGTCCGTTGCCGTCTTCACCGTGACGCCGCCTGCGTCCTGTGTGATCTGGACCTGGGCAAAAAGGCAGCCGCTGAAAAAAATCGCGCCGGCGGTCACAGCCAGCAGGAATACTCGCCCGAATTTCATTCGCTTTCCTCGTAACTAAAACGGTTTACGCAACATGTAAACGGATGCACGACCGATTTTACCCCGAACGGGAGCAGGACGCGATGCGTTCTGTGCTTTTTGTGTCGCGGCTGCAAATCATTCAGGCTCCGCAGCGTATACAGATCGGCGGTCAGCAACGTTGGTTCTGCGATACTGAGGGTGGACGCGCATCCACCTGCGCGGACCTTGAGACGATGAAGAATTCCGCCGCAGAGATGGCCGCTAGCCTGAAGTCCGGCCAGAAATCCAGCCCCGACTGCGCCACGAGTTGGTCGCCGGAATTTGAATTGCTCCTGTGCAGCGCGCGAACCGTACCCGACGCCGCGCGCATCCAGACTCTGACCGCCGCCGGGATCGACTGGCACGCTTTTCTGGAGTTGGCGGCTCAACATCGCGTGCGGCCCCTTGTCTACAAAGCGCTGCGCGCAACCTGCTGGGAACGTATTCCCATGGACGTCCAATCCGAGTGGGAAAAAATAAACCGCACACTCACCATCGGAAACCTCTATCTTGCCGGAGAGCTGTTGCGCATCACCGCGGAGTTCGAGGCAGCGAAGATTCCAATAGCAGCCATGAAGGGTGCCGTGATTGCCGCCATGGCCTACGGCGACCTCGCGCTGCGGGAGTATGAAGATCTTGACCTGCTGATTGACGAATCCGATTTCTCCCGCGCCGTTGAACTGTTGGAGCGGCTGGAATACCAGCCCTTTTGGACCTACGACAACCGCAAAATTGTCCGGTTTCTGCGGCACGTCGGAGAATATACGCTGATCAGCAACACCCGGCGCGCCGGGATCGATCTGCACTGGAGAGTCGCCACCAAGGCGACCGCGCTTTCTCCCCGCGTCAGCGACTTCCCGTCCGGGTTTCAGCCGTTTCCCCTTGCCGGTGCAACCGTTCTGACCTTTGCGCCGCACGACCTCCCGCTCTATATGGCGGCGCAGGGCGGATGGGACCAATGGGCCGACCTGCGCCGCATTTGCGACGTCGCCGAGTTCCTCCGCAAATTTCCCGACATCGACTGGGAGCCAACCATGCGGATCGCCCAGCGCCTCGGCGGTCTGCGCTCCATGCTCACCGGACTTTCTCTGGCCTCCAGCCTGCTCGGTGCGGAGATCCCCTCGTCTGCCATCCATCGCATCCACGCCGATAAGATGGTCTCCCGCCTGGCCGAAGAATCCAGGCAGGACCTTCAGCGAGAGTCCAGCTCCGGAGAAGCTACCCGCCGCTATCTCTTTCAGCTGAACGCCAAGCAAGGACTGCGCGGGAAGATCGCTCTGGCTTACAGCATTCTGATGGACAGGACCGCGCACGACGGGAACTGGATCATGCTTCCGCGCCCGCTCTGGTGGCTCTACGGCGTGCTGCGTCCTGTGCGCATGGGCCGCAAGTTGCTGCGTCGGCTTTAATGCGCATGCTGTACGAATGTAGGGATCAAGACTTAGGCGATGCTGGAGAGTGATGCGGACGCCGAGATCTGCACCAGGCCATGGAGCGATCGGCGCGCGGCTTTAAGTTCCATATTGGCCGACGGTATTCCCGTCCGTGCGAAGGACTTTTCGCAATCCTGCGTGGAGGGGCCGCGCATGTTGCCTTCCATGTAGGCCAATCCCGGGCAGCGCGAGCAGGAACCGGCATGGCCGCATCCCGAGCACACCGGCAAGTCGCGCACCGTGATGTTGCGCACTTCGTTCAACTGCTTGGAATTGCGCCAGATGTCCATGAACTTCTGCTCGCGCACATTGCCGCTGGGTAAAGGAAACTGCACGCACGGATACAGGTCGCCATAAGGGGAGATGTAGCACGCGGTATGCCCTGCGCTGCACGGCAGATCGTCCAGGTGGTCGTCGCTCTTCGTAGACGGAATGGCGCAGAACTCATCCACATCGCCGACCATGTCCGGGTTGTGAAAGACCTCGCGCAGCTGTGGAACACCCAGGCCCAGCCTCAGAATATTTCGGTCGCCGTCCATCATCGGCGTGACCGTCGGATCGATGACGTACCCCGCGTCCAGCTCGTCCGCCAGCGCGATCACCCCGTCGTGGTCGTTCAGGTTCTGCATCATCAGCACATTGGCGATCAGCACCTTGACGCCGTGCGCCCGCAGCCGCCGTATCCCGGCGATGGACCGTTTCAGCGATCCCGGAAGCAGCGTAATTGCGTCATGCACCTCCGGACGATGCGAATAGATGCTCACCTGAACATCCTGTACGCCGAGCTCGCTCAGTTGCTGCGCCTCTTTTTCCCCAATCATGAACGCATTCGTCTTGATCTTGATGCAAAACATCAATGATCGCGCGTATTCGAGAATCTCAAGGAAGTCCATGCGCATGAAGACTTCGCCGCCGCTCACGGTCAGAAAGAAAACGCCCGCTTCGGCAAGCTGGTCCAGCACGCCTTTCATCTCGGCGGTGGTCATCTCACCGTGATCGTCGTGGTCAAGATAGCAGTGGACGCAGCGCTCATTGCAGCGATAGGTCACGTCAAGCTGTACGCTCAGCGGGATGTCACGATCGAGGGCGCGCTGTCCCATCTCTGCCATTAGGCTCATCGGGCTTCTCCATGCGTCGGATTCGGCGCATCAATCGGGTTGTCCGCAACTAATAGGATGCCGTGGCTGGCAAGGTCGTTCACGAATTCCTCGGCGTCCTTCAGTGCTTCTTCGGGGCCGACCTCAAATTCCGCACAGATTTTCTGCTCGACAATCTCCGTCAGCGGCGTTTTTCCATCCGCCGCCTGCCAAAGCACGGTACCCACCGGATTCAGGTTGAAAAGAGTCGAGTCCTTGGCGGACATGATCATCATCTCGCCATCCAGCACGCGCGCTGCTAAAGCCGTCGATCTTGCGATGTAAATGCTCATACAATCAGGTCCCAAACCCGGCTGTCCGGGAAAAATGTGAGCCGGCGCACCGGAACGCTGCGCACCAGGTCGCAGGCCGATTCAAAAACCCGGTCCACAAGCTCCGCGTCCTGCGCGAAGAATAGCACGTTTTCCATCAGCAGCCGGACGGCGTCACTGTCCTTGATCGGCTCAATCACGTTCTCCGGACCCTGCCGCAAAAGGTACAACGCTCCCAGCGGAGCCTGAACGTTCTCTCCCGGCCTGGCCAGCTCTCCCGCAAACGGCGTTCCGTGCGCAATATAGCCGCTTCCGTCGCGCTGGAGATACGAAATTTCATCGGTGAGCAGCGTCGCATCCGCGGGAGCCAGCGACGAAATCGTGGTCTTTCCAGCGCCGGAAACACCCGAGAACAGAAAAGCTCTGCCATTGCGTATGCAGCTCGCCGCATGCACCAGCAGGCCGCCCTTCCGCGCCAGCACCAGGCTGTGAATAATGCGCAGCACGGTATCGATGGAGTATGGATTGGCCGATTGCACAACGCGGCCCCGTCCCAATGACGGATCCAGCTCCGCGCGCAGGTCGCCGCGCTCAATCAGCCAGCGGCCCGCGCTGAACCGCACCGCGATATCTTCCTCGTCGGTAATCGTTCGCGGGGGCACAAGATCAATATCCAGCTCGACCACCGGGCGCGCTTCCGGCGCGATAAAGCCGACGTAGCGTTTTTCCAGCATGCGCAGAAATTCCGGGCTTTCGCTGCGGACCTGAATGGGAACGCCACCGATCCCGATGATGATCTCTTGCCCGGTGGC
>JBARHV010000002.1:0-5252 GCA_049799415.1 Silvibacterium sp.
CATGATCGCTGTTGGCCCTCTCTCCCGCCTGTGAGCCATACGTAAAGGATCGAGACAGGTGAGAGCAATGCTATTTTTCGACACGCCAAGATGCCATGACGGGGGAAAAGAAAATGTGATTGGGCAAGCGCGTATCGCTGGCCAACCGGTCTGTTTGGAAGGCGGGAAAAGTATAGTTGACAATACTGCAAGAATGGACTTACCATACGCTCGCGCTGGGAAAAGGTTCAAAATAGATCAACAAAAATCGCCTGCGTAGAAATTCAACTTTCGGAGGTTCTCAGATGACTAAGAAGAGCGTAGTGTCGGTGGCGGTACTAGGTTCCGTACTGCTTGCTTTGGCAGTCCTGACTCATTCGGCGTGGAGCCAGGACGTGACCGCAACTATAGTCGGTACTATCACTGATCCAAGCGGTGCAGCTGTTCCCGGAGCTAGCGTCAAAGCAACTGCGGTGGATCGGGGCGTCAGTTATAACGCCGTGACAAACGATGCAGGTCTTTATCGCATTTCGGAACTACCGGTGGGCAACTATACTCTCACGGTTGAGAAAACCGGATTTTCCACAGTCTCGCACGAATCGTTTGTCCTCACGCTGAATCAAATTGCGCGCATCGACATTGCGCTCAAGATCGGGCAGGTCAGTGAAACGTTGCAAGTGACTGGCTCGGCGCCAGTTCTGAAAACCGACGCCACGCAGGTTGACACTGTCATTAACGCCGCAACCAACGACAATCTTCCGCTCGCCTCGCGCAATTATGTGCAGCTGACTCTGCTGGCGCCGGGTGCCGTCTCAACCGATCCCAGCAGCTTCAATAACGGCAACAATACCGCTGGATATGGCGGCCGCCCGCTGATCAACGGCAACCGCGAGCAGGCGAACAACTTCCTGCTGGACGGCATGGACAATAACCAGGTTTCAGACAACCTGCTGGGTTACACGCCGTCGCCGGATGCGATCGAGGAGTTCAACCTGATCACAAACAATGCTCCGGCAGAGTTCGGCAATTTCGAGGGCGGCATCGTCAACGCCACCATCAAGTCGGGAACCAACAAATTCCATGGTGATGTCTGGAACTATTTCCGCAATGATGTTCTAAATGCAAACAGCTGGTCGAACAATGAGACTGGCCAACCGAAAGCGGCATTGCGCTGGAACATGTTCGGCTTTACGGTCGGCGGCCCGATCCTTAAGGACAGGCTCTTCTTCTTTGCTGATTATCAAGGACAGCGCTTCGATACACCGACCTCAACGAGCAGCGTAACGGTATTCACCGCGGATGAACGAAATGGTAACTTCGGCGCAGTTTGCAGCGCCGGTTTTGACTCCGCCGGAAACTGCCAAGGGACGGGGCAGCTGTACAACCCCTGCGCATCTTTCACTGCTCCATGCACTCCGGGATCCACCCCAGCCTCGCCGCGCAGTCCGTTCCCGTATAACCAGATTCCCGCTGCTATGATCAGCCCGGTAGCGTCGGCGCTGTTCTCTTCAAGCCTTTACCTCACCCCTACCAACAGCGCGCTACAAAATAATGCAGTGAACACCTCAAATTCCTCTGAAGACGTGGACCAGGGTGATTTGAAGATCGACTATAAACTCTCATCCAAAGACAACATCTCGTACCGCTTCACCAGGGCGTATCAGAACAATCCAAGTTCGAACTCATTTGTATTGCTGTCCGACGCCTATGCAACTACGCCGATTATCAACACAGTAGGCAACTGGACCAGAACATTGACGAGCAATCTCCTGAATAACGCTCGCTTTGGCTGGAGCCACATTACCCTCAACAGCGGCAATGACTGGGCTTCGAACGTGGGCCAGTTCGGCAACACGATAGGAATCGGGAATGGCAATCCGGCGAACCTGCCCGGCCTGTTAAGCCTGGGCTTCTCCAACACCACCGTCGGCGGTATTGGATCATCGGAGGATACCCAGAGTTTTGATGACCACGTTTGGCAGGCCGACGATGGGTTGACCTGGTCGCATGGACGGCACAGTTTCAACTTCGGCGGCCAATACCAGCGCGAGATTCTCTTGACGTTCTATGCCGGTAATAACGGTGAGCTGGGCCTGATGGGCTTCAATGGACAGTTTACCGCGGTCAACCCCAGTTCGGCAGGGGGCGGGACGGGGGACGGTGGGGCGGATTTTGTGCTCGGCCTCCCGCAAACGTACGGTCGTGGCGTCAGCACCGGTGCTACCTGGCAGCAGTCCAGTAACATAGTCAGCTTCTACGGCGAAGACACATGGCGGGCGACTGATCAACTCACCTTAAACCTTGGCGTCCGCTACGAAGCGCATACGCCATGGAATGAAGACAACAACCAACAGGCCAATTACAACATCAACACGCAACAAATCCAGCTCGCAGGCCAGAATGGAGCCAGCGGGGCACTTTATAACGGTTTCTACGGAGGGAGAGATTTCCAGCCGCGCATCGGTTTCGCATACACTCCCTCAAGGCTCAACGGCCGTACCGTGATCCGGGGTGCATTCACAATTTCCTCCTATCTTGAAGGAACGGGCACGAACCTCCGCCTGCCTTTGAACCCGCCGTTCACTCCGGCAGAAATCAACGCGGTTTACAACAACACTAACTTGCCTCTAACGGACACAACCGATGGAATTGTAGGTACCGGGTCCAACGCGTCATGTGCCGCACCGGCTTACGCTTGTTATAACCAGGCACTTCTGCGGATATGGGATCCAAATGTGCAGCCTGCGATAGCGGATGAATACAGCCTGACCATTCAGCACCAGCTCCAGCGCGACCTGACCCTTCAGGTTGGGTACGTGGGCCAAAAGGGTGATCACCTGATGGTGCCGTATGACTTTGGCCAGAGGGTGCTGGGCGCCAATGGGTCCACAGCGAACAGTCCTTTCTTTTCCCAGAACCTGGCACTCTATAGCGCTTTGGGCAACCCGGCTCTGACAGACGCTAATGGAAACTTACTGTCAACGGATAATAACGGAGTCAATGAAGGGGCAACCATCTCGGGCACGAAATCAAACGGGAATATGCAATACAACTCCTTGCAAGCCGTCCTGCAGAAGCAGATGAACAAAGGCCTTCAGGGACAAGTCTCGTATACGTATTCCAAGTGCATGTCCGACAGCACCGGATATTACGGAGCATGGAATAATGCCCTGAGCGCGTCAGCGTACTGGCAGAACATCTATGATCAGCACTCAGAGTGGGCACCTTGCTACTACGATGCCACGCACGTACTGTCCGCATATTCGGTTTACGAACTGCCCATTGGACGTGGTAAGTTGTTGGCCGGCAATAGCAGAAAAGCTGTCGATGAGGTGATCGGAGGATGGGCAGTGAGCCCCATCGTCTCGTTCCGTACCGGCTGGCCAATACCCATTGGTGGGGCGTCGGACAACTCCGGCACCTTCTCTCGTGGCGCCCGGGCGGACTGCAACTCTTTGCCGTCAATCCAAAACACAGCATTACCAGGGATAGGCCGTCAATGGTTCACCAACAATGGGAACTTCACTCAACCGGCGACCGGGACCTTCGGAAATTGTTCACCGCAGCTCGCAGGTCTGCGGACGCCGCGTTACACCGATGTAGATGCGAGTTTGCATAAGGACTTCCCACTGACAGAACGCTTCCGTCTGCAGTTCCGGAGCGACTTCATCAATCTCTTCAATCACCCTCAGTTCAATGCTCCGAATAACGGCATTGGATCGACGATGGGGCAAATTACCAGCGCTCAACCGCCCAGGAACATCCAGTTGGCTTTAAAGCTCTACTATTGACGAACCAAACACCACGTATAATGGCTGATGCAGGCGCAATCTGCGCCTGCATCAGCCATTTGTTATTGGGGGCGAAAATCCTTTGAAAAGCAGCTTGCGTCGAAATGGGTAGCTACTGGAGCAAGACATCCGGCGTTTTTTTCTTGTCACTTGCCGCACTCTTCTCTGGGTTCAGCGCCAGCGCTCAGCAGGCCAAATCTGCTTCACCCGCGGCCCACATTTCCCCCCAACAAGCCATCGCTCTGGCGGAACAAGGCCATTGCCGCGAGACGATTTCTGCCCTCAAACAGGCGATGGCGCCTCAAGTTCCTCCGGAAACTCGAAAACAAGCCGGTGTCGCCGGAGTTCGTTGCTCCCTTGCCATAGACGATCGAACCGCTACCCTGGACTTCATTCGCTTACTCGGCAAAGATTTCGGTCACGATCCTGATGTGCTGTTTGTCGTCGTCCATGCCTACTCTGACTTGTCGACGCGCACGGCTCAGGACCTCGCTCGATTCGCGCCGCAATCCATTGCTGCTCACAAGTTGAATGCTGAAGCCCTGGAAGAACAGGGCAGGTGGGAACCCGCAGAGCTTGAATATGAGGGGATAATTCAAAAGGACCCAGGTGCGCGCGGCATTCATTTTCTATTAGGGCGATTGCTGCTATCGTGGCCTGACGCCGGACCGGACGCGAAAGAACGCGCCAGGCAGGAATTCCTGAAAGAGCTTCAGATCGATCCCGGGAACGTCGACGCGCAGTACATTTTAGGAGAACTTGCCCGGCGCGATGAGAATTGGGACGAAGCGATTTCTCGCTTTTCACAGGCGGCAAAACTCAATCCTGATTTTGCAGAAGCGTTCCTGGGGTGGGGAGTTTCTCTGATCGGCGACAAGAAATACGAAGAGGCAATTCCCCCCTTGCGCATCGCCGAGCGTCTGACGCCTGGAAATCCGGACATTCACAACGCGCTGGGTACTGCCTTGGCGAGAACTGGGCACAAAGAGGACGCGGAAAAAGAATTTGCTATTCACCGGAGCCTTAGCTCTGCGGATCATCCGGGAGAGCAACCACAATAGTTTCTCCTCATTCTTTCCTGGTGTATTCCTCGATAGATTTCAGGACTATTTAGCATCGGCTGAATGAAATCATGAATCGGATTGACAAAGCACGGTTGACACGGCGGGAATTCGTGTCCCAGGTGATCGCAGGAACTTTGCTTATCTCGCAACGCCCGCTATTCGCCCTAAGCGATGCAACACCGTTTCCCTTCGTGGTGGTTCCTCCTGAAAAAAGCGGGATTAAGTGGGTACATTCAAGCGGGAAATCCCCTGAAAAGTATCTTCCAGAAAGCTCGGGGCCAGGTTGCGCATTTCTCGATTATGACAACGATGGCT
This sequence comes from Silvibacterium sp., assembly GCA_049799415.1. GTDB lineage: Bacteria > Acidobacteriota > Terriglobia > Terriglobales > Acidobacteriaceae > Silvibacterium. Next base: position 5,150 of record JBARHV010000002.1, read on the forward strand.
GGATGGACATTTATCTCGTAAACAGTGGAAAATGTGATTTTTTTACCCCGAACACACCGTTGCGCAACGCTCTGTATAGGAACAATCGGGATGGAACCTTCAC
>JBARHV010000003.1:0-1643 GCA_049799415.1 Silvibacterium sp.
GGATCACTCTGCGGAGCGGCGCGGTGATGGTGGAAATCGGGCTCTCCGGCGCGCAGGCGTTTGCAGGCCAGGAGATCGGCTTCTCTGCGAAATTCACGCTGGAGCCGGGATGGCATGTTTACGGTTCGCCGCTGCCTCCGCCCTACACGGCCACGTCGATTAGCTTCGACGATCCCAACATCATCGGCCAATCCTTTGAGCTGCCCAAGGCAGAGCCGATGGAGATCGCCTCGCTCCGTGAAACGCTGCCGGTATATAGCGGCTCGTTTCAAGGTCTCGGTTCGCTGTTGCTCAAATATCCGATAGCTGACGGCAAGATCACGCTATCGGGACAGCTCCGTTTGCAGCAATGCAGCGACACGGTATGCGAGCCGCCGGAGATGGTCCCGTTCGAACTGCCGCTGACCCTCGAACCGTTTATGGATGCACCGCCTCGACAACCCGCTCGGTAGTCATCGCGATGGCGGGTTTCAGCGTGCGGTACACCGGACAATGATCGGCAAAGATACCGTGGACCCGGTTCGCGGTTTCGCGGTGCGCTTCCTGGGCTTTCAGTTTCAGGATGACGTGAATACGGCGGATCACGAGCACGTTGTCTTCTAATTCAACTTCGCCGACCGCTTCGGACACCAATCGCTCGTGCGAAGCGCCCACATGACGCGCCTCCAGCGCGCCTCCGAAGGTTCCGGTGAGTCAGCCGGCGGCTGCCGCGACGATGTAATCCAAGGTTGTGGCGTGCGGCTCCAGGACGGCCGCCGGGACCTTGTAGTGCTCCGCCACGGCGCCATGTACGCCGAATATTACCGGCTCCTTTTCGGCCGGAAGGTACGCTCGGCGCACGGGGCCCTTCACGCGCTCGATGCGCACAAGAGATCGATAAACCACGTCGGACATGATTGTGGATGGTATCACGAGACTAATATCATGATCTTGATGCCATGCCCGCGGTTGCTCGTTTGAACGACATTGTTGAGGCTCTTGAGATGCAGTTCGAGGAACTTTTCTCGTTCCTGGATCGCGAGACCGGCGAGGTGACCACCGTCTCCCGCGATCTTCTTCTTGAGGCCGAAGAGTGCGGCGACGACGAGGAGCCGGATTTTCCCGCGTGGCAGAGAAAGGAATGGGAGATCGCAAAACGCATCGTTTCTGCGGACTGTTTTCTCAAACTCCCCTCGAAGTTTGATATTCACGAATGGTCGATCATGGAGGATTTCTCGCGCTCAGTAGAGCACGATCGGATTCGCGAGGAGCTTCTGCGCGCCATCCAGGGCGCCGGGGCATTCCGCTGCTTCAAGGACACTCTCAGGCGGCACCGTATCGAAGCAGCCTGGTTTGCATTCCGCACGGAGGCCTTGAGGCAGATCGCCATCGACTGTGCGAGAAGAATCAAATTGTTTGGGAGTAAATTCCAGCGTCGGCCGGTTATGCAATACTGGTACGGAAATCGTTGACAGTGGAGGTTTCCATTCAGATGCCAAAACTCCGCACGCTACTGGCAGCGTACGCCGGCTTGATTCTGACCGCGGTGCCCGTGCTCGCGCATCATTCCTTTGCCGCCGAATACGAAAGCAAAGAAGTAACGCTGACGGGCACAATTACCAAGGTGGAGTGGACCAATCCGCACATCTATTTTTATATCGACG
>JBARHV010000004.1:0-7077 GCA_049799415.1 Silvibacterium sp.
TCACCGGCATTCTCAGTCGTTGCATCGATTACACCGACCAGATGCTGGCCGATCGCTACACCTATCACGTCAGCGTGAAGGTCATGCAGCAGGCTGCGCAACTGGACCTCACCACCTACGAAGACCCCGTCTTCTACGACCGGCTGGAACGCGCCCGCGCGCAGGCCACCGACCGGCTGGCGATGATCCAGCAGATGGGCCGGCTCTTTCAGCAGGTTGTCCTCACGCTGATCTGGAGTGCCGTACTCATCTACCGTTCGCCCTGGATGATTCTGCTGTTAATCGCAGGCGTGCTCCCGGCCTTCTTCGGCGAGACGCACTTCGCCTTCCTCGGTTACGCAAAAAACTTTCGCCAGACTCCGGCCAAACGCCAAATGGATTATCTGCGCCAGGTAGGCGGCAGCAAGGAAGCTGCAAAGGAATTGAAGCTCTTCAACCTGAGTGATTATCTGACCAACCGCTTCCGGTCTCTTTCAAAAAAGATTTATGACGAAGATGTCGCCCTCTCGCGTCGTAAGCTGCTCTGGGGAGGATTGCTTTCGCTCATCAGCACCCTCGGCTACTACGGAGCCTATGTCTTTGCCATCTACGAAGCAGTGATGGGGCGCTATCCAACCATCGGCGTCTTCTCCCTCATCACCCTCGCCATTCAGCAGTCCAGCACCAACTTCCAGCAGGCATTTTCTACCGCCTCCGGCATTGCCGATCAGGCCCTTTTCCTCACCGACCTCATCGCATTCTTTGAGATGAAGCCGACAGTCCAAACCAAGCCGAACGCCCTGCCCGCGCCGCGTCCTATCCGGCGTGGCTTCGAGTTCCGCAACGTCTCCTTCGCTTATCCGGGAACCGAACGCCGCGTGCTGAAAGACTTCAATTTCTCGCTCAGGCCCGGAGAGCGTATCGCGTTAATCGGAGAAAACGGACAGGGCAAGACCACAGTCGTAAAACTCATCACTCGACTTTACGATCCAACCGAGGGCCAGATTCTTCTCGACGGCATCGATCTGCGCGAGTACGACCTCGAAGATCTGCACCAGGAGATCGGTGTCATCTTCCAGGACTTCATGCGCTATGAAATGACCGCGCGCGAAAATATTGCGATTGGCCGCGTCGAGCTGCCACACACCGAAGAGGAGATCGAAAGCGCGGCCCAGAAAAGCCTCGCTCAGGGCGTTATCGAAAGAATGCCCGGCCGCTACGATCAGATGCTGGGCCGCCGCTTTGAGGGCGGAGTCGACCTGTCCGGCGGCGAATGGCAGAAGATCGCTCTGGCGCGTGCCTATCTGCGCGATGCCCAACTCCTCGTGCTGGACGAACCAACGGCCGCGCTCGACGCAAAGAGCGAGCTGGAGGTCTTCGAGCGTTTTGCGGAATTGACCGCAGGCAAAATGGCGCTGCTCATCTCGCACCGCTTCTCAACCGTCCGCATGGCCGACCGCATCGTAGTTCTCGAAGGCGGACGGCTCGTGGAAGAGGGAACGCACCAGCAACTGATGGCGCTCGGCGGACGCTACGCGGAAATGTTCGAGATGCAGGCGGCAAGCTATCGTTGACGGAGATGCATGACATATCAGGTTCCTGAGATAGATCAACAAATCCTCGACAACGCTGGCATTCGCGTCGAAGACCTTCGCGCGCATGCGCGAATAGCCTCTGCGCAATGGAACATAGCGCATCAACCTCGAGGCGCGCTTCCCTTTCTGGAGGTTCTCGAAACGACCAGGGCTGCTCTTGACACACTCCATGAAGAACTAAGCAGCCTGATTCCGGAAAGCCCTCGCCCGTTGCTCGAATTGCGGGAAAACCCGCGCCTCCTGCGTTCTGCGCTCAATGAAATCGCATCGATACGCCAGAAAATCCTGCATCTGCCGCGGATAGCCGATGAACCCCGGAACGCGGTGCTGGCACGCGCTTATCTTGACGCAGCGCACTCAATATGGAATGGCTCCGCTCTGCGTGTTTATGTCGATGCAGCGCAGCACAAGGATCCTTTGGAGTTGGAAGAACTATGGGCCCTTCCATCGTTCCTCAAATTCACGCTGTTGGAGTTGATCCTTGCGCAGGCCAGTGCCATGCTGCATGCGCCGGAGTCGTCAGACGCAGCCGCACCGGAGCTCCTGACCGTACGCATCAAAAGTCTCCGCGAGCTCGGCCACGCCGACTGGCTCTCGCTCATGGAGCCGCTCGTCGTCTTCGACGCCCTCTTGCAACAGGACCCAGCGCGCGCCTATCCCGCGATGGACTTTGACAGCCGGGAAAACTATCGCAAGCGAATTTCTAAAATCGCGCGCCACTCCAGCTCTTCGGAAACTCAAGTCGCGGCGATCGCACTCGAGCTCGCCCAACAGGCGCACCAGGAAAAAATCGATGACCCCAGGCTTTATCTGCGGCGCGCCCATGTTGGCTATTACCTCATCGATCGCGGCTTCCCTGCGCTCACCACCAGAATCGGATATCGCCCTCGCCTGATAGACCGCCTGCGCTCGCTCATCCGGCGCAACGCCGACGATTTCTACATCGGCGGAATCGAAATCCTGTCCGTTCTGCTCATCGCCGCCATTCTCCTCCCGCTCATTCCGAATTATTCGATCTTCGGCGGCCTCACCTTCGCATTCATCGTCCTCCTTCTGCCCGCCACGCAGAGTGCAGTCGACTTCGTCAGCAATACCGTCACATCTCTCTTCAAAGCCGCAGCGTTGCCCAAGCTCGACTTCAGCAAAGGCATCCCCGCCGATTACACAACCCTCGTTGCGGTGCCTACGCTCCTGATAAATGAGAAGCAGGTGCGCGAACTAGTAGCTGAACTCGAGGTACGCTTCCTCGCCAATCCCGACCCCAATCTTCATTTCGCATTGCTCACCGATCTGCCCGATTCCGTCACACGCCCGCGCGAGAATGACAGCGATCCTCTCGTCGATCTGGCCGTGCAGCTTATCGAGGACCTCAATGTGCGCTACCCCGCATCAACAAAACATGGGTCTTTCTTCCTGCTCCACCGTCATCGCATCTTCAACGCGCGCCAGGGTGTTTGGATGGGCTGGGAGCGTAAGCGCGGCAAGCTCCTCGACCTCAATAAATATCTTCGTGGCAAATATGACGCCTTTCCCGTAAAAACTGGCAATTTAGCCACGCTTTCTCAAGTGCGGTACATCATCACCCTCGACTCTGATACGCAACTCCCCCGCGGCACTGCCAGTGCGATGGTCGGCGCAATGGCCCACCCGCTAAACCGCGCCATTATCGATCCCGATCGCCGCATCGTCACCGCCGGCTATGGCATCCTGCAGCCGCGTGTTGGTGTAAGCGTCCATTCGGCATCCCGTTCGCGGCTGGCGGCGCTCTATTCCGGACAAACCGGCTTCGACATCTACACGCGCGCCGTCTCCGACGCCTATCAGGATCTCTATGGCGAGGGCAGCTTTACCGGCAAAGGTATCTATGAGGTCCACGCGCTGCATACCGTGCTCGACAAACGGTTCCCGCGCAACGCCCTCCTCAGCCACGACCTCATCGAGGGGGCATATGCGCGCGCCGGTCTTGCCACAGATATCGAAGTGATTGACGACTACCCATCTCACTACAGCGCCACCACGCGCAGGCAGCATCGCTGGGTTCGCGGCGACTGGCAGGTTGCTCAATGGCTCTTCGCTCGTGTGCCCGACGAGTCAGGCCACTTCGTGCGCAACCCGATCTCCACCATCTCCCGCTGGAAGATCTTCGACAACCTTCGCCGCTCGCTCGTCGAGCCATTCACCCTCATCCTCCTCGTGGCCGGATGGCTCGGGCTTCCTGGAGGCGCGCTTTACTGGACAGCCGCTACTCTCTTCCTCCTGGTCGCACCTACCCTCGTGCAATTCGCCTTCGGACTGGCCCGCGCCTCGGTGAGTGAGCAAGCTGGCAGCGTAAGCGAAGTGCGCAACGGTCTGTGGCAATCCTTGTTCATTACGCTTTTGAACCTTGCCTTCCTTCCTCACCAGGCCATGTTTTCAATCGACGCCATTGTCCGCTCGCTCATCCGGCGTTTTGTCACCGGCCAGCGCCTGCTCGAGTGGGAAACAGCCGCCGAAGCGGAATCCGCCGAAGCAAAAACCACACCCGTCGACCGCTATCTGGCCGCCACGTCCGCCTTTGCGCTTGCCGTCGCCGTCGTGATCGTCGCTACTCATCTGCGGTCGCTATTGGTCGCGGCGCCCATTCTCATCCTCTGGGGATTCGCAAACGGCATCACGCTTTGGCTGAACCGTCCGCCGCGCGAAGAAAGACAGCGCCTCAATCTGCATGAGGAAGCCTTCTTGCGCCGGCACGCCTTGCGCATCTGGCGCTTCTTTCATGAGTATGGCGGTGCGCGTCACAATTTTCTTATTCCGGACAATGTAGAAGAAGAGACGCTCTTTGAAGCCGGGCGTGTATCTCCCACCAATTTCGGCCTGCTCCTCAACGCTCGCCAGGCCGCGGTGCAATTCGGATTCCTCACGGTTCCCGAGTTCTCCCAGCTTACGCGTCAAAGCTTCGCCGCCATGGATCGTCTCTCAAAATACCGCGGCCATCTTTACAACTGGTATGACACGCAGACGCTGCAACCGCTCCAGCCCATTACCGTATCTTCTGTAGACAGCGGCAATCTCGCTGCTTCCCTCTACACCTTGCATACAGGAGCGGCGAGCTTGCAGCGCGCCTCGCTGCTTTCTCCCTCTCTCTTCCATGGGCTGGGAACGCATTGGCAGTTGCTGCAATCGCAAAAAGGTATCGCCAACGAAATCGCATCTCACCCTCTGCCGTCTCCTCAGGCAAATCCTCAGGAGTGGTGCGCATGGGCATGTAAAACCGTCAGCTTGCTTGTCTTTGAAAACATCTCCGGCTATACCCAGCCTTCTCATGACGAATCCGTCTGGTGGCTCCGTGAAACCCATGCGCGCCTGCGCGCAATCGTCGCGCTCATCACTGATTATTTTCCGTGGCTGCTTCCGGAATTCGCGCCGCTGCAAACCATTCCCGCCCTCGGCCTGCATCAGGAGGATCTTTATCCAGCTCTTGCGGACGCCGCTGCCTTTGCCGCGCAGCTTGAAAATCGGCTCTCCCGTACCTGGGCCATGCTGAATGCCGTTGAAGATGAATCAGGCCATAGCGTTCTGGTCGAAAAGCTGCGCGCCGAGCTACCTGCCGCACGCCAGCGATTGAACGAACTCGCTGCAAGCATTAACGCGATCTCCCAAGAGGCTTTCACGAAAGCCGAGGCCATGGACTTCGCTTTCCTAGTGCAGAAAGACCGGCTGCTCCTCTCCATCGGCTACGAAGTCACTGCGGAAAAGCTCCATTCCGCCTGTTACGACATGCTGGCGTCTGAAGCCCGCATCGCCACCTTCATTGCCGTCTCGCGCGGCGAACTGCCGCAACAGGGCTGGTTCAAAATGGGGCGAACCCACACCTCGGCCTTCGGTCACTTCATCCTGCTCTCGTGGACAGGGACCATGTTTGAATATCTCATGCCTTCGCTCTGGATGCGGAGCTACCCCGACACGCTGATCGCGCGCTCGATCTCTGCGGCCGTCGAAATTCAGCGCCAGTTCGCGCGGCCTCTCAACATTCCCTGGGGCATTTCCGAATCCGGCTACGGAAAAACGGACGACGCGGGTCACTATCACTATCAGGCCTTCGGCATCCCGCAGATTTCGCTCAAGTGGGATGCGGTCGCCGGCCCCGTCATCTCGCCGTACTCCACATTTCTGGCCCTAGGCGCGGATTCAGCAGCGGCCCTCCGCAATCTGCATCGCATGCACGATGCGGGTTGGAGCGGCGCCTATGGCTTCTACGAGTCCGCGGACTTTTCCGAATCCGCAAAAACTCCTGTCCTGGTCCGCGAATGGATGGCGCACCACCAGGGCATGGCCATCCTTGCCATTCTTAATCTGCTCGATGACAACGCGGTGCAGGAGTGGTTCCACGCCAACCGCCAGTTCCAGGCCAACGAACTTCTGCTGCATGAGAAAGCAATTCGTACCGCGACCCTTAAAGCAGAGGAAAAGCAGAATGGATAGCGCTGCCGCTCTAAAAATCTGAAGGCCGCAGCCTGAAACTATTGTTCGTCCAGAAAGGCTTCCAGGCCTTCAATCATCACGCGGGGATTGAACTCCGCGCGAATAATTTCATCCGGGCAATCCGTCTCAGCTGACACACGGTAGTTGCAGATAAAGACTACCTTCTGGTCTGGCTTGTGTGTCTTGATCTCTCCGCAAAGCTTCTCCGCCATCGCAATGCGGCCATTGCCCTCAACATCGATCAGCACAATGAAGTAGTCGCGCGCCTCTGAGAGCTGGAGTGCCGCATCCACCGAGAGGGTCGAATCGACCTCATAGCCGTGAAGTTTGAGGATCTGATCGCGAAGCCCGATCACAGATTCGCGGCTGCAGACGTGCAGAATACTGTAAGGGTCCGGGCTCATTTGCGTAGCATAGCAAAGATCACCCAACCAGGCATTTTGCTTGCGTATGTTAAATGGGGCGTTTGCCGCGCGAACAGAAAGCTGCTCGCCCTGGGCTACTTAATGGAGTCGGAGTGCGCCGCCAGTTCGCCCGGCATGCCCACATTCGCGACCAGCATGTCTTCCTTGCGCATCACCAGGTTCGTAGCGTTCAGGCTGGCCAGCTCAAAGCCGTGGCCATGCGTAATCGCATCCGTCGGACAGGCTTCCACGCAGTAACCGCAAAAGATGCAGCGGTTGTAGTCGATGTTATAGACCTTCGCATAGCGCTCCGCGCTGGAGATACGCTTCTCCGCCGTGTTATCCGCGGCTTCAATGTAAATGCAGTTCGCCGGACACGCCGCCGCGCAAAGAAAACACGCAACACACTTTTCCAAACCGTTTTCGTCGCGCTGCAAAACATGCGCGCCGCGAAAGCGCTCCTGCAAAACCGCGCCGCGCGTAGGCCCCGGGCCATCCGGATAGTTCTCAACCTCCGTCGGCTTGAACATCTCTCCAAAGGTAATGCTCATACCCTTGCTGATGGCGGCAATATTGCGAACAATCGACATACTCTAAGTATACAAGCAGAAAATCCAGCGACCAAAGCGAGCTGCCAC
>JBARHV010000005.1:0-32277 GCA_049799415.1 Silvibacterium sp.
CAAACGCAATCACAGCCGCCGCTGCCGCAGGCAGCGCGGGAATCAGCCAGAGATTGCGAACGATCCAGACCATTCTGTACTTGCCTATCCCTTCATCGCCTGCAGCTGGTTAACATCGGTCGTCTTCGAGTGCCGGTACACTGCAAGAATCAGCGCCAGCCCCACAGCCGCCTCTGCCGCGGCAATCGCAATGGAAAAAATCACGAATAGGATTCCCGTCAACGCTTCCGGATGCGGTCCATAACGCCAGAACGCAATAAAGTTCAGGTTGGCTGCATTCAACATCAACTCAATGCCGATCAGTACCAGGATGGCGCTGCGTCGCGTCAGCGCACCGCCGAGGCCAATCGAAAACAACAATGCGGAAACAAGGAGACAGCATGTCAGCGGATTCATCGTGTGCCCTGCTTCTCCTCCATGGCAATCACAACCGCGCCAATCAAGGCCGCCGTAAGCAGCAGCCCCACAATCTCCAGCGGCAGCCCATAGCGCTGCATCATCGCGCTGCCAATCTGTTCGATCGCCGCTTGTGGTTGCGATGCAGGCGCTCCCTGCGCAGCGCCTCCCGCCGTCACCGCCCAGGCCAGTACGGCAAACACCGCGGCAGAAACAATCAGGCCGCCTGCAACTGTGGGCTTTTTCTCCGCAGGCAATGCATCGCTGCGTGTCAGCAGAATCGCAAACACAATCAGGATCACCACCGCGCCCACATATACCAACACCTGCGCCAGCCCCACAAACTGCGCGCCCAGGTCCAGATACAGCCCTGCCAGTCCAACCAGACAAATCGCGAGAGCCAGTGCGCAATGCACCAGCTTGCGCAGTGTCATGGCTGCCGTCGCTCCGGCAATGGTGAGTGCGGCGAGAATAAGGAAGGGCACGGTCATGTCGTACACGTAAAATCTAACGTTCGGAAAACGAGCTGCGATCTCCGTTCATTCGGCAAATCTGTAAATCCTTTTTTCTAGTTTCTGGCTGCCCGTCAGGTTGCGGCCAAGTAGCACATAAAGCCCGGCAATGGGAATCGCGCAGATCACCCACCGCAGCACGCCGGCGGGCAGAAAACGCCACAACCCGGCCGAGAAAATTACGATCAGCGTCATCGGCAGCATGAACTTCCACGCAAAGTTCATCAGTTGGTCCATCCTTAGCCGGGGAAGCGTCCCACGCACCCAGATAAACATCGCAATAATTGTCAGCAGCTTGCCGAAGAACCATATCCAGGAGGGAATCCACGTCAGAAATGAAAACGGAGCAGCCCATCCGCCCAGAAACAGCGTAATGCCCAGCCCGCTGATGGCAAACATTCCCAGGTATTCGCCAAGAAAGAACAGCGCAAATTTAAATCCCGAGTACTCCGTGAAGTATCCCGCAATAATCTCCGACTCGCCCTCCGGCAGATCGAATGGCGACCGGTTCGACTCCGCCGTGGCCGCAATCATAAAGAGGATGAATCCGCCCAGTCCCCACGGCGTCAGCACATACCAGTGCGGCCAGATGCCGCTATACCCCGCCTGCTTCTCGACAATCGTCACCGTCGACAGCGACCCCGCCGCCATGACCACTGCCACCGACGAAAGAAGCAGCGGAGCTTCGTAGCTGATCATCTGCGCCACGGCCCGCATCGCACCCAGCATCGAGTATTTGTTCCGGCTCGACCACCCCGCCATGAAGATCGAAAGCTCCATCGCCGCGCTCACCGCGAAGAAAAACACCACGCCGCTGTCCATATCGGCAACAACCATATTTCTGCCGACAGGCAATACCGCGTACTCCAGAAACGCAGTCGCCACCAGCAGCAGCGGAGCCAGAAAGTGCACCAGCTTGTCCGCTGAGCGGGGGACAATATCTTCCTTGGTCAGCGACTTTAATCCGTCCGCCAGCGGCTGTAAAAATCCAAACGGTCCCACGCGGTTCGGTCCATAGCGGTTCTGAATGCGCGCCAGTCCCTTCCGTTCCAGAACCGTTGTTACCGCAAACAAAGCAGGAAAGACCACCAGTACAGGGAGGATGGACAGAAGCACAGAAACTGCAGGCTGCAGCGCTCCCGGAGAATGCAACACGGCCCAATGCTTGAGCGATACGAAGATCTGGTCAAAGGCCTGCATCATCGGGCGGCTGCGGCTCCCGCTGCGGGCTTGGCCTCTGCTTTTGCTTTTTTCTCCGCGAGCTGCGCGTCCACTTCAGACGCTTCCGTCGGATGAATCGATTGATAGTACTCGTTCGGCTTTGACAGCCGTTCTTTCTGCCACAACAAGCCGCCAAAGCGGTCATCCGTGCTCAATTCAAAGGCTGTATCCATCTTGATCGCGTCGAAGGGACAAACCTCCACGCAGATTTGGCAGCTCATGCACACGGAAACATCAATATCGAATTTCGTGGGGAAGAACTGCGGCTTGCCCGCATAGTCTGGCTTTTTGTCTGTGCTTTTTACAATCGAAATGCACTTCGGTGGACACTCCACTTCGCAAATCTTGCACGCCACACAGCGCAGGCCTTTTTCCATGTCCTCCGTGTCATACACCAGAAACGGAAAAACCCGCGTCGCTTCCGGTTGAATCAACCGCTCTTCAGGGAACTGAACGGTGGTCAGCCGCCGCTTGTCGGTATAGCTGCCGAAGAAGTTGCGCGCCGTCTCCGCCAGACCTTTTATGATGCCTTCACCCAGCATGGCTCATCCGTTCGTTCGGCTTTCCCCGCATTGTTTTTCTGATTCCCAGAATCATTCCCAAGATACACCAGCTCTTCAGCGATCGACCTCGCCCAGAACAATGTCCACACTACCCAGAATCACCACAATATCCGCTACGTTCTGCCCCAGGCACATGTCTTCCAGCACCGTCAGATTAATCAAACTCGGCGGCCGCACCCGGTAGCGATAAGGATTCATCGAACCATCGCTGATCAGGAAAAATCCCAGTTCGCCCTTGGGTGACTCAATCCTCCCATACGCCTCGCCCGCCTTGGGCCGCAGCCCGCGCAGCCGCGCCTTGGGATCGATAATCGGCCCCGCTGGAATCTCCCGCACCGCCTGGTCCAGAATCTTCAACGACTCGCGCATCTCCAGTACCCGCATCATGTATCGGTCAAACACATCGCCATGCTCGCCCAGCGGCACGCGGAAGGGAAACCGCTCATAAATGCCGTAGCCATCGACCTTGCGCACGTCATAGTTCACGCCGCTCGCGCGCAGCATCGGCCCCGTTATTCCGGCGCTCACCGCCAGCTCGCGCGGCAGCACGCCCACCCCTTGCGTGCGCCCTATCAGAATCTCGTTTTCCATCAACAGCCGCTCAAACTCATCCAGAAACTTCGGGAATGTATCGATCAGCGCTCGCACCTGTTCCAGCCACTGCGGAGGAAGGTCTACCCGTACCCCTCCAAACCGCATGTAGTTGCACATCATGCGCGCGCCGCTGAGCGACTCGAACAAATCCAGAATCTTCTCCCGTTCGCGGAAGGCATACATCAGCGGCGTACCGCTCGCGCCCATGTCCTGCATCAGAAAACCGATCAGCGATGCATGGTTTTGCAGCCGCGTCAGCTCCGCCGTAATCACCCGGATATACTCCGCGCGCTCCGGCACCGCAATTCCCGCCAGCTTCTCGACCGTCAGCGCATAGGCCCAGTTGTTGGTCATCGAGCACAGATAATCCAGCCGGTCGGTATAAGGAATCGCCGCCAGGTAGCTCGCCTTCTCCGCAATCTGCTCGTGGTTGCGATGCAGATAGCCGAACACCGGCTTCAGCCGCCTCACACGCTCTCCCTCCAGTTGCACGTTCATGCGAAAGACGCCGTGCGTCGAAGGATGGTGCGGCCCCATCGAAATTTCGAGCAGCTGGCCGCCGTCAGGATCGCCCGTCAGCTCCATCGTCCTGTCCTCAGCCATCGCCACGCTCATTGCCCACCCTCGCCGGCCGGCACCGGCTCATCTTCATCCGCCGGTGGAACATAATCCTTCCGCATCGGATGATCGGTAAACTCGTCCCACATCAGAATCCGCCGCAGGTCCGGATGCCCCTCAAACACAATCCCGTACAAATCAAAAATCTCGCGCTCCTGGAACTCCGCGCTCCGCCACACCGGAGTCAGCGACGGCACCTGCGTCTGGTCCGTGCGATTGACAGTCCGCAGCCGCAGAACAACCGGCCCATGCTTCTTTTCCATGGAAAAAAGGTGGTACACCGCTTCCAATCGCCCCGGAACCGTGGTCTTCTTAACTTCCTCGACCTCCGTCTCCACGCCGTCCACCAGCTTCTTCGTCTTCACCTTCTCGCTGACTTCCGTGTCCAGCCAGTCCACGCCCGTCACATTCGAGCAGAAGTCCAGACGCAGCCCAGCATCATCGCGCAGAAACCGCGCCGCTTCCAGCGCATGCGCATTCTCGATGATGAGAGAGTGCTGCGCCGATGGACTGCCGTTCTGCAAAATCTCCACGTGACAGCCGGGAACCGCCGCCTCAATTGCCGCCTTCACCTGCTCCGTGCTGATCGCCTGAGCACTCATCCCTGAATCACTTTCAGCGGGTTCCAGACCTCCGCATTTTCTGTCGGCTCCAGCCCATGCTCCGCGTACTCCGGAACCGGAAACTCGCTCGGCAGCTCCGCATGCAGGTGTCGCGGACGGTTCTCGCCCGTCAGTTGCTGCTCGCTGATCTTCTTTTGCAGCGTCATGAAGGCGTCAATCAACGCCTCCGGACGCGGCGGGCAGCCCGGTATATGCACATCCACCGGAATATACCGGTCGATCCCCTTCAGCACGTTGTAGCCGTCCCTGAACGGCCCGCCTGAGATGGCGCACGCGCCCATGGCGATCACATATTTAGGTTCCGGCATCTGGTTGTACAGCCTCACCACCTGCGGAGCCATCTTCTTCGTCACCGTCCCCGACACAATAATCAAATCGGCCTGTCGCGGAGAAGCGCGAAACACCTCTGCTCCGAACCGCGCCAGGTCATACCGTGCCATCGTCGCCGCAATCATCTCAATCGCGCAGCACGCCAGCCCAAAGGTCAGCGGCCACACCGAATTCTTCCGGCCCCAGTTGTATAGCTCCTCAAAGGTCGTGGTAAAGATTCCGTGTTTGCTCAGCTCAGCCTTGAGGTCCGCTCCGGCTTTTAGATCCTGCTCCATCACACCGCCCATCCACGCGCGCTGAACGCAGTCTGTTTCAGTTCCACGTCAGTACGCCCTTTTTGCAGGCCCATACCAGCCCTTCCACCAGCAGCAGCAGAAACACCAGCATGGCCACGCACGCGCCCACCGTCAGCCCCGTAAACGCCACTGCGAACGGCAGCAGAAAAACCGCCTCGACATCGAAGATGAGAAAAATAATCGCATACAAGTAGTAAGACGCTTTGAATTGAATCCAGGCATCCCCCGTTGACTCCAGCCCGCACTCGTAAATCGCGTTTTTTTCAGCGCCGGGCTTCGCCGGAGAAAACTTCACCGCCCACAGCTTCGCCAGCGCCAGCGGAGCCATCCCGAATGCCAGCGCGCCCGCCAGCAGGGCCACAATCGGTGGCCAGGGATTCGCGGCAAACATCGCTATCGCTACACAGATTTCAGCATTCATCTCAACAGAGTATCCTCGCACATTCGCGCCATAAACAGAACATGACTTTAGGGTTCTGAAGCAGCATCAGGATAAGACGCCGAAGGCCAACCCCGCCACGAGCGGCGAGCTCCAGCCAGTCCTGGGGATAGGATGTTTCCAGATGAGCGTCCGCAAAATAGTCCACATCGATATGGACGCGTTCTACGCCTCCGTCGAGCAGCGCGACGACCCCAGCCTGCGCGGTCGGCCCGTTGTTGTCGCTTGGAAGGGCAACCGCTCAGTCGTCTGCGCCGCTTCTTACGAGGCTCGAACCTTCGGCGTGCGCTCCGCCATGCCCGCTCTCCGCGCCGAGCGCCTCTGCCCGAACGCCGTCTTCATCCCGCCTGATTTCCCCCGCTATCGCGCCGTCTCGCGCAGCACGCGCGAAATATTTCAGCGTCACACCGACCTCATCGAGCCTCTTTCATTAGACGAAGCCTACCTCGACGTAACCGAAAACAAGACCGGTCTGCCCACCGCTACTCGTGTAGCCAAAACCATCCGCGCGCAAATCCGCGACGAGCTGCACCTCACCGCCTCCGCCGGTGTCGCGCCCAACAAGTTCCTCGCCAAAATCGCCTCCGACTGGCGCAAGCCCGACGGCCTCTTCGTCATCCAGCCCGAGGATATCGACGCCTTTCTATTCCCGCTCCCCGTGGGACGCATCCCCGGCGTAGGCAAAGTCACGGAAAAGCATCTCGCGGAGTTGGGAATCCGCACGGTAGGCGGCCTGAAAGCCCTCGACGCCGCCATCCTCGAAGACCGCTTTGGCCGTTATGGTCACCGTCTTTACGAACTCGCCCGTGGCATCGATCAAAGCCCGGTCGTCGCCGACCGTCCCACGAAATCCATCTCCGCCGAAGACACCTTTGAGCACGACATTCCCCTTGAAGACACCGAACCCACCATCCGCCGCCTTGCAGAAAAGGTCTGGGCGGCCTCACGCCAGGAAACTCGCATCGCCCGCACCGTGGTTCTCAAGCTGAAGACAAAGGAATTCAGTATCCTCACCCGCAGCCTCACGCCGTCCGCTCCGCCCGCCTCCTGCGATGAGCTGACCGCCATCGCCCTGTCCCTGCGCAGCCGCGTACAGATGAGCGCGCAGCAACGGTTCCGCCTGGTAGGCGTAGGCCTCGGCAATTTTCGCGACCCCGGCGCATCTGACCCCCACCAGCCCATCGCCGACGCGGGCCAGCCCGAGCTCTTTGAGTAGCCGCATCTCCATCAATCTCCTCATGATCTTCAGCTTGTCTTAATCTCAAATGGCTAAAATAAGGAGTCAAAAGAAGTAACGGCATCGGCGTTGCAATTTTCCTGTTTGAGGTGGCTTTGCTCTCACCTGTGTTTCGCATGGCCGTGGCAATTGCAGCGGCGCTGCTGGTTATTCCGGGAACCCTGGCGCAAACCACCCTCACAGCGCCCTCTCAGGTGGCCAGCGAGGGCGCGGTGCCGGTCTTTACCCTCCTGGACGCAATCGCCCTGGCCGAAGTCAACGATCCAAATTATGCTGCGAGCGTTGCCGATCGTGGAGTGGCAAATCTGGATCGAGGCATCAGCCGCGCCGCATTGCTGCCCGTCGTGACTTATCAGAATCAATACCTGTACACGCAGCCAAATGGATTGAGAAATCAGGCCGGGCAAGGTGTTGGCTCGCAGGACGCCCCGCGATTCATCGCCAACAACGCCATTCGCGAATACCAAAGCCAGGCGCTGATTACCGAAACCCTCAGTGCCGCAAATTTTGCCGGACTCAGGCACGCCGGTGCGGCAGCGTCCAAGGCCAGCGCCGACGCGGAAGTGGCCCGGCGCAGCCTCGTGGTAGCCGTTGCCAGCGCCTATTACACGCTGATTGCCGAGGAGAGCAGCGTGCAGATAGCCCAGCGCGCCGAGGGTGAAGCACAATCCTTCGTCGATCTCACCGGGAAGCTCGAAGCCGGCCGGGAAGTGGCCCATGCCGATCAAATCAAAGCCGATCTGGCTTTACAGCAGCGACAGCGCGAACTGGCCGAAGCGCAGCTTGCCGAGCAAAAGGCCCGGCTTGATCTGGGCATTTTGATCCTGCCCGATCCCCGCAAACCCTATCGCCTGGCCGACAGCAGCCAGGGAACGCCCTCGTTGCCCGCGCGCGAAGAGTCTGAAGCAGTGGCATCCAAAAATAATCCCGAGCTGAAGAGCGCGCTCGAAACCCTGCATATGAGTCAGGATGACGTAACAGCGGCACGCGCCGCATATCTTCCAGCGCTCTCCTTCAATTACACCTACGGAATCGATGCCCCGCAGTTCGCCGTCAATGGCCCGGCTGGCGTGCAGAATCTCGGCTATTCTGCCTTCGCCACGCTCAATCTTCCCGTCTGGGACTGGCTGGCAACGCACGACCGCGTCAAGCAGAGTGAACTGCGCCGCAAGGTCGCGCAGACCCAGCTCAGCTATACGCAGAAAAAGCTGATCGCCGACCTGGACGAATATTACAGTGAAGCAAAGGTGGCGAGTGACGAGCTGGCATCGCTCAATCTGAGCGTAAAGACCGCTCAGGAGAGCCTGCGCCTCACCAAGCTGCGCTATAGTGCCGGAGAAGCTACCGCGCTTGAAGTGGTGGACGCGGAAGGCGCCGCAACGCAGGCCGAAACTGCCAGTGCCGATGGTGCCGTTCGCTATCGCGTGGCGCTCGCCAACTTACAGACCCTTACAGGAACGCTCTGATTGCGCATGCCCAGCCATCTCGCTCGACGCCTCTCTTTTGCCGTTGCGGCCCTCGTCTTCATTTCGGGATGCCGGAAGGATGAATCCGCGCCATCGCCTCAGGTGGAGGTGCAGGCCGTCATCGTGCATCGCCAGCCGATCACCCAGCACATTGCCGCCGACGCGATTCTCAGCCCGCTGTCGCAGGCGGTGATCTCTTCGCAAATCTCCGCTCCGGTCAAAAGATTCTTCGTGCAGCGCGGGTCAAAGGTCAGTAAGGGAGAGCTGCTGGCCCTGCTGGATAACACCAGCCTGAAGGCTGCGGTGATCGATAACCAGGGCAGCTACGACGCAGCTCAGGCACAATACCAGACCGCAACCAAAGCCACCGTCCCCGAGGATATTCAGAAGGCAAACCTCGATCTGGCCCAGGCCCAGGCAAACCTCAACCTGAACCTTCAGATCGTAAAGAGCCGCAAGCATCTTTTTGCTGAGGGCGCGATTCCAGGCCGCGATCTGGACACCGCGCAGGCCGCGCTGGTGCAGGCCCAGGCTTCCTTTGATCTCGCACGGCAGCATTTCCTCGCGGTTCAACAGGTGGGCGGAGCCGCTGCGCTCAAGAGCGCGCAAGGCGATCTCGAATCGGCAAAGGGCAAGTACCTGGGTGCCGAGGCCCAGCTTCAATACTCTGAGGTCCGCAGCCCCATTAAGGGAGTCGTCACCGACAGGCCCTTGTACGCGGGTGAGACCGCGGTTGCCGGCGCGCCACTGCTCACCGTCATGGATACCTCGTCGCTTCTCGCGAAGGTGCACCTCACCCAGCCTCAGGCCCAGCAGCTCAAGGTTGGCGATCCTGCCTCCGTCATGGTGCCTGGAATCGCCGATCCCGTCCCGGGCAAACTCACGCTCATCAGCCCGGCCCTCGATCCCGGTAGCACCACCGTCGAGGTCTGGGTGCTTCTGTCCAATCCTGCCGGCAGTTTGAAGCCCGGCACCGCGGTACATATCTTGCTCGCTGGCCGAACCGTGCCCAACGCTCTCGTCGTTCCTACAGGATCGTTGGTGACCTCGCCTGCTGGCAAAAAAGCTGTGATGGTCGTAGGCGTCGATGGCATCGCCCACATGAAGGAAGTGTCCACCGGCATTGAAGACAATGGCTTCGCGCAGGTTCTCATCGGAATCTCCTCCGGCGATCAGGTCATCACCAACGGTGCGTACGCGCTGGATGACGGCACAAAGGTAAAAGTTGTCGCCGGTACAGAGAGCGAATCCGGCGCCCCGGGAGACAGCAACTGATGGAGTCCGAGAGCCCAGAAAAGCCGTTCTGGATCATGCGCTACGCGCGCGCCATCTTCTTCTTCACGCTGGCTCTTGCCGCCGCCGGCATCATCCTTGCCTATCAGATTCCCATCTCGGTCTTTCCGGAGACAAGTTTCCCGCGCATCGTCATCGGCGTCGATAACGGTGTAATGCCCGTCGAGCAAATGCAGGTCACCATCGTGAAGCCCATTGAGGACGCCATCAATAGCGTTCCAGGGCTTGAGACCGTGCGCTCCACAACCAGCCGCGGTTCAGCCGAAGTCGATCTCTTCTTCAACTGGAACGTGGATATGTTTCAGACCCTCCAGCGCGTCGATGCCGCGCTGTCGAGTGTCGAGCAGACCCTCCCCGCAACCGCGCGCATCACCACCAACCGGCTCACGTTTGCCACCTTCCCCATCCTCGGCTACAGCCTGACCTCGAAAACAATCCCCCAGACGCGCCTGTGGGAGATCGCAACCTACGACCTCAAGCCGCCGTTGAACCGTCTGCCCGGAGTCAGTTCCGTTACCGTGCAAGGCGGCCAGGTTCCGGAGTTCCACGTCATCCCCGATCTCACCCGGATGCAGGCGTCATCCGTGACCATCACCGACATCGTCAATGCGATCGATGCCGGCAATCGCGTCGATTCCCCCGGCCTTTACGAGGCGAATCATCAACTGATACTCGGCTTGGTCGGCTCGCAGGTTCACAACATCCAGCAGATCGGGCAGATCGTCGTCAAAACCACTCCGGCCGGAGTGCCGATTCACATCGTCGACGTCGCAAGCGTAGTTCCGTCAACCCTGCCCGTGTACACCATCGTCACCGCCAACGGACAGCCGGCCGTGCTCCTGAACATCGTGCGGCAGCCATCGGGCAACACCGTCGCCGTCGCCGATGAAGTCGCCGCAAAGATTGCCGAGCTGCAGAAGGCGCTGCCGCCCAACGTTGCTTTGGAGCCGTTCTACGATCAGTCGCATCTCGTGCGCGACAGCATCGACAGCGTCCGCGACGCGATTCTCATCGGGATCGTCCTGGCGTCCATTGTGCTGGTCATCTTTCTTCGTGACTGGTCTTCTTCGCTGGTCGCCGGACTGGTCATTCCCGTAACCATCCTCATCACATTTCTCTTTCTCAGAATCACCGGTCAGAGCTTTAACCTTATGACCCTCGGAGGCCTCGCCGCGGCGGTCGGGCTGGTGATCGACGACGCCATCGTAGTGGTCGAAAACATCGTTCTGCACCGCGACTCAGGAGAATCGCGCGTCGTTGCCGTAAGAAAAGCCCTGCGCGAGCTTATAGTTCCGCTGATCGGCTCAACCATTACGCCGATTGTGGTTTTTCTGCCCCTCATCTCTGTCACCGGCGTAACCGGAACCTTCTTCCGCGCCCTCGCCGTTACCATGACGGTGGCGCTGCTTACCTCGCTGCTGCTCGCTCTCACATGGACTCCAAGCCTGAGCCTGTTTCTGCTGCACCGCGAGCGGGCCGTTGGGCATCAGCAGGAAGAGGCTGTAGGCGGCTTCATGGCGCGCATCATCCACGGCCACAAACGCCTGCTGGATCTCGCTCTGGTGCGGCCCTGGCAACTGGCCGCGTGCTGCCTTCTGCTCGTGGCGGGCGCATTCTTTGCCTACCGCAGCCTTGGCTCCGATCTGCTTCCAAAAATGGATGAGGGCGGGTTCATCCTCGACTACATCATGCCCGCAGGCAGCTCGCTTGCAGAAACCAATCGCGTGCTCGAGCATGTGGAGCGGATTCTGAAGCACACGCCCGAGGTCGAGATCACCTCACGTCGTACTGGATTACAACTAGGCCTCGCCGCCGTAACCGAGGCCAACACCGGCGACATCACCGTCAAGCTCAAAGACCATCGCAGCCGCGATGTCTGGGCAGTCATGAACGATGTGCGTCGGCAGATCAATTCCACAGAGCCGGAGCTGGACGTTGAGTTCACGCAGGTTCTGCAGGATATGATCGGGGATCTCTCCAACGCTCCCGAACCGATCCAGATCAAGATATTTTCAAGCAATCAGACGCTCCTTAACCAGCTCGGCGAACGAGTCGGTGACGCCATCAGCAAGGTCCCCGGTGTCGTCGACGTGGAAAATGGAGTGGACAACACCATCAGTAGTCCAGCCACCAATTTCAGCGTCGATCCCGCACTGGCCGCGCGCTCCGGATTTACCCCGGAAGAGGTTTCGACCGACGCCACCGCAATCCTGGACGGCATTCCTTCCAGCCAGCCTCTGATTGAAAATGGTCGTGCATACACCATCCGCGTTCGTCTGGATGCGGCGCACCGGGCCTCGCTGGATGCCATCGAAAATACCGTCTTCAACAGCGCCAGCGGCAAAACGGCGAGCCTCGGTTCAGTGGCCCATGTTGAGCAGTTGCCGCCGCAGAACGAGATTCTGCGCGAGAACCTGCAACTTCTGGTCACCGTCACTGCAAGCCTTGAAGGCTCGGATCTGGGTTCTGCGATTCAGCGCGTCAAGCAGACGGTGAAGGATCTGCATCTGCCCTCCAGCGTTCGCGTCGAGTATGGCGGTACTTACCAGGAGCAGCAGAAATCCTTCCGCGAGCTTCTGCGCGTGTTGCTGCTGGCGTTGGTGCTGG
This sequence comes from Silvibacterium sp., assembly GCA_049799415.1. Taxonomy (GTDB): domain Bacteria; phylum Acidobacteriota; class Terriglobia; order Terriglobales; family Acidobacteriaceae; genus Silvibacterium. The sequence continues at coordinate 12,196 of JBARHV010000005.1, forward strand.
TCTTTGGCGTGCTGCTCGCGGAGTTCCACAATTTCTCGGCTCCCCTGGCGATCCTTGTTTCCTCTGTTCTCTCAACGGCCGGCGTGGTCGCTGCGCTCCTTGTAACCCACACCAGCTTCAACGTCGCGTCGTTCATGGGCCTGATCATGGTCATCGGCATCGTAGCCAAGAACGGCATTCTTTTGCTGGACGCGGATGAAAAGTTTCGCGCCGCCGGCATGCAGGCTCACGACGCCATGCTGAACGCCGCGCAGCGGCGGCTGCGCCCAATTCTGATGACCGCCATCGCCGCCATTACCGGCATGCTGCCGCTCACGCTGGGAATCGGGTCCGGCTCCCAGATGCTCCAGCCGTTGGCCATTGCCGTCGTCGGAGGCCTGCTGCTCTCGATGTTGCTCTCGCTCGTGGTTACGCCCGCCGTGTATTACTTCCTCACCCGCAACGCCTGAGTCGCCGAAGCGAGCGCAGCAAAACCGGGGCAGCGCTTGGGCCGCCCCGGCAATACCGCTTACCGTTTGATCACCAGAACCACAAAGCTGCCCGGCACAATGCTGGGACGAGGATGCGGATGTTCAGCCGTGGCAGCGGGACGCGGCCCAAAATCTGCGGTAACCGTATAGATTGTGCCGGTGGCCTCGTCCAGCGCCATGGTGCGCGCACCATGCTTCGTCGGCAGCGTCTGCAGCACGGTATACGAGTCCGGAGAATCTTCGTGTACCACCGTCAGCGTACCTTCCCCATTCGAGCTGAAGGCCAACTGATGTTTTGCGTCGAAGCGTGCTGCATCTGGCCCGTCGCCGATCTTCGGCGTTGCGACAACCTTTCCGGTCTTGGCGTTCACAACCGCCATCGTGCCGTCGCACACTGCGAACAGGCGGTCATGTTTCTTGTCGATAGCTAGGCCGGACGGCCCCTCGCAGGGAGCGATCGGCCACGCCGCCAGGACCGTATGCGTCTTGGCGTCGATGCGCACAATCTGGCTAAGGCTCTCGATATTGTCATAAACCGATCCCTTGCCGTCGGCAACCGGAAATTCCGGCTTGCCCGGCAGCGCCACGGTTGCCACAACGTTGTGAGTCGCGTCATCGATCACAGTAGCGCTGTTGCTGCGTCCGTTGAAGGCCCAGACCGTCTGCGTCACCGGCTCAAACACAATGCCGTCGGGGTTGGTCCCCGCGGGTACGCGCGCCACAATGGCATCGGTCTTGCGATCGAAGACCACAACTTCATTGGCCCCGCCATCGCTGATGTATCCAAACTTCCCGCTCGTGTCGAAGACCACGCCGTGCGTGCCCTTCAGCCCGGTAATATCCGCCTTCACCGTGCCTGTAGCTGGGTTGATCACCACAACGTGATCGCCATGCGTCACATAAAGCAGATGGTTCGCGGGATCTACCTCGAGATAATCCCATCCGCTGTCTCCGCCGATCTTCCATTGCGTCGCGACATGATAAGGGCCTTCCGCTCTGGCCATGCCGTTGCCGGCGAACATAAAAATGGCAAAACATGCCGCCAGCATGCCGAAACGTTGAGACGTAGCTGTTTTCTTCACACTTTCCTCCGCGCCAGCTGAAATTGATTCGATCCCGGCGCCACCAATATCTTAGTGATCGTTGCTGAAGATAGCGTGAAGATGGGCCGGAGCCGCCGCCTCGGGCAGCACAACGGAAACCCGCGTGCCGCGCCCGGGCTCGCTTGCAATCTCGATCTTTCCGCCATACGCATCCACAATCGCTTTGCAGATCGCCAGCCCCAGCCCGGTTCCTCCCGAGGTTCTGGCGCGCGAGCGGTCGCCGCGATAGAAGCGGTTGAAGATAAATGGCAGGTCGTTTGGGTCAATGCCTTCGCCCGTGTCCTCGATCTCCATCCGCACCGTGCCTTCAGCCGTCGCCGCGCGCAGCGTAACGCCGCCGCCTCTGGGCGTATGCTGCAGGGCATTCAGGGTAAGGTTGAATGCCAGGTTCTCGCATTCCTCACGCGGCAGCAGTACCTGGAGATTGTCTTCGAGGGTTAGCTTCAGGTTGATTTCGCGGAGTGTCGCAAGTGGATCCATTTGCGCCGCAATCGTGCGTAGCGACTCGCTCAGGTCGGTATGGCCGCTGGACGCAAGCTCGCCCGCGGAGCTTTGTTCCAGCCGCGCCAGGGTCAGCAGCTTCTGCACCAGGTCTTCCAGCCGCGCGCAATCGGCAAGGCAGGAGGCCAGCCCGCAGCGGTATTCGTCCAGCGAGCGCGGCCTTGAATCCAGCAGTTGTAGCGACGACTTGACGATCGTCACCGCCGTCTTCAGCTCATGCGCTGCATCGTTCACAAACGTTCGTTGCTGGTTGAACGAGTCACCCAGCCTTCGCATCGCGGCTTCGAGGGCGCGCGCCAGCACCGCCAGTTCGGCCACGGCCAGCGCCTGCTCTGGAGCCTCAAACTCCCACGACGGCGGTGCCATGGCAGCCGCCTGCGCCGCCAACACCTCCAGCGGAGCCATGCCTCGCCGTAGCAGAAAGTAGATCGTGATTCCTGTGAGCAGCAGCACCAGGAAATTGGAGAGAAGCAGGAACCTCGCTGCATCCGTCATCGCTCTCCAGACCGGCGTCAATGGAGCCGCGTAGTCGATGATCACCGGGCGTGCAATGCCAGGTTTGTCGTCAGACTGATCAACCTGCCGCACACCGCGCAGCACAATCCCGCGGTACGCATGTCCAAGAAAGCGAAAGTTATGCCCATGCCGGCCTTCGCGAAAATCGTCGTCGAGCTGGCCATTCCATTCCGGCGACTGCCCCAGAACACGCCCCGAAGGTTCACGCACCTGATAGAGGTCTTCACGCTGCAGATCGAGCGACTTCGGAGCCAGCATCACATTGTCGGCCTCGTCCTCGGCATCCTGGACCGCGCCAAGAAGGGAATCGGCGCGCCCCCGCAGCATCACGTCAAAGGTCCGCATATGCTGGTGCCGCTCGTATAAGAGCGCGATTCCCGTAGTGCACAGCGCGAGCAGCGTCTCCACAAGAAGAACGGTCACAATCAGACGCCGGCTGAGTGAATAGGTCTTCATGACGGGCCAGTAGAAGACGGGTCGGAGGCAGAAGCCAGCAGGCGGTAACCGCGCCCGCGCAGCGTCTCTAAAAAATGCGCCTTCGGCTCTTCCGTTTGCGATGTTCGGTTCAGCTTACGGCGCAGGTTTGAGACGTGCGCCTCGATCACGTTCGAGTGGTGCTCCCAGTTGTAATTGTAGAGGTGCTCCAGCAGCGTCTGCTTCGAGATCACCGAGTGTGGCCTGTGGCTCATGTATTCCAGAATGCGGTACTCGGTCGGAGAAAGATCCAGCTCAAGACCGTCACGGCTTACCGCCTTCTCAATCGTGTCCACAACCAGATCGCCAACATAGAGAATGGGGTGGCTCACGCCTTTGCCGCGGCGGATCAGCGCCTTCGCGCGCGCAATCAGCTCGCCCAGATCGAACGGTTTGCCCATGTAGTCATCGGCGCCGCTGTTCAGCAGCTCAATCACCGACTCTTTCGTGGTGACTGCCGTCAGAACCATCACCGGTGTCCGCCGTCCGCGCGCCCGCAGGCGCTTCAGCACCGCCGCGCCGTCGATCTTCGGCAGCATCAGGTCCAGCACAATCAGATCGTACTCGCTCGTCTCCGCAAGATACGCGCCTTCCTCGCCGTCATACGCCACATCGACCGCATATCCCGGACCCTCCGTGAGTGCTGCTGCAATATTTTCAGCAAGCCGCCGCTCATCTTCAATCACCAGTAGACGCATAACGATCCCTACCGGGACAGATCCCGGTTGCGTCCGGGTTCGTCATCGCTGCAATTGCAGAGCAATCCCTCAAATCGGGTTGACATTGAACCCACCCGTAACCATGCGTGGATTTTCGCCGCGTGTGTCCGCATCGTTCAGCTCCGTCGTAATCGTTCTCTTCTCTCCCGGCATCAGGGTGATGTAGTTGTCGCTGTAGATCGCTGGCAGTATCCGGTCGCCGCTCTTCGTGCGCACAACTTTCAGTCTCACCATCAGCGCAGGATAAGCGGACGTATTCTGCAGCTGCGTCGTCAGCAGCCACAGGCCGCCCTGCTGCTCCGTATTTGTAGACGTCCGAACCTGCGCATTGGGTAGTTCGCGAATGGCCCGGTAATTGTTCACCTCCAGCCCCCTCATATAAAGGTTGGCTGAAACCGTCTTCTCCGCCTGCGTCAAGGCCAGTCGCAGAAAATGCACCGGAGTCAGTCCCGATGGATACTGCATCGGAATGCAGGCATCGGTGCTGTCTTCTTTGCTGTCCAGCGCAGCCGTCTTCGTCCACATCGTGGTTCCGTCCATGTTCAGTACTTCAACCTGCGCCGTCAGTCCCTGGACGTTGCCTCCGCTGTAGTTCACCACTTCAATCATGTCCGTGTAGCGATTCCACTGGATGTGCAGCGGCTCCGACGCCTTCTTGCAGCCGAAATAAGCTGCCGTCGGCTCAAAGTAGTAGTCATAGGTCTGCCATACGAATGACGGCCAGCACGGATGGCTCATCCACAGCAGCAGGCCCATGCGGTACTTGCTTTGCGCCTCAAACATCGCGCGATAGCCTTCGTAATTCACAAACTGCGCCAGCGCAACCCACTCCTCGGCGTTCTTTGCCCCGCCGTACCCGTTCTCAATCGTGGCCCGGAAGGTGCGGCCTCCCTGCGCGCCTTCCAGGCTGAAGTCGTGCAGGCCCCAGTCGAGTCCCTGCGGCCACATCGCCTTCTCCGGCATCATCTGGCGCACGCTTTCAATGGGAGGAATATTGGGCATGCCAATCTCGCTGTGGAGCTTCTGGTCAGCGGCTTGAAAGTAAAAGCTCGGCGGCAGCGCCATATAAGGTCCATGTCCGCTCACCACATCGTCCGCCGAACTGGGAATGTACTGGATATGCGGATGCAGATCAGCCAGCGCCTTGCGAAGTCCACTCTCCAGCGGAGCCGGGGGGTATCCTTCATTGCGCCCGCAATACAGGCCAATCGAAGCATGGTTGCGAATCCGCAGAATCAAGTCTCGTGCATTGCTCAAAAACAGCGCATTGTCGTTCGGAATAGGGCCGTCCCACGGATTCGCCAGCCAGAAGTCCTGCCACACCATGATGCCGTGCCGGTCGCAGGCTTCGTAAAAGGCGTCATCACCAATCTGTCCCACCCAGTTACGCACCATCGTAAAATTCATCTCGCGGTGGTAGCGCGCGGCGGCATCATATTCGCGCGCGCGATAGCGCAGCATCGACTCGCCAAAGCCCCAATTGCCTCCGCGGGCCACAAAGCGGCGTCCGTTAATCCACATGCGCAGCTTCTCGCCCTCTTCGCTATACGTCATCTGTCGAACGCCGGCCTTGAACACCTTCTTGTCCAGGACCTTGTGGCCGTGCTCCTCAAATGCCAATTCCACGTCATACAAATGCGCATCGCCATATCCGGCTGGCCACCACAGTTGCGGATTCAGCAAACGCAGCGCCGGATGCGTGGATGGATCGATCTTCACCTTCTGCGTTGCCGAGCCTTCAATCTTCACCTTCTGCTCGAACGTCGCGTCGCCAAACCGTCCGCGCAGCACGCCCGAGATCGGCTTCGCCTGGTGATTCACCACGTCAACCTCAACGCTCACATCTGCCCGCGACGTGTCCGGCAATGGCAAAGTCGTGGCCACAAAGGGATTCTCGAGCGTCACCGCGCCGCTTACCGTAAGAAATACATCGCCCCATATCCCCGTATTCCGTCCGCGTATGGTCGGAATCCAGTCCCATCCAATCGAAGCGTGATACGTCGGATTGTCTGCGCCCAGCGCGCCGCCGTTTTTGCCGGGGCTTTGAAATGTTTTTTGCTTGCAACTGCCCGGAGTCGCATTTTTTTCCACGCGAACAGCAAGAGCATTCGGCTGATTGGCCAGCAGCTTCCCCGTCACATCAAAACGGCCGCGCATAAAGCCGCCTTCAATGCGGCCAATCTTCTCGCCGTTCAGAAAAACATCAGCCTTCCAGTTAATGCCGTCAAAGTTCAGCCACGCAACCTGTCCGCGCGCCACAGCGGGCGCGTCAAACTCGGTCCGATACCAGAAGTCCGAGTAGAAGTAAGAGTCAGAGATATGCAGCTGGTTCTGCCCGAAGTTCGGATCAGGAATCGCGTCCACGTTCAGATACGAAGTAAGAACCGTTCCCGGCACCGTGGCGACAACCCAGGACTCATCTTTGAATCCAGCCTTGGACAGCGCCGCGCCTTCACCGGCAACCAGATTCGATCGTTGCAGCCTCCACGCGCCTCCGGCAAGATTCATGCGTCCATCTACGTCGGTCGCCGCCCGAGCATGCGCACGCGCAACCGCCCCCCCGCGCCCATATACCTCGATCTCGCTCAAAATGTAACCGGAAGCCGCGGTGGGCCGCGTCATCAGCACGCGCACATAGCGGCCCTGCACAGGGCTCGCCAGCCGGACATCATCCACCAATCCGGCTTTGCCCGCCAGCGGCTGAAGATCACGCCAGCTCTGCGCGTCATCCGAGATTTGGATGGAGCCTTCCGCCGCGCGCGCAATCCAGTACAGCGCAATGCGGTCAAAACTGCACCGGGCACCCAGATCGACGTACACCCATTCTTCCGCCAGTCCCGCGCTCATCCATGCGCTGGTAAAGGAATAGGGTCCGCCCACCTGCACGCGCTCGTCTCCGTGGAAGAACGCAACCTGCCCCGCCTGCCAGATGGAGGCAAATTGCTCTTCCGGAAGATTCGTCAGATTCGACGCCGAAAGATCAACCTTGTAGTAGCGGTTCCGGCAAACCTGCTGCAGCGGAATCGAAGGGTAGAAAAGATGCGAAGACTTCACCAGGTCCGGCGGATATTCCACCGGAGAGAGTTGCTCAGGCGCGCTCGCGCTGCCCATCTTCGTCCATGTGCGCCCATCGTCCGACGCGGAAACCGTGAAAGTCATCGCCGCCGAAGGCATCTCAGGCGGCACCGCCACAAACACCGCAACGTGATCAATCGCCGGAGGCGTGTCCCCGCCAAGCTGAATCTGTATGGAAGGATGCGCTCCCATCAGCGGCATGAGATTGGCAGGGAAGTGGTCCACCAGGATCTCGCGTTCGTTGATCGGAAGCGCTTCGAGCGGGCTGACCGAAACCGCAATCCAGTCGGGAAGACGTGTGTCTTTCATGCCGTCAGTAACGAGCTGGGCAGTCAGGTTGTAATCGTAGCTGCTGGAGTGGTACGCCGGACGCAGCAGCGCAAGGTTCCTGTATGTCGAGTTGTCGATCACCATCTCCGGGCTGAAGTTCTCGCTCGCAGCGCCTGGATAATTGCCCACTCCGCGCGTAAATCCGTCTGCGCCCGCATGGTCCGAAGCCTGACCCGCGTTCGCCGCAAGCGGTTCGGCTGGCATTTCATTCTCAGCGGCCATTGCATAGGCAGGAGGCAGCACCGCGCCCGCGCCGGCAATAATCGTAGTCTTCAGGAAATCTCGTCTCGATGTCGACATCCAGTCCCTCCCCGGGATCTTTTTGTGTTTTGTGTGGAGCTTCGCAGCCTATGCCACTCAGCGCGAGCTGAATACAGTCATGATGGGTGCGCGAATTGTCTTCAGGGCACTTATACCAAGTTCCCCCACGCAATTCAAAAAGCAGCTCAGCAGATGCTGAAAGGTTTTTGCAAGCCAATCTTTGGCAGAGAATGCAACACGAGCATCCCCGTCTCGCCCGCTCAATATTTTAGGAAATCAGAAAAAGCACACGCCTTGGCCGGATGCGCTGTTCAGTCCTTCAGGCATTCCTTCAGGTGCGCAAGCAGCGCCTCGCCTCGCGGAGTCCCATAGCCGGTGCACGCATTCCATCCCTCGCCTGCGTGATACAACCCGTTGTCTCCCTTGAGCACCGGGTGCAAGGCAGCCCTTCGTTCCTTGCCCATGCGATAAAGATGCGGATGCAGATGCCCGCACCGCCGCCCAAGCGCCTGGTTCAATCTTGCAATCAGAGCCGCCCATAGCGGAGCCACCGCGCTTGTCCCCGCCGATGCAAACGTCTTGCCTGCAATCAGCATTTCGCATCCGTGGCGAGGATCGGCATTTCCCGCCACATCCGGCACGCCCCGGCCGCTCGCGCCCGCGGGACTGGCCGGGACCCGCGCATCTTCCTGCCACGCAGGCAGATGAAATTGTTCGCTCACACCGCCGCCCGATGCGCCCTTGATTCCGAAGTGCGTCGCATTCCAAACCACCTCTTCCGTCATGGCCTTCGCATTCATCTTCCCGCTCGTGCCGCCGCACGCAAGGCAAAGGGGGCTGCTGGCCGGATAGTTCACCGACGGTTTCCCGTCCGTCGATCCATTCAGTGCGCCCGCGTCTCCCGAGGACGCGCATACTGTAATTCCCATGTGCGCCGCCTCAAGAAGAACTCCTTCAATCGCACGCAGCCTCGAGCGGGAGAGGCTTGGCTCGGGTACGCTCCAGCTCACCGAAACAATGCCTGGGCTATGCTCCTCATCATGCACTGCATGGTTGATGGCGTTGTAAAGCCCCTGCTCGTCTGTGGATGCGAAGTAAACCACAAGGTGCGCTCCCGGTGCCAGCGCGGCAAGAATCTCAAGGTCCATGGTCACCTCAACCGTGCACTGCGCGGCGATAAAGGGGTCGCTCTGCTCCGTCTTGGCGGCGAGGGCCAGCTTGCCGTTGACCACGTCCAGAAACTCGTGGATCTCCCGACGCCCCGCCGGACGGTTGGCTCCGCTGCCGATCTCGACCACTGTAATGCGAGGCATGGCCACCCCCATGCGCGAGCAGAACTGCGCAATGTCCTCGCGATAAAACCCGCCGCCAAATTCGATGAGCGCAATCGTCTCACCCGTCCCATCCATATCCGGCGGAAACCCATAGGCCAGTGCCAGGTCGCGCAGCTGCATCCCAATTTCGCTCCCATGCACCACTGAGTGGCGGCGCGGCAGCGCGTGCTGAAAATTTTGCAGGCCAAGCACCGCCTCAACCACGCCATTCCATTCTTCCGGAGCGTGTGGCGGGTGAGCGGGGGCAAAGAATTTGTGGCCGTTCCACTCAAATGCATCGAAGTCAGTCTTGAAAGCCTTCCCTGCATCCGCAGCCCGTCCGCATAACCGGATGCTGCGCCGATGCTCCGCCTTCTCGACGATTTCAAGCTTGAATGCATGCGCAAACGATTCGATGAGCTTCGCGCCCCCCGCAACCGCTCCATACTTTTTCAGCAGCTCTGCATGAGTAAGGTGAGCCGCTCCGGTAGTGCTCCGCGCAGCAGCAGCATGTCCATGTTCCGAATGCAGGGATGGGAGCGAAGTCTTTGCAGCCAGAACCACGGTAAAGCTGATACGGCGATCCGGATCGAGCTTGCCTATTCGTGAAGCAGTCTTCGGAATCGCAACGTCATCGAAGATCACACATTTTCTCCGTTTTCCAGCAGCGCGTTGCCCTGTCGATTCAAAGCCGCCATTGGGCCGCTCACCGTGCCGCTCACCTTGCCGCAAATCTAAACTTCAAATCTCTCCCACAGCTCACGGGTCCGTCGCAGCAGACCGCTGAAACCGGCATGGCCCCGGACTCCCGCCAGCAGTGGGTCCCACCGCCCAATCATGGGATAGTTCAGGAATCCCTTATCGACAGCCTTCTGCAGCCATGCGAGCGCGTCATCCAGTCTGCCCAGCAGCGAGCAGCACTCCGCCAGCGCCCATGAGTAGTGCGGATCAGCCGCGGTAATCTCCTCAAAGCCGGGCGTGCTTCGCCGTTCGGCAGCCGTCGCGTCGCCGCGCAGAGCGTCAATCATCATGCCGCCGAGTTGGCAAAAGTAGTGGTCTCCGCAGTGCCGCTCCATGGCCTCGAATTGAATGATCGCTTCGCTCGTCTTGCCGTCAAGCGCCAGTGCCTGTCCGCGAAGGTAAAGCAGCATCGGATTGGCCGGGTCCAGTCGAAGCGCGTCATCGAAGGCCGGAAGCGCATCGGCAAACTCTCCCGCCATCAGCGACAGCAGCCCGGGCACAAACCGGTACACCGGCGTCAGCGGATCAATCTCAAGAATCCTCCGCGCCAGCGGCATCGCGGCATGCGCCTTTCCGCACAATGCGCACAAAGCGGAGTACCAGCTCAGGCTGTCGGGATCATTCGGGTCTGCCGCAATCGAGCGCTTCAGCAGCAGGACCGCCTCCTGCGATTTGCCCTCCTGCACGCAGATCAGCCCCTGCAGTCTCAGCACATGCGCCGAATTCGGTTCCAGCTCCGCCGCCTCCGCCGCGCACTGCTTCGCGCGAGCAAGATGCTCCGGGTCCGAGCTGATGCCGGCATTCACAAACTGCCAGTAGACCTGCCCGCGTGTGGATAGCAGCAGCGCGTTTCTTCCCACCACCTGCTCGCCCATCGTCAGGTATTCGAGCGCCCTGTCCAGTCCTTCGCGGGAGTAATTCAGGATCTCGAGCTTCGCCTTCACGTAAAACTGGACCGCGCGCATGTCCGATAGCGGCCGCGCCTCCAGTTGTCTGTTCTCCTCCGGGCTCAGCGTCACCTGCAGGGCCGCAACAATCTGGCGGGAGATGGTCTCCTGGATCGTGAACGCGTCCTCCATCGTTCCCCGGTACTTGTCACCCCACACCAGGGAATCGCTGCGCGGATCGATCAGTTGCGCCGTCACCCGGATCGCCCTCCCGCCCGGTTGCTGCGCCGCATTTTTCGTTGCACCCAGCCGCACCGTGCCGCGCAGTGCATAGCGAACGCCAAGCTCTTCGGCAATCTTCGCTGGAGACTGCGTCGAGTCCTTCAGCCGCATCGAGGATGTGCTGCAGATCGTGCGCAGCGAGTGTACTGCTGAGAGGTCCGTAATGATCTCGTCGGTAAGCCCATCGCAAAAGTCCTGCGTCGCCTCATCCTGCTCGGTGCTGCTGAAGGGCAAAACCACCAGCGACCGGTCCATGGGAACCGCGGCTATGCGCAACTCCTGCGGCGTCACCATCTTTTGTGTCGTGCGGAACAGGTGGGTTTCCGACGCAGGCCGGAGCGCTTCACGGAACTCAGCGGCGCTCTGAAAACGCCGCAGGATCTCTTTGTCCAGCGCTCTCTCAATGACCTCTTCCAGGTGAGGAGGAAGGTGAGGCGCATGTTCACGAATCCTGCGGTGCTGCTTTTGCAGAATTGCCTCGAAGACACCGTAAGAGCTTTCCGCCGTAAACGGGTGCGCCCCGCACAGCATCTCGTAGAGCACAACGCCGCAGGACCATAAATCCGTCCGGTGATCGAGCGTCTTGCACAAAACCTGTTCGGGAGACATGTAGCTGACCGTCCCCAGCATCTCCCCGGTGGCCGTCAGCCCTGCGCCTCCGCCAATGTCCTTGGCCAGACCAAAGTCGACAATCTTCACCACGCCGTTTTCGCACAAAATTAAATTTGCGGGCTTCACATCGCGATGGATCACTCCCCGCGCATGCGCATGCTCCAGCCCTGACAGGACCTGCACAGCGACATCGAGGGCGCTGTCCGGCTCAAGCGCTCCCTGCATCAACTTCTGTGCCAAGGTCTCTCCCTGGTAGAAGGCCATCACAATAACGACCTCATCGCCTGGAAGCTCTTCAACCTGATAAATGCTGCAGACGTTCGGGTGGTCCAGTTGCGAGGCAGCCCGTGCCTCCTGGATCAGTCGGGCTCGCGATAGCGCATTCCCGTCCCGCGCCGGAGTCAGCGATTTCAGCGCCACCAGGCGCATCAGCCGCGTATCTCTGGCCTTCCAGACAACGCCCATTCCCCCGGCGCCCACTCGCTCCAGGACCTCGTAATGCGCGATCCTCGATCCTTCAAGCGCGGGCATAACTCAGTCCTTTTAACGGCTCAGCCGCCGTCGTCTCATCACTCTCCAGCAGTTCTTCAAACATCGCCGACAACCCCTCGATCGCGGCAAATGCGCACATCCCAACCGCCTGCGTCTGTGCGGCGCTCAGGTTCATCCTGTCCAGCGTCCTGTTCAACTCCGCCAGATGCTCCGGATCATCTTCAGCATGTCTCCTCAGGCACCGGAACGCGCTCGCCGGTGCCCCCGACCGCACCCGGATATCCTCCAATTGCGATGCCACCGGGGCATACCCTTCCATCAGGATCAGATATCCCATCATCGCAACCGGATGCACATGCGTCATCCAGAAGTATTGTGCGCCGACAATATCGATGACAGCAGCGCACGGTTGCGCCTGCACAACTTCCCGCTCCTCAAATCCGAGCGTGCGAATATCGTCGAGCAGCCAGGCGTCGTGGCCCAGCTCTTCCTCAAGATGCGTCCGCAAATAAGCGGCGAGATCGCATGCCACGGTATCTTCTGGCTCTGCTTGAAGTGCGAGGCCGCGCGCCACGCTCATCAACGTCAGCCCGCTCCGCATCAGGCAATGTGCCTGGATAAGAAAGCGGGGAAGCAGCCTGGCCAGATCGGAATGATTCCAGAAAGCATCCGTAGCCGCGAATAGCCGGCCCTCGGCCAGACGAATCTTTCCCCAGAGAACCGCACTATTCGTCGGACCGTCCATGGCTTACCTCAGTGCGCGGTCACGCCGCTCTTGCTTTGCCTATAACCAGGGTGTGCGCCAGAGGGGGGACACTGGCTTGACCCTGAAGCGAAACAGCCGGCAGCGGAAACACGATCAATCGGCGTATCTAGACGCAGATATTGGGTCGCATATGTTCCTTGCCCTGAGGAACCTTGCCCATTTTCTTGCCTAATTTGATCAGGACTTCGACTTCTTCGCTCGTGATCTGTTCGATCACCTTTTTGTCGCTGTCAGAAAATTTCTCTGCGACAAGAATCCCGGCTTCGTGAAGCCGCTGTAAGTTATTCTGGCTGCTTGCCATCTTCCCCTCCTCGATCACGCAAGACGCCGGGAACAGGAACGATCTGTTTCATAGCGTCGGATGTGTGGAGAAATTGTATACGAAATGCTGGCTGCTTGAATCTGCTGGGTTTAAGATGCTGCCATGCCGGATACTGCCTCCCAATCCTTTACGTTGCTTCTCGCCCATGGCGGGAAGGAGACCAGGATTGATGCACATGCTCCATTCAAGATCGGGCGTTCGCCACAGATGGACCTGGTTCTGCCCTATCCCTACATCTCCCGGCAACACGCCGAGATTCAGTTTGACCCCGCCACTCAGCGCCTGGAGCTTGTCTGCCTGAGCAACGAGTGTTTCGTCAATGGAGTGCGCGTTACCCGCCACGCCCTTGCGCTGGGAGATCAGATTCGTCTTGGCTTCCTGCAGGGGCCGCTCCTCGTTTTGTCCGACAACACCGACACCCGTCCATCCCTGCGAACCACCCTGGACCACCTCAAGGAGCCGTCTAGCTCCGATGGCGATCTGACCAAGCTCAGTTGGTTTGTAGAAGCAGCCCGGCGGCTCAACAACGTGGGCGCCGTCCAGGAGATTCTGGCCGCGCTGATTGACACCACCCTGGAGCTCACCCGCGTCGAACGCGGCTACGTCTTCCTTCTGAACCCAGCCGGAGAACTCACCCTCGCCGCCGGACGCAGCCACGGCACGGAAATCCTTGAGGATAGTTCTACCCTTTCGCATTCCGCCATCCGCCAGGCGATTGACAGTGGCTCTGAGTTCATCGTTACCGATACCCTCTCCGCCCTGGCCGCCCAGCCCACAGACAGCGTCGTCATTCAGAACATCCGCGCGATTATCTGTATTCCCCTGCGCAAACGCACGTCCGAAGGCGACTCGAATGAATCTCGTGTGCTGGGGGTGCTTTACCTCGACAGTCGCCAGCAAAGAAGCCGGCTCACCCGCATGGACAATGATCTGCTGCGGACCATCGCAACCGAGGCTACGCTCTTGGTTGAGAACGCCACGCTTGCCCAGGCCGAGGCTGCCGCGCGCCGGTATCGCGAAGAGCTCCTCATCGCCTCCGAAATCCAGCAGAGCCTGATGTCGGTCAGAATTCCCAATCTCCCCTTTGCGGAAGTGGACGCCCAAAGCGTTCCCTGCAAAGGAATCGGCGGCGATTTCTACGATGTTCTCTGCCACAAAGAGGCGCTCTACATCGTAGTTGCGGATATCTCCGGCAAAGGTGTCTCTGCCGCCGTCCTCGGCTCCACGCTGCAAGGCCTCATCCACGGCCAAATCCTCTCCGGACTCTCGCTTTCTGAAATCGCACTCTTCGCCAACCAGTACATCTGCAACAAGAACATCCGCAAATACGCAACCCTGCTTCTCCTCCGGCTCGCGCCCGATGGAACCGCGGAGTATGTCAATTGTGGTCATGTGCAGCCCATGCTGCACGTCCCCGCTGGCGGATCGCAGGATCCATCACTCGCCCCTGCCGCTGGCAGCAACCTGCCGGTTGGCCTCTTTGCTGACGCCGTATACGCCTCAGAAACCGTGCAGCTTCAGCCCGGCCAACGGCTCTTCATTCTCACCGACGGTCTTACTGAGGCCGAAGACCCTTCAGGCCAATGCTTCGGCGATGCCCCCCTGCAATCGCTCATCGCCGGCGGCGCAACACTCACCCAGATATTCGCTGGCCTCAAAGCCTTCACTGCGGGAGCCGAGCTGGAGGATGACTGCACCATGGTGCAGGTGAGCTATTGCTCCGATAACTGCAAATAGCATCGGAAACATAGCTTCTTCGTCGTGCTACCCTCAGTCTGCCGCTTCACCCCCGGCAGAGTAACGGGACAGAGTGACGGAAGGGAATCAGCGTCTTGAATCGACGAAGGAATGTCCTCATCTCCGCCCTGGGTGTGCTTCTCATCGCATCGGCGGCACGCGCGCAAAACGCTCCTTTGCCGGCACCGGCTCAGGCCGCACCGCCGATTGACGCCTACATCGCTAGCACCTGGAGCACTCTGTCGCGTTCGATGAGCGATTGTCATTCGCTCGTCGATCCAAAGGTAAAGACTGCGGCAATTCTCTATCTGCCTGAAGACTTGCCTATGCCGAAAGACGTTCTCGCGCTGCAATCAAGGTGCAATGTGCGCGTCGAGAGGCTTCCCGTGATCATCCGGCATCTCGGAGAAGTCAACCCCGCCGGCATCCCTGCTTCAGGCCTTCTGTATCTGCCCAATCCTTACGTCGTGCCCGGAGGCCGCTTTAACGAAATGTATGGGTGGGACAGCTACTTCATTATTCTTGGACTCTTGCGCGATGGCCGTGTCGATCTTGCTCGCGGCATGGTCGACAATTTTTTCTTTGAGATCGAGCATTATGGCGGCATTCTCAACGCCAATCGGACCTACTACTTTACGCGTTCTCAGCCGCCCTTCCTCAGTTCCATGGTCTTGGCTGTCTACAATGCCGAGATCGCGCGCGCCAAAACACCCGGGCAGCGCGCGAGCATTCAGGAATGGCTCGCACGAGCCTACAGCTATGCTCAGAAGGACTACAGTCTGTGGACCAGCGGCATGCATCGCGCTGGCGATACCGGGCTCGCCCGCTACTATGACGTGGGCCAAGGCCCGGTTCCGGAAATGTCGGACGACAGCACCTACTACAGCGATGTAATCCGCTGGCTGCTCGCTCATCCACAGTCGAATCCCGGCTATCTGGTCACCCTCCCCGATGCGCCGTCGCCGTCCGATCTGCCTGAAGTTGCCGCTCTGAGCTGCAATGTGAAAGTGTCTGTTGTCTGCGCCCATGCCCACGTTGACGGGCACTGGCTTACGCGCGATTTCTATTCCGGCGACCGCGCCATGCGCGAATCCGGCTTCGACACCAGCTTTCGTTTTGGACCCTTCAGCGGCTCAACCCACCATTTCGCCGGAGTCGATCTCAACAGCCTTCTCTATAAATACGAAGGCGACATGGCTCAAATCGCGACCCTGCTCCATAAGCCCTCGGAAGCATCGCAATGGAAGCGCCGTGCTGTCATGCGTCGTGCCGCGATCAACCGTTATTTATGGAATCCCCAACGCGGCCTCTACATGGATTACGACTTCATGGCGCATCGCCCTTCCAACTATGTCTATGTAACGACCTTCTATCCGCTTTGGGCGGGCGTTGCCAGCCCGGCACAGGCCAAAGCCGTGGAGAAAAACCTGAAGTTGCTCGAACGCCCCGGAGGCCTGGCCATGAGCACTTACAATTCGGGAACCCAATGGGATCTCCCCTTCGGATGGGCGCCTGTTACCTGGTTAAGCATTGAGGGCCTGCATAAGGCAGGCGATGATACGGACGCGCTGCGCCTCGCCCGCAAGTTCAGCCGCACCATTGAGGAAAATTATCTGCGCGATCACACCATTCGCGAAAAATACAACGTGGTGACAGGTTCGTCCAATGTCACAGTCGCAACAGGATACACAACCAATGAAGTCGGCTTCGGATGGACGAACGCAGTCTACCTTGAGATGCAACACCTGATCGCAACGGCAAAGCCATCATCTGCAGCAGCGGTTGCTCATAACTGATAGAAATATCGCCACACATCAGTTCCTGTTGTTCGGATACTTCGATCCAGCTTAATACCGAACCTTGATCGTGCTCTCCTGCCACGCTTGAAAGCTTTCCCATGCCTCATCCCCCAGCAGATGTTCCGAAGGAATCCTGCGCGCCTCGTGCGGCAAAGCCATCTCGCGATAGAGAAACGCATCATCGAAGTTCGCGCGCGCAGCGTCGGCAGCCGTGTTGCCGTAATAAATCGCGTCGATGTGTGCCCAGTAAACTGCGGCCAAACACATCGGACAGGGCTCGCAGCTGGTGTAGATCACGCAGCCGCTCAGGCTGAATGCGCCGAGCTTACGGCATGCCAGCCGAATGGCATTGACCTCGGCATGCGCCGTCGGATCATTGGTTTCAGTCACCGAATTGGCAGCCTCTGCCACGATCTCGCCGTCGCGCACGATGATCGCTCCAAACGGGCCGCCGCGTCCTGAGCGGACGCTTTCCGTCGCCAGCGCAATCGCGCGGCGCATGAACACGAGTTGTGGATCGGTAGCCATAGCGCCCGCTTCTCCAACGGACACGAGAGAAGTAATGCCAGTATGGCACAGGCCGTCATCGCTGCTCGCAGCGCGGCGTCGCACGCGCTCTCCTCTACCTGACATCGCCACTTCTGCCCTGTTAACATAAGCCTCGTTCATTCCGGGAGGAATCCCATGTCAACCACCGCTACCTCTCCTCGTCCAGCAACATCGGGCTCTTCTGCTATCAACCTTCCCCGGCTCGCTCACTGGATCTCCGGCGCTCGTGTCGAGGGCGCATCGGGCCGCTTCGCCGATGTATTTCATCCTGCCTCGGGCCAGGTCCAGGTGCGCGTGCCGTTGGCGAATGACGCCGAAATGGATCGTGCCGTCGCCGCTGCCGCAGCCGCATTTCCGCAGTGGTCATCCCTGCCGCCCTTGCGCCGTGCCCGCGTCATGTTCCGCTTCCGCGAAATCTTCGAGCGCCGCATAGACGGGGTCGCCGCGCTCATCAACCGCGAACATGGAAAAGCCTTCTCCGACGCGCAGGGCGAGGCCACGCGCGGCCTTGAGTCCGTGGAGTTCGCCGCCGGAATCCCGCAGTTGCTCAAAGGCGAGTACACCGAGCAGGTGGGCGCGGGCATTGACAGCTGGTCCATGCGGCAGCCTCTCGGCGTCGTTGCCGGTATTACGCCATTCAACTTTCCCGCAATGGTTCCCATGTGGATGTTCCCCATTGCCATCGCATGCGGCAACACCTTTGTCCTCAAGCCGAGCGAGCGAGACCCCGGTTCGTCAATGCTGCTTGCAGAAATGTTGAAGGAAGCTGGCCTGCCCGACGGCGTCTTCAACGTCGTGCATGGAGACAAGACCGCCGTCGATGCCATCCTCGCCCATCCCGTCATTCAGGCCGTCAGCTTCGTCGGCTCCACTCCGATTGCTGAATACGTCTACCGCGAAGGAACAAAGCACGGCAAGCGTGTGCAGGCGCTCGGCGGCGCCAAGAACCACATGATCGTCATGCCCGACGCCGACCTCGACCAGGCCGCCGATGCGCTCGTCGGTGCCGCCTATGGCTCCGCCGGCGAACGCTGTATGGCCATCAGCGTTGGTGTCGCCGTCGGTAGCCAGACGGCAGACGCTCTCATCGAAAAACTAAAAACCCGCATCGCCCAGCTTCGCATAGGAGATGGAGCAAACGATGGAGTAGACTTTGGCCCGCTGGTCACAAAACAGCACCTTGAAAAGGTAGGCGCCTACGTCGAACTCGGTGGCAAAGAGGGCGCGGAGCTTCTCGTCGATGGACGGAAAAGCGCGCTGCCAAAGGGCGAAGGCTTCTTTCTCGGCGCATGTCTTTTCGATCACGTAAAGCCCGAGATGCGGATCTATAAAGAAGAGATCTTTGGCCCCGTGCTTGGCATTCTGCGCGTGAATAGCTTTGAGGGCGCACTGCAGCTCGTCAATGAGCACGAGTACGGCAACGGTACCTCGATCTTCACTCGCGATGGCGACACCGCGCGCGACTTCGCGCAGCGCGTACAGGCCGGCATGGTCGGAATCAATGTTCCCATCCCCGTGCCCATGGCCTTTCACAGCTTCGGCGGTTGGAAGCGTTCCCTCTTCGGCGACCACGCCATCTACGGTCCGGAGGGTGTCCGCTTCTACACCCGGCTCAAAACCATCACGGCGCGCTGGCCAACCGGAATCCGCGCCGGCGTCGACACCACCATGCCCACGCTCGGCTAATCAAAGCGAAATAACAAAGGCCCGACTTCATAGGAGTCGGGCCTTTGTCCCGCGCTTGCGTCAACTGCTCAATGGCTCAATCCGGCACGCACAGCTCGTCGGCAATATGCAGGTGTTTATCCAACGTATCGATGCCTCGATCGATCTCTTCGCGTGTCACAATCAGCGGCGGGGCAATCACAAAGTGGCTCACCCATGCCTGCAGGATCACGCCATCGCCCAACGTCTTCGCCGCAATCTGGTCCACGACCATCGGCTTGCCGGAAACCTTGTCGGTATAAGTGTTGAACGGCTCCTTCGTCTTCCGGTTCTTCACCAGATCGACACCCCAGAAGAGTCCACGCCCGCGCACATCGCCCACGCTAGTGTGTTTCTCCTTCAGCGCTTTCAGCTTCTTGCCAACGTAGGGCTCGAGCTCCCGCGCCCGCTCCACCAGCCCCAGTCGCTGCATTTCACGGATCGTCGCCACACCTGGCAGCAATGTCATCGGATGCGCTTCATAGGTATGCCCATGCGCGAAGTAGTGGTCCTGAAAGAAGTCGCCGATCTTCTCTGAAGTGGCGCACAGGCCCAGCGGCACATAGGCCGACGTAATGCCCTTCGCCGTCGTCAGAATATCGGGCGTCACATTCCACAGGTTCATCGCAAACCATGCGCCTGAGCGTCCCCACCCGCTCATCACTTCGTCGGCGATCAGCAGCACGCCGGTCTCATCGCAAATCCGCCGCAGCTTCGGCATGTATTCGTCCGGAGGAACAATCACCCCGTTGGTTCCCACAATCGGCTCTACCAGCACGGCTGCTACGTCCGCCTCATTGCGAATCATGTGTTCTAGATAATCCGCGCACGCAATGCCGCATTCCGGATAGGTATGCCGGATCGGGCATTTATAGCAATGCACCTCCGGCCCAAACAGAATGCCCGGCCCTTTGCCGCGCGGCTCCATCGCCCAGCGTCGCGGGTCGCCGGTCGCCGCAATCGAGCCTGCGGTCGACCCATGATAAGAACGGTAGCGCGCGATAATCTTCGTCTTGCCCGTATACATGCGCGCAATCTTGAAGGCCGCTTCATTCGCGTCCGTACCAGAAGTTGTAAAGAAAAATTTGTTCAGACCCTTCGGCAAGACCTCCAGCAGCAGCTTCGACAACTCAGCGCGTGCCGTCGTCGCGTACCCCGGCATCGCATACGCCAGGTCGCGCGCCTGCTTCGCGATCGCATCCACGACCGCTGGATTCTTATGGCCGAGGTTCATGCACATCAGTTGCGACGAAAAGTCGAGATACCGCTTTCCGTTTCCATCCGTGATGTAGCAACCCTCCGCATCGACAATGTGCAGCGGAGTCCATCCCTTCTGGAATCGCCACGTGCCGTAGTTCGTCTCGCGCGTAATCCGGACAACCTCTTCAGAGGTCATCTCCGTTGTTGCAGGTTGTGTCATGGTTTACCT
>JBARHV010000006.1:0-16739 GCA_049799415.1 Silvibacterium sp.
CGGATCCGGCGTGCTGGTTAGAGGATCGTAGATTTCATTCGCATACTCCGGCCGCCCCAGGCTGTCTGTTCCTACTTGGCTGCCGAGCACCGAAGAGAAGTTCCCGCTGATCATATCGGGAGTCAGGACGCTCGCTAAGTAGCTTGACGATTGAGTAGAACGGAAGCCTTCCCAGTATAGTGAGAACCAGGTATTGTTCTTCCCGTTGATCAGCTTCGGCAGCATCACAGGGCCGCCAAAATAAAGCCCGTACTGATTCTGCCGATAAGGCAACCTGCTCGTATCCGGATATGTCTGCGCATCGAGTGCATCATTCCGGAGAAATTCCCAAAGAGCGCCGTGAAACGTGTTCGTCCCAGAGCGCGTCACAACGTTGATGTTCGCGCCGCTGCTGATGGCAAACTGTGCGTCCGTGATGTGCGCCTGAACATTGAATTCCTGAATGGCATCCGGTGGAGGAGCAATCACCCAGGTATTCGTATAAATCTGGTTGTTCAGGATACCGTCCATCGTGAAGTTGTTCTGCTCGCCGCGCTGTCCATTGATGGATGGACTGATTCCTCCGGCGCCAAGTGCCACCACAAAAGCGCTCTGCTGGCCGTTTTCCACCGGCGATGCCCCTGGAGACAGCAAGGCTAGTTGTGTGAACTCGCGTCCGTTCAGCGGCAGATCAACAGTCTCCTCGTGATTCACGACATTACTCAGGGTTGCGGAAGTCGTGTTCAGCATCGGCGGAATGCCTGTGACCTGCACAGTCTGGGCAGTAGACGCTAACCCCAGCTTGAAATCCAGCGTGAGACTTTGGTTGACCTCCAGCTGAACACTCGCTTGATTTTGCTGGCTGAATCCTGTTTTAGTGACGGTAATGTCGTAGACCCCAGGAGCCAGCTGAGGCACAATATAGTGCCCATCCGGTCCGCTCACTGTTGTTCTCTTGATTCCAGTGCCCTGATTAGTGATCGCAATTTGAGCGTCCGGTACCACCGCCTCGGTTGGGTCTGTCACCACTCCGGTTATGAGTCCGTTCGTAGTCTGCGCTGGTGCGCTGACTGCAAAGAAACAGCCCATCAAAACTAGTAAAACAACCCTCTTCATCATCTGATGCCTCCCAGAATTGCGAGTTTTGCTACGCGTGTACGCCGGCATTTTCCAAGACACATTTGCATACTGTATACAATCGTTGCAAATAATCCGTCTCATCGATCTTCTCTTGAGTTACAGGCACGCTCACACCCTGAGATCAATGCCAAACGAATAATACTCCCATAAAAGATTTTTTGTCTATATTTAGATCATTTTTTGTGATTGATAAATCATTTTCGCTCAAATCTCACGATTCATACATTGCTTTCTTTAAGAAATCGAAGGTTGAGCACGCGATGGCAGCCGTCACTTCGGCTGACTTCTGGATTGGGCAGTCAGCTTCGTTTCATGAGAACGGACCCCGCTCGCCGTAAGCGGCGCTTGAACAAAGACCCTAATGCCTGATCGCAATTGTCCTTTGGTATGCTCGTTTTATGGCGAACAGGACAGATAATTTGGCCGCAAGGCAGGAATTCATTCTTCGCAATCTTCAGGAGGCCGGGAACGTATCAATCGATGATCTTTGCGCTTCTTTGGGAGCTTCGATTGCGACCATCCGGCGCGACCTTGAGGATCTGGAAAACCGGTCGCTGCTCAAGCGCGTTCGCGGAGGCGCTGTGCCGATCGGGCCGCTCTTCTACGAGCCCTTCCGTCACGACGCATCATTCCAGGACAAAATCGCCAGCTTCGCCGAAGAAAAACGGCGCATCGCGCGGGCCGCTGCAGAACTGGTTCAGGCAGGGCAGACCATTGCATTGAGCGGCGGCACAACAACCACCGAGGTCGTTCGAAGCCTGAAGGTGCTCAGCGGCATTTCAATCATCACCAATACAGTCAACGTCGCTATGGAACTCAGCAACCGCAAGGACATCGAAGTCATCGTCACCGGAGGCATTCTTCGTGGAAACTGGTTCACCTTAATTGGTCCGATTGCGAATGCAGCAACAGAGATGCTCTTCGCAGACATCATGTTTATCGGAGTTGACGGAATTGATGTGCAGCACGGCTTAACATGCACCAATCCTGCCGAAGCCGAGGTGCTTCGTAAACTAGCGCAACACTCTAAGAAAAAAGTTGCCGTCGCAGACCGCAGCAAGCTCGGCACAGTCAGCAAATGGCTTCTGTGCGAAACGCGTGAAATCGACTGCCTGATCACCGACCAGGGTGCAACCGCAGAAGCGGTTGCACCGTTCGAAAAACTCGGGATCTCGGTAATAAAAGCGTGAGCTCATCATTAATCACTGTTGCATAGATACGCTCTGATGGTTGCCAATGGCTGGTTCGTCTTGCCTAGAGGCCGAATGGTGTAGGCTCCAACCGAGGCTGGCACAATAAAGGTCTCCGCATAATGAACCTCGACTGGTGGAAACTCGTCGCTGGGACTTTCCACACTGACAGCTTCCCCCTCGACAAGGTTTAGCACATGCAGATTCCCATTTGTATTGTGCGTCACAGCTTTTGTAAACCATGTGCGGCGCGTCTCAAGAAACTGCGTGTGATGGAGTCCCGTTCGTTCCTCGCGCCAACCATCGCCTGTTGAAACAAGCTCGGTCTGGTTCAGTAGTTCCCTTCTCACCCACTCTGTGTCGCGGTTCCACTGGATATTGGCCAGGCCATGCTCAAGATGGATAGGACGCGGACTGCCATCCAGTCCTAAGCGTCCCCAGTCCCAGAGTTTGAACGTGAAAATATAGGGCGTGGCACTGATTTCAAGCACTAAATTATCGCGGCCCGAACAGTGAATGGTCCCCGCGGGGATGGAAAAATGATCATGCTTGCGGGCCGGCCAGAGATTCACATAACATTCAGCGGGAAAAGCGGGCCCGCCTGCCTGCGCATCTTCCAGGTCCCTGCGCATCTCATCGCGGATCGCTCCAGTACGAACCCCCAGATAAACCTGTGAATCGCCGGATTGATCAAGAATGTAGTAGCTCTCGTCCTGTGTATAGGAAATCCCGAAATGTTGCCGGATATACTCGCGCAGAGGATGCACCTGCAATGAGAGATTCGAGCCTCCCACCGTGTCCAGCAGATCAAAGCGGATGGGAAATTCCGCGCCGAAGTGCCGGTAGATCGCCTCTCCTAACAGCGCAATTGGCTGCTCGTGCACCAGCACAATTGCGGGAAGCTGGAATCGCCGTGATCCAAACCCCAGAGCGACGCTGTTCTCTTCGGGAACACAGTCAAAACACCACGCGTAATTCGGAACATCCTGCGGAAGATCGAACGTCTGCATCATCCAGTGGCCTCCCCATGGTCCCGGATCGAAAAACGGCCGCACCCTGAACGGCCGCTTGACTACCGTTGCAACAGCGGCTCGGAGTACATCGCCCCGCACCATTCGAGGAGCTTCCTCGTCGTCGAGATCGAGAAAGTAATCCACCCTTTCATAGAGAACGTGGCGGACCTCGTCCGCAACTCTCCACTCGAGAAAGTACGCGTTCTTGTATAGGAGCTGCGCCGAATCCTCGTAGTTCTGCACCCCAAGATTGCAAATGCTTTTGCTGCGTTGCCGCTTCTGCAGCTCCCATCGCGTTACGTTTGCATGAACCAGAAGATCCGGATTCGCGAGAACCTCGGGAGTGCCGGCCCCGATCAGAACTACCATCCCATCCTTCTGTTCAATCTTTGCTTTCAGCGCTGCGACGCGATGCTCATCGAAATAGCTCGCAATCGGCCATTGACGCATCTTCCCGAAAACAGGATCTGTCGTCAATGTCTCCTGGAATTGATCTCTCAAGACTGCGGCATCTTTGTATGCATCTTCAACATTGAGGATTGTGCATTGGGGGAATGCCGAAGCAATCTTTTTCTCTAGAGCATCAAGCATTACCCCCGGATAGCACTCGATCCCAATGGAGTACCTCCCTGTCACAGGAAGACACTCTTTGATGTGGGCCATAACTTCATTCCAGCCCTCGAGACAATCCCGCTCCCCGAAGGCTGGCATGTGAATCACCGGGTTCAGATCGTAGTTATGAAACCCGCTCATAGCCCGCACCCTGTCTGAGAGTCCACGGCACCAGGTGGAACGAACCTGTCAGAGAAAACCTCTCCGGTTCGGGCATGAGTCACTCTCTCATCGATCAAAAACTGTGAAACACAGCGGGTATGGGTGCCAGGATTGGAAGGGGCGCGAACAGGACAGCGGCTCATGATCGCGCGCCTCGTACAACAGCCATCAGTATCCGCTGCAAAACACCCATCGCACCCCCAACTGAAATACAACATTGATTAAGACCAGAGAAATCTGGACTGCACCTGTCCCGCTTTGCCTGGGGCCTCAGTCAAACTTTTAGCTACATGCACAAATAAATCATATTTAGTGATTCTATTGCTAATTTTAAATCTCTATATATGATTTTTACGTCATTTTACTGCATACCTGAAAAAATGCCCAAAATGACGATGAAGCGCCGCAATTGGCCAGTTCGGAGGCTACCTGTACGAAACGATTCTAATTTGGAATGCCTAGAGTTTTACGGCATCTGTGCGGAAGAACCGCAACTGGCTGGGTGGGGACGGCGGGAGGCGGTTTTTCCACAGTCTGTCTATTCAGTAAGTTGCTGATTTGGCAAACTGAATGAAGTGCTCAAAATGTCACTTTGCCGCGACTATCGTACGTGTATCGTTTACGGAATAGTGAAGCAATAGCTAATAACTATGCGCGGCAGATATGACTGAAAGAAGACGATCGGCCCACTGGCTGATCGGCCCGGGCATCCCTGCCTGTGTCGCTATTGGTCTTCGGACGGCAGAACCGCCGAGGATTTTCGCCTTCAAGCCATTTTGCACCTCGTGATATCTGTCAAACGGACGACGATCATCCCGTCATATTGATTTCTCGGACAGTGGAGAGATCAAACAAAATAAGCAGGTGGTGGCGACGATGGGCATCAAGCCCGCGGCCAGGAAGGCGGGGGTATAGGAGAATCGATCGACCAGGAAGCCCACTGCTAAAGTGAAAGCCGTGCTAACGATTCCCGCCGCGAATCCGCTGAGGCCTGTAACCGTCGCTACAACGTCCTGAGGAAAAAGATCGGAAGGGAGTGTCAGGCCCATTGTGGACCAACTTGCATAGCCCCACAAAGCAATACATATCAGTGCCAAAGCCGCGTACGTGTTGTGGACGCGAGCCGCTGGGATGCCGGCGAGGATGGGCAGGCAACTGATGGCACACACCCACATGCGGGCGCGGATGACGGAAACTCCATGCCGGATGCAATAGCGGGAGGCAAAGCCTCCAGTGAAATTGCCGAGATCGGCTGCGACAAACGGTATCCAAGCAAACAGGGCGATGCGCTTCAGGCTGAATCCCCGCGCGTCACTTAGATATTGCGGCAGCCAGAAGACGTAAAACCACCAGATCGGATCGGTCAATGAGCGACCGAGTACGATGCCCCAGACATTCCGGCTCTTGGCCAATGCAAGCCATCGCTGCAAGCCATTTCTCTGCGAAACGGGAAACGTCTTTTGGCCTGCACGAATGAGAGCGACTTCCTCGGCCGTCACCCGGGCATGATGTTCAAGCGGCTGATAGATATGCAACCACATCATCAGCCAAACGAATCCGAGCACTCCCGAAAAAACAAAAGACCAACGCCAGCCGAAAGCGATGGCGATCCATGGAATGATCAGGGCCGCCAACGCTCCTCCCACACTTGAGCCGCTGTCGAAGATAGCTACAGCAAGACCGCGCTCATCGTCGGGAAACCACTCGGCTACCGTCTTGCTGGCGCCAGGCCAATTGAAGCCTTCTCCTACTCCCAGAAAAAATCGAGAGGTGGCGAAGCCGGAAGCGGAGTTAGCGAAACCCGTAACTATATTCACTAACGACCAGAAGCTTACCGCAAGGGCCAGGCCGAGCCGGGTACCGAAAGTATCGAGGAAAATTCCTCCCAGCAACCAGGTGACCGCGTAGGACATTTGAAAAGCACCGAGAATTCTCGCAATGTCCGTATGGCTGAGGTGGTATTGAATGGCGAGCATCGGCGAAAGCACCGAGAAGGTCTGGCGGCTGATGTAATTGGTGACCGTTGAAAAAAACAGCGTCCAGACAATCCACCAACGCACTCGACCAGGACCCCGAATGCTTCGAGGCAGGCGGTCTTTTCCCTGCTTCTCTCCATGCAGCGGATCCATTACACCTCGCGCTCTCGGCTATATTCCTCGCTCACACTCATCCGTCGAGTTCGGCCGCAGACTCCTGGTCCAGGTAAAGAATTACTTCCGGATGAGATTCGTTCAAAGGATGACTATCTTTAGGCAGGCAAGATCGGCGTTCGCTTATACGGTTGTGGCACGTGGCCGCGTCTCACTCGTGGTCTTGTCGCCAGAATGGCTCATTGGGCCGCACGAATCTCTCTTGATGAATTCGGTCGGAATCGTAGCGCGTTGAGGGTCCTGGTCGGGTTTTGCCAGACGATTGAAAACAAGTTCAACGAGTTGCTTCCCTAACTGCTCGGGGAATTCCCGTGTGGAGCTCAAGGCTGGATAAAGCCATGTGCCGACGGTATCGTCACAGCCGACCACGCTGACATCTTCGGGAATCTTCAACCCTCTGTCTCTGAGTGCCTTATAAACGCCATGCGCGGTCGGATCATTTCCTGCAAGAATTGCTGTGACCGACTTATCGCGGGCCAGCAGTGACTTGGTCCCGAGATATCCGCTTTCCGTATCATCTTCTGAGTCAGTGCAGCTTTCGCGTGGTGTCAGGCCGGCTTCTTCCATCACGTGGCGATAACCTTCATAGCAGCGCTTAAACCATGGCAGGCGAGTGTTGCCAACAAACCAGATATGGCGGTGTCCCAGTTCGATCAGATACCGGACCGCGTCTTTGCTGCCTTGAATATCATCGGCAAATACCACATCGCAATCTTTCAGATCCTGCTGCTCTCCAATTAAATTATTGCCAAAAACAACAAAAGGAATGCCTTTGTGCGCCAGCAGCTTGGTGAGGTTCGTCGAGTTCGAGCCCGCCAAAATGACTGCCCGGATCATATCCTGACGCTGGATCACAACTGGCAGGTGCAACTCAGTCCAGGGAATATTGGATGAATAATTGAAGGAAAGAAACACCATGTTCCATCCGTGCGCGGCGCAGTGCGCTTCGGCTCCGCTGAGAATGCGCGAATGAAAAGCATGTGGCATCGCTCGATTGCTGAGAAGAAATACCAGGGTTTTTGCTTTATTCCGCTGAGAAGATTCAACCCCAAGTTTCTTGGCCTCTTGTAAAACTACCTTTTGAATATCGGGATCGACGCGGTTGTTCCCATTCAGCACACGAGAGACCGTTGCAATGCTTACGTTTGCCGCAGACGCGATTTCGCGGAGTCCAATCTTACTTTTTTGGGGATCCATCACCTTCATACTCTACCTTTTGTGGCCGAATCCGGGCCAAAATTCATCGGAATTCAGTGATGTTGCGGAAGTCATAAGTGCATGAGGCATCAAAATTCGCATTACAGGCGATCAGTGTATGGAAAATGTTCACAGATTACAAGAAAATTTATCGTAAATCTTGTCACAATAAACGCTAATTAAATCTTTGCGTTGCCCCAATTAGCGTAAATTGCCACATAATAAGGACGATAGACGATGGCTATGATTTTCTCTTGACATGGATAATTTTCTTGAATTAGAGTGCTCCAGAAACTGAATAGAGCCAGACAGTCGTGATCTGCCGCTCCCTGGATCTCCGGTCGGAGCTAGTTGTTGGGGAATGAGTCAGATTCTTTGGTCTCGCCGATGGCCGCGATGCGTCCGCGACGAGATGTTTTGGTGACTCAAGGTTCGCAACCGATCGTGGCCGGTAGAGCCTTCATGATAATGGCGGCTCGATCGGAGCGCCTCGGGCGGCGAATTTTGCTGGAGCCTGTGGCGGGCCCGGATCGGAATCCAGGAACCATGAATGAGGGATCAATGCGGCGCTGTTTTGGATGGGTGCTTGTTCTGGGTTTGCTCTCAATATCATTGACAGCCTTGGCGCAGTCGCATCCTCCAAAGCTGATCGACGTTCACGTGCATTACAACGGTGAACCAGGGTTTCTGGAGAAACTCCTCGAGAAGCTCGAAGCAAATGATGGATTAGCATTTCTGCTGACAACGCCAAAAGGCTTTCCAAGCGCAGTTGAGTTTATTCATGAACATCCGAACCGCTTAATAGGCTTTGGAGATATCAAACTGGATGACCCGAACGTACTCAGCGAGATCGACCGTTTTCACAACGCCGGATTTCGGGGATTGGGCGAGATTACCTCAACCCAGAAAAACTACGACGATCAAGCGTATTGGCCTATCTACGATCGTGCCGCGAAATATCACATGATTCTTCTCTTTCACACTGGCATCGTGAATCGCTTGCACCCTGAACAGCCTGAAAATGTAAGTTTTGAGCGGAGCCGGGTTACGCACCTCGATCTTATTGCACGACGCTGGCCAGGGCTGACGATCATTGGCGCCCACCTTGGAAACCCTGACTATGCGGAGGCAGCCGAGATTGGGAGATGGAATCCGAATCTCTATTTTGACGTGTCGGGCAGCACGCTGATTAAGAAAAAGGACGATTACCGCTTCTTCCGCTCCATCTTCTGGTGGACAGGAGTTGTGAGTCAGAATACGCCGGCTGGCAATGCCAGCGCTTTTGAGAAGCTCGTATTCGGCTCGGATGTTTTTGGCGGGAATCTTCAGGAATTTGATGACGCTCTCGCTCGCTATCACAAGATGCTGGATACCTGCCAGGTACCGCAGGATGTGCAGGCTAAGATATTTTCTAAAACGATGTGGCGTGTACTGCAGGAACAGTGACGCAACGTCTCTCCGGATAAGGAACCTGTGCGGAGCTGGACGGGCTGCGGTTAAGAAAAGGCTCAATGCGAGCAAAGCGAGTGCGAAAAATGGAGAGCGGCTTTCGGTCATTAAGGATCGCCGGGAGTTTTTGCGCCTTAGCGATTCTGGCCTGTGTTGCACGAGCCGAGACACCTGCAAGGACGGTAACCGTCGAGTACCGTTTCTTTCCCGGTTTGGCCACGATGGACGGCAACTGGGCGGCGTTGAAGGCGGCAAGCGATGGAAAGGTATACGTCGGGTTGGCATGCCACGGCTGCAACGGACATCTTGTTTATTACGATTCGAAAACAGACCGCATGGTCGACGCCGGCGACCTTGCCAAACTCACGGGTGAAGACGGACTCGGCCTGGGTCCGCAGTCGAAGATTCACGCAAAATTCGGGGAAGGCACGGACGGACGCATCTATTTTGCGACCCATGGCGGATGGTGGTTTAACTATGCCCGCTTCGCTACCCCGGAAGGATATCCCGGCTCGCACTACATGGCCTATGACCCTAGGACAGGGAAAACGGAGGACTTCGGCATAGGTCCCAGGTTCGAGGGAATGAATACGGGCGCCTACGACCCCAAATTCAACCGTATCTACGGATTGACGCATCCTCGGGGACACTTTGTCTATTACGACGTGGACACGGGCGCCAAGGTGGACAAGGGCAGAGTCAACAACTGGGATTCCATTTGCCGCACCCTGGGCATTGATGATGAAGGAAATGTTTACGGGAGTTTCGGCGCGGGACGGATCTACAAGTACGATCCCAGGACGGACAGCATTCGTGAGCTTTCCGCGCGGCTGCCCATCCGTGAGAAGGGTATATCGCTAGGCCGTGACTACGATAAGTCGGAGACTGCGTGGCGCGTCGTGGTGTGGGACCAAGCCACGAAGAAGTTCTATGGAGTGGAAGAAAGCGCAAGCACGCTGTTTTCCTTCGATCCTGCTGCCCCGCCCGACAGCCAGGTGAAGACCCTGGGACAGATGTGTATTCCCGCATTTGCCTCGCGGCGCGACGTGCCGTATGCAACTTTGAGCTTGACGATCGGGCAGGATCGAAAGCTTTACTATGCGGCAGCAGGAGCGGAATTTGACTACGGTGGAAGCGCGAGTGTGGCTGCTTCCCATTTAATGACCTACGATCTGCGCACCGGCAGGATTGAGGACCTTGGCGAAATGCGCTTGCCAGACGGGCGACCTGTTCTCGGCACCAATGCTGCCGATACGGGACCGGATGGAACGATCTACTTTGTCGGAGCCGTCAGCGTAAGCAAGGCTGGAGACGACCCGGGCCAAGGTGGAACGATTCAAGGTGTCCCTTTCCGTTTAGCCTTGTTTATTTTCCATCCTAAGGCGGTTTAGGTTCGATGAGACTGAAAGGATCGCTCCTGGTTGCCCTGATTTTTCTTTTCGCTGCCAATGCTCACAGCCAACGGAATCGAGATTATGACTCAGTGGTGGTCTTACAGACGCGGATTGACGCGCGCGATCTAGGCTACCCGCCGATCGACGTCATTCCGGATGGAGAATCGGGCATAACTTCGCTCACCGTCGCGCCGAACGGATATCTTTACGGAGCCACAAGCGGAAGCCGTGCGCATCTGTTCGTCCTGATTCCACGTCACGGGTACATCCAGCCTCTCGGTGCTATCCCGGGCGCCACGTCAGTTGCCAATGCTTTGGCTGTTTCGGCCTCGGGCGATCTTTATATAGGAACATCTCCTGACGGGCACATTCTGAAGTACGCCCCTCACGATGAAGACAATCAACCGATCCAAATCGGCAAACCATTGTCAGTTACAGATATGGGTCAGCCGGTCCCCGGAGAGAGCATTTCCACTTTGACGATCGATCGCAGTGCGAATGCAATCTATGGACTGACTGTGCCAAATGCCCATTTCTTCGAGTACTCCATCGCCAGCGCAAAGTTCACGGACTTCGGAGTAGTGGCAACGACAATTCCCCAGGGGGAGAAGTTTCAGAGGGACAAGATGATGTCCCGGATGCTGGCGGTAGATCAGCAGGGAAACGTATTTGCCACAGGCGAAAACGGATCGTTCTTCAAGTTTGATCCTAAGACGCAAAAGCTCGAAAAGCTCCTGATTCAAGCGCCCGCGGTTCCAGGCCGGGAGCCCTGGACGCGGGTTGACGCCTTCTTACTGGATCCCTCCGGTGTTATTTATGGTGGTACATCCGACGGCTACCTTTTCCGGCTCGACCCGGAAAAGCTCACAGTGACAAACTTGGGAAAGCCACTCAATCAATATCGAATTGACGGATTAGTGCGCGCACCGAGTGGAAGACTTTACGGAGTGGGTGGCGACAAAGACGAAATGGCGCGTCTTTTTAGCTTTGATCCATCAACCAGCGTCTATGACGTGTTGGGCTTCGTAGATGTAAATCGCAGGCCCTACTATACGTGGCAAGCTTATGTGATCGGCGCGATGGCTTCTGACCGCGACGGGACAATCTATATCGGCGAGGATGAGCGCATTTCCAAGCTCTATCTTTTCTATCCCGCGCAATGAAATAGGGATGCTTGGGTTATGAACCGCAGGCCCTTCATGGGCGCACAACCACCAGCACAACGCCGTGCCCCGGAACCTCCGCTGCATAACTTCCCGAATACTTCCCCTTATCCTTCTTTGTCCAAATATCTCGAACGAATGCCGGCAAAGTCGACGGGTAGCCCAGGTCCTCCCAAGATACCGAGATAACTGTGGGCGTCGTGCCCCGATTCAAGAGTGCTACCGCTCGGCTACCATCCGCCAACTGTTTGGCCCAGACCTCCGTCGCACTTTCCTTCCTCACGCGTCGTGCCGAACTTCCCAAGCGAACATCGCTTGGCGCTGAGATGTCCGTGATTGCGACATTCATATCTATATCTGCCTGACACTCTTCGGCAAAGGCCAGGTATTCCCTTACGAAGAGCCGTCGAAATGCAGTACACCAAACGAAGCCGGCTGGTGAAACGTGCCCCCCGAAACTCGGACAGGCAGGCGCCCCCAACTGAGCATTCGCCTCGCGCTATCATCTCCCGGTCCATCGCAACGATAGAAGTTGATCCTCCAATCCACGTCCGGAAAGATTGCTTCAAGCCCCATCGAGCGAACCGGGATTCTCATCTCAGCCGTCCACACCCGCTTCAAAACATCGACCCTGGTAGCATGTTCGAAACCCGAATTCCACCCCGCATCATTGAATGGCGTGCGGGCGAGGTCAATATCCAAATCCAGCCACTGGTTGGTAGGCGCGATTTCAAACTCATAATAATGCGAAGGCGATTGTGGGTCCGGGTTGATAAAGGCTTCGACAACATCGCGCTCCCACAGGCGGTCACGCTCGATCGTCGCATCTTCCCCTTGGTATACCGTTAGCGTTTCATAGGGACACCAAAACGCGAGATATAGAAACTGCGTGGTCCAGCAACTCGCGACTTTGGTTTTAAGGTCCCGGTACCGGGATTCAGAAAAAGCCGCCTGATCAAACCATACCGGCTTGGCTCGAAACCACATTTTCTTCCCAAGATCGCCGTCGGGCTTGCTGTCGTTATCGATACGTTCGGAAACGATGACCAACGGAGCCGTCTTTGGACCTACCATGCAATGCCCTCTCGTTGCACTACCCACCGCAGCTCCAATCGCAGTGCGCAGAAACCGGCGACGTGTTAGAGCTCTCATGACGGCTTTCTTTTTCCCGGTGTGCTCAATACCGGTTGCGGAACTTCTGGGACGCCGAGAAGACTCGAGCCGATTTTAGGCCATCCGAAGGCGCTGCTCAAATTACTCTGTTGCGGCTAATGCAACGCGCGCACGCCAATAAAGCGGATCAACAACCAGAGCTCGGCGGAAGTCTTCTCGGGCCCGCGCAACATTTTCACTGTACTGTTCTGCCATACCCCCGTTGAACAAGGCACCGGCTGAAGCACTCGGCTGCTCGGCGTTCCGGATGCATTGCTGCAACATTTCCCGAGCCGCGTTCTGCTCGCCAAGTTTTTGGAAGGAGAGTGCCGGAAAAATTTGGCAGGATCCGACAGAGCCCTTCCCCTGGTTCGCTGCATTCACCCATGCCTCTTTGGCTTGCTCGTGCTTGTTCCCGGCTTCGAGCGCATTCCCCAACCAATAAAGCTGCTCCGACGTAGCCGGCATGCTCGGCTCGCCCGTGCCCAGATTTTCCGGATATCGCATAGCGTCACGGAAGGATTCTTCGGCCTGAGCGGGTTGGTGATTTGCCAGTTCTTGTTGACCACTCTGCATGTTGGCGACAACATAGAGATTGTGAATGGAAACGCCGCCTTCCCAGGGCTTAAAGTTATGATTTGCAAGCTCTGCCAAAGCGTCCTTGTATTGCTTCTTTTCCATCAGAAAGATGACATGCCGCGCGCGGACGCTATCGTGATCGAGCACTCGCGTGGGAGCTTTTTGGAAGAGTTCGTTTCGCGCATTCATGTCATCCTCTTCTTCATAGATTTCATCCAGGTCTGAATACAGCCTGTACTCAGTTGGATCGAGCGAGATAGCGCGACCATAATCTTCGGCGGCTTTCGACAACTCATGCGTGACGTGCCATTCAAATACTGCCCTATTCCGCAAAATAACCGAGTTGTTGAAGCCTTCGCTTATCGCTTTACTCCATAAGCTTGCGGCTTCCTCATATCGCTCGTGAGCAAAGAGGAAATTGCCTAGTTCATACTTGGCCTGTGGGTCTGTTGGATTAGACTGCAGTGCCTCTTGCAGGATCGAACTATCCTCTAGTCGATTCGGGAAAACCGCCACAGTTCCGGACGCTGCCGCATACCCTGCATACCGCTCGGCTGCTTGCGGATTGCCCTCTTGCCGGGCGTCAGATGCCAGGTAGTAATTCACCAGTGGCGAGACAGATGATGTGGATGGATCTGTCTCTGCAGCTTTGAGAATGAGGTCGGCAGATTGCCATGCGCCAAGACTGTGATACCAAGCCGCGATCGCTAAATAATTCTGCGGATCTGACCCTATGATCTCCTTCCAGTCGCTCTTAGCATCCTGCTTCACAGGAGCTTTCGCCGCCAGAGACTGTTGGTCTTCGAATTGTTCAGCAAGCGCATAGGGCAGCAATGGCATGACTGCAACCGCCTTCTCCGCAGCCGCGAGGGCATCTTTGAACTTTCTGGACAGTCGTTCGGCAACGGACAGGTCAGCAAGTGCGAAGGCGTCGTCTGGATTAGAGCCGACTGCCTGCTTCAATAGTTCTACAGCTTTGGGATAATTTCCCTGACGGATTTCAATCTCGCCAAGCTCAATGAGTGCCGGAGTTGTTGATCCACCATAATGAATCGATGTCCAGAACCCATTCATCGCCAGACTAAGTCGACCCGCCGCGCGATGAACCACTCCGGAGGCGTACTGGGCCTCGGGGTTCGTCTCATCTCGACTTACTGCGCGGGCGATGAGGTCTTCAGCCTGAGCAAGGTCGCCAGCTTGATAGTGATACCATGCCTCGCGCAATAGTGCCGGGATATAATCTGGATCGCGCTGCAGCACTTCCTCATAAACTTTCAGTGCGCCCTGCATATTGCCCATTTTCTGCAGAAAAACCCCTCGCAGGTACAACGCTTGTGTCGGGGTCTGCGCTGAGTCGGGAATCTCCGACCGCAGCGCCGTTCCTGCATGAGGGACAAAATCAGGATTTCCGTCGAGGGGCTCACTTGCGGACCAGTGCAACATTGACTGCCCGGTCGCAGAGGTGACTTCAACTTCCAGGTTCCGCTTCGCGGCTTCCACATCCTGCACGGGAACCGTGTAGGCTTCGCTGTGTAGCGGCAGCAGGTGGACTGCATGGACTACTTTTAGGACCTTATTGCCCTGCTTTATCATCAGCGTCGCGCCGATCGCCTCCACCGCCGGGCTCACCAGTACGGTAGCATTCGGCTTCGGGCCATTCTCCGCAGAGTAACTGACGTTGATGGCCATCTGGCTGGTGGCGTCAACAAATCCATCCTTTAGACCGCCGATCGGGTACCAATACTCTGTCCACTTCTCAACCCGGCGCGGCTCCATAAACTCGCGGAATCCCTGTGTAGGAAAGCGACCGCTCTGGATTTCGTTATACGGTCCATCGTCATCGCTGAGAAGTTTGTCCCATATCCGACCGCTGCGGGCCGTACCCCAGGTCCAAATCTTTTTCCCGGGATCCTGTCGAAAGTCGGCGACATGAACTATCCCATAGTCAGACCCGTGATAGTAGACTCCGAAAAAGTCTCGATGGACTGCCCGGCCGAAAACCGCCATGGCTTCCGGAACATTCTTGTACCAGCTGTTATCAACCCCGTTTGACACAGGCCAAGCCCGCACCACCGCAAAGGGATCGTCATCGATGGTTTCCCGCATAGGGTAGACGTATTGCAGATCGTTTGTAGCCTTGACAGCCGTATTGGTCCAGAAAAGATACAGGTTCGCCTGCGGTGTGGCGTTAAAGAGGGTCACGTCTTCCTGAAGCCTGGCCGTATCGGGACGTAGGGTTAGCGCGATCTCTGAATACATATTGGAGACCCAGTCAATTGATCCAACAATGACTGATGCGCTTCCATCGGGATTATGACGAAGCGTCGATTCCACGGGCGACACCGTAGTCCTCGTGTGTGCATACGGAAAGCTGAATTCCATACCGCCGGCGATCCACGCACCACGCGGACCCACCAAACCGTACTTGACTACATTGTTCCGATAAAGAACCTCACGATGATCGATCTTGTCGTACACAGAATAGACATGCCCGCCCAACTGTGGCAGGATAATGACCTTCAGGTACTGATTCTCTAGATAGAGGGCTTGATACGTCTTCGGGAGCCGAACATCGGTTAAGTCATCCAGCATCGTATAGGGATATATCCCGTTGGAGTTAATCAACGGAAATGATGGATTCGGATCGGCCGGTCCCAGAGAATACGTCGGAATTGTAAGTTTTCCATACCAGGCCTGAACGGCCGCAGCATGGACGTGAGATACCCTGCCCAGGCAGACCAGGACTGCGCATGCCGAGATGACAAACCGTACTCTTCTGGTCACGCATCTCCCGATGAATACTGATGGCATTGTTAACGTGCTCCTTATTTGGTTTCCCGCCACAGCCGAATCAACGTGAAATGTACGCTCCGCGCCTAGACAAGCGCAAATCCAGACTATAAACACAGAATGGCGACAGATTTTTTGTCCTCTGCCGCAGCAGTGGAATACATGCGACGTCTGAAGCTCAGGCAAAGCCCCTTCAGCCCTGCAGTATTCAGTCCGATAGGCTTGGGTGCATTCATGCGGACATCTCGAGGCTGAAGGTAAGTGTCCCGCGGCAGAGCGGTGGGACACTTAGTAGTGGTTAAAACTGGTAGACCATGGATAGCTGAATCTTCCGTGGTCCGGAGGCCGTCCCGCTAATCACACCCCAAGCCGTTGCCGCATTGCCACCGATGTAGCTGCTAGGCGTTCCGTAACTGGAAATGTTGAATGCGTTGAAGGCGTCGACGCGGACCTTGAGACTCTCATCCCTGATCGTTGCGAAGCCTTTGGAAAGCGACAGATCGTAGTTCTGGAATCCTGGGCCACGCTCCGTACCGACGCGAGCGGTGCCGACGTTCTGGTTAGTCCGACCGTAGGCGCACGTTGAACCAGCTGGCTGTGCCGCGTCGTGGCTAGTACACGCAACTGCCGATGGATCGGTGCCAAACCACCTGAATATGCCGTCCGCACCCTTCCCCCGATTTACAATCTTCAACGGGCCGTAGTGGTTTGCAAATTCAAAATAATCGCCGCTCAAATTCTGCGAACAATTGTTATTGCAATCGGGGCC
>JBARHV010000007.1:0-4537 GCA_049799415.1 Silvibacterium sp.
CTGCTGTGCCCCCGCTGGCGCAAGGGCGACTTCCGCCCCGTCCCCGTCCAGCCGGTCATCACCGGTCAGGACTGGGCCGGGCGGGACGAGGTCGCCCTGTCGGCCCCGATGGAGCGCGTGGCCATGCCGGCGGACCGGTTCGTGACCGAACGGCAGCTTGGCGCGCTCCGCCACCCGAACGCGGAAGAGGCGGTGCAGCGATGATCGTCACGATCCAGGTCACCGAGCAGGACATCCAGCACGGCCTGGCGGGCGACTGCCAAAAGTGCCCGGTCGCGCTGGCCATCTACCGCGCGCTGCCCGAGCTGGGTGTTCGCGTCGGGACCGGCGGCGTCACCCTCTACCGCGGCGACATCTTCGCCGTGGTGCCGCTGCCGCTGCCCGTCCCCGGCTTCATCGCGCGCTTCGACCACGACCTGGTGGATGGGCCCTTCAGCTTCGACCTTGACGTGCCCGACGAGATTGTCCCGGCAGGTGCGTCATGAGGATCTTCACGACCCCGGAGCCGCTCACGATCTTGGCCCAGTTCCAGGAGATCTCATCCCGCACCGGCATCCCGGTCGCCCAGCTGATGGAGGCCAGGGAGCGTGCGGCGGACCTGCTGGTGGCCGAGGTCACCGAACAGGTCGAGCGCGCCCGGCTGGACTGGGAGATCGCAGAGGCGGTGACCCGGTGCGCCTGACCAGCAAGCAGAAGGCAGACGCCGCCCTGGCCGTCCCGTGCCCCGTCCACAACGTCCCGTCCGGCGAGCCCTGCACGTCCCCCAGCGGAGCGTTCGCCGGGTCGTGCCTGGACCGGCGCGAGTGCGCGCTGGGAATGCGGGACGACAGCTACCCCGAGAAAAGAGCGGCCTTATGAGCACCGAGAACCATGGCTGCGAAGTCGAGATCGAGTTCCTGGGGCACCTGCTGGGCAAGTGCGCCGATCTGACACCGCGTCCGGCGCGGCCCATCCGGCGTATCTGCGTCCACGAGCACATGCGCGATGGCTGGGTCTGCGACATGCACCTTGAAGCAGCGAAGCAGCCCGGTGGTGGCTCCTGCCTGACCTGCTGCCAGATCGACGGCCACGACTGCCGGATCGCCCTGGTGCCCATTGAGGCAGCGTCATGACCGGCCCCGCCGCGTGGCCGCACCTGCGCCGCAAGCCCGAGCGGCTCGGCCGCCATCGGAAACTTCCCGTCGTCACGGAGTCCCAGATGCCACCAGTCACACCGGCCTCGCTGCCGCGGCCAGACCTGCGCGCCAGCACGCCGCTGCGGCCCATCGCGGTCGCTACGGCTGTGGAGGCCGAGCCCGAGCCGGACAAGATCGTTGAGTGCGGATTCTGCCACGTCTCGGGCCTCTCCTCGCAGATGACCAGCATCGGCGGCGGCCAGTTCAGGTGCGACCTGCGGCGGCCCGACTGCGAGTGCGTGCAGCGCAACATCCGGTGGCGGGAGACGGGAGCGAAGCCCGCTCCGATCCTTTCGTCACCGCTGGAGTCGCTGCCCGAGCCTGAGGCGCCCGTCCTGCCACCCGCGCAAGAGGAAGCCCTGGCCGCGTTCGAGCAGGCTCACGCCGAGCAGGCCGCTGCGGAAGGCAAAGAGCGCAGCGAGGACGAGGAGCCGCGTGAGGCCGATGAGTCCGCTGTCGCCACCGCCGAAGCAGGCGAACCCGTACCAGAACCACACGAAGACACCGCGCCCGGAGACGGCGCGCAAGGGGGAGATTACACATGACCGCGCTAGCTCTGCGCGATGACCAGGCCTACTGGGACGACCGCCAGCTCGCCGTCCTGGAGCAGTCCGGGATCGGCAGCGATGTAACCCGCGCCGAACTTGAGACCTTCCTGCACGAGTGCCAGCGGCGCAAGCTTGACCCGTTCACCCGGCAGATCTACCTCATCGGCCGTTTCGACAAGCGCGCGGGGCGCACGGTCTACCGGCCGCAGACGTCGATTGACGGCTTCCGGCTGATCGCCCGCCGGGCTGCTGACCGTTCCGGCATCGACTATGCCTACGAGGACACGACCTGGTTTGACGACAAGGGCAGCAAGCACGAGGTGTGGCTGTCCAGCCAGGCTCCCGCTGCCGCCAAGGTGGTCGTGGTCCGCAACGGAAACCGTCACGACGCAGTGGCGCGCTACGGCGCCTACGTTCCCACGAACCGCGACGGCAAGCCGATGGGGCTGTGGGTCAGCATGCCGGACACCATGATCGCCAAGTGCGCTGAGGCGCTGGCCCTGCGCAAGGCGTTCCCCGAAGACCTCGGCGGTCTCTACACCTCCGATGAGATGGCCCAGGCCGACAACACGGCACCCGTCTCAGCGCCAGCGGCCCAGCCGGTCGCCGGGACTGTCGTCAAGCCCGCAGCCAGCAGCCGCCCGTCCCAGGCTCAGCGCCCGGAGGCGCCGGCCACGGACGTGGACCCTGACGCCCAGGTGTTCGCCGACGAGGCATCGCAGGCTATGACGCTGGACGACCTGCGCGTCATCCACACGAGGGCACGCGAGGCCCACAAGCTTGCCGCGCTGGTGTGCGAGCCGGGCGGCAGCCACATCGACGGGCTCGGCAGGTACTTCACCTACCGCAAGGGCGTGCTCGAAGCGGCCGGGAAGGCGCTGGCCGGGCTGCGGGCAGCGGGAGAGCCAGTGGGCCTGGACGACGCCGCGCTGGACAAGATGCTGGCCGCCGAGTGCGGTCACGGCCTTGAGGACGCGACACCCGAGGAGATGGACAAGGTCACGGCCATCATCCGCGCCGACTCGGGAGCGGCGGTATGAGCTGGCTGGACAGCACGATCAAGTGCGTCCGGGACTTCGATGCCGCCCGGCCGCGCTCAGTTCAGGTCTCTGTCGGCTGGTCGGAAGTCGGCGGCTGCCGCGCGCAGCTCGGCTACCGGCTGGAAGACACCTGGCCGAGCGACGAAACCGACTCGTGGGGTGCTCAGCGTGGCACAGCCATCCACGAGTACCTCCAGGCCATCCTCACGGCTCCGGGCGTCCGCATGGAAGTCGATACCTCCTACCGGGGCATCCCCGGCCACGCCGACATCGTGGAACCGGACTCGGTCACTGACATCAAGACGACGAAGCTGGCCAACTCGAAGCTCTGGGCGGCCGACCATTCGCTGCTGCGGGAAAAGCGGATCCAGGCGAACGGCTATGCGGCCGGCCTGGTCGACGCGGGCGAGCTTCCCGCGGGGGCGACGGTGCGCCTGCTGGTGGTGCCGGTTGACGGCACGTTCGCCGACTGGTGGGCCTACGAGGAACCGTTTGACCGCTCACTGGCTGACGAGGGTGCCGACCGTCTCGATGAGGCGCGCAGGCGCATGGCGGCAGGAGAGCGCCTGCCGAAAGACAAGCCCTACGCCTACTGCCAGGACTGGTGCGAGTTCTTCTCGCTCTGCCGCAGCCGTGACGACCCGGGAGCCGACGAGGACATCACCGATCCCGAACTGGCCGCCGCAGTGGCCGCATACGGCGAGGCGAACGCGGCCTACTCGGCGGCCGACAAGGAGAAGAAGCGCCTGGCGCCAATGATCCGCGGCTTGCGCGGGCGGGCGGGAGACTGGCGGATCTCGCTCGGTGAAGGCGGCGAGGACAGAGACGTGCTCGATGAGGATGCCGTCCGCGCCGGCTACGCAGCCCGCAGCGAGGCAGTACCGATGACCGTCAAGCCCGGCCAGGCTCCCCGGCTAAGCGTGCGCAAGATCAAGGGCACCGCGAAATGACCCGGCTGGAGACCTTCCCCATCGAGGGCGGCAGGGAACTAGAGGACCTGACCACGCGCGAGATCGCGCAGGTGATGGTCAGGGTCCAGCGGCTGCGGCGGGCCAAGGTGGCCGACCTGGAAAGCCTCACCGTCTCCCACGCCCGTGCCCGCAAGGACGCCACGATGGCGCACGCGCGGGCGTTCCTGGCCCACGAAGGGCCGCAGGAGGAGCGCACCCAGACGGCGAAGCTCGCCGCCGCCGACGCCGTGTTCACGGCCGATGTGGAAAAGAGCAAGGTCGATGCCTGCAAAGCGGCCATGGACGTGCTCAAGGACGACTGGGACACGTGCCGGTCCATCGGGGCCAATGAACGCGCCCAGGCGAGCGCGATCGAGGGGTTTGGGTCATGAGCCTCGACCAGCGCCAGGAGATGCGCCGCTGCGGCACCCGGTACAAGACCAAGCTCGCCGCCCAGCTTTCCAAGCGCGGCCAGCAGTCCGGAGCCGTCATCGAGGAGTGCTGGGTACCCGGCTGCGGGGGATGGCACGTCCGCTCGGCAGCATCCGCAGCACGCCACCCGCTGCCCGCTGGCAGCGACACCGGGCCCGACCGCAAGACGCGGCTGCTGGTGCTTGAGCGCGACGGCTACGCATGCGTCTGCTGCGCGGTTTCCGTCATCGGCCAGCGGTACTCGCTGCAGCACCGCAAGCGCAGGAGCCAGGGCGGCACGTCTTGTGCGGCCAACTTGGTAACCGTTCTGGGTGACGGCACGACCGGCTGCCATGCCCGAATCGACAGCCGGATCGACCCCGAGGACGAGGCCAGAGGTTACACCGTCCGAT
>JBARHV010000008.1:0-13071 GCA_049799415.1 Silvibacterium sp.
GCCTTGTAAAACCATTTCTCCGGCGGAGCATTCGTCGGCCCACGCAGGAACGCCGCCACCAGCAGGTAGCGCGACTCCTGGTCGGCGGGGAAATCCGGATGAATCCACAGAGTGTCGCCCGCCACCAGGTTCGGAACCTCGGTAATCGGCAGCGTCATGCCGCCACGCGTCACCGTGACTTCGATCTTGGGGCCGTTCAGGTCAAACGGCGCCGGATCGGCAAACGCAACCATCGCGGACACACACAAAAGCGCAGCAGCAACAGAAAACGTCAAAAATCGCAAATGGAAAGATCGCGGGGAGGTCATACGTTTAATTCTAAGGAACTCCTGAATAGAAAGACGCGCCCCATCAAGGCACGGTATCTGTTAAGGCATTAGATGCTGCGGGCGGAACACAGCGATCCCGTGTGCAAAAATCTGTATGACTACATAGACCCTTCAGGAATGAATAAGTTGCGTCCGCACCGCGAGGATCGCCGACCGAATCGCAGACGAATCGTCGAAAATAAAATCCCCCCGAGGAACCATTTGCCCTCCAGAGCGCCTGCGAACCCCGATTTTGCGCCCCACCATAAGTGCAAGCGCATCTGCTCCCGTCCCCAGAGTCCTGCGCTGCAAATTCTGCCCGCAAACGCTACCCTGAGATTGGCAAGACAGGCCCTATGGAAAGCCGCAAGGAACGCATCCCCAATCAACGCATCTTCGTTTCGATCGCGTCTTACCGCGATCTGCAGCTCGTGCCCACCATCGCCGACTGCCTTCGCAAGGCCAGCCACCCGGAACGGCTCACCTTCGGCATCTGCTGGCAACGAGGCCCCGAAGAGCAATTGCCGTTTCTCGATGACCCACGCTTCCGCGTGCTCGAAGTAAAGTGGCAGGACAGCAAGGGTGCGTGTTGGGCACGCGCCGAGATCATGAAGCTGTGGCAGGGAGAAGATTGGTTTCTGCAAGTCGACTCTCATTGCCGCTTCGCCTACCGCTGGGACGATATGCTCCTGCGGGCAATCTTGGAAACCGGAAGCGATAAACCGATTCTCAGCACCTACGCCGCATCGTTTATTCCCGGAGAGAACGAGCTTCTGCAGGGAGCGCCGCTGCAGATCGCATTTCAGGCCTTTACGCAGGACGGCATTCCGCAGCTTAAGCCAGCCGAGTTCCGTACTCCGCGAAAGCTGGAGCGTCCAGTGCGGGCACGGTTTCTATCGGCAGGCTTTCTCTTTGCTCCCGGCCCCTTTGTGGAACAAGTGCCTTACGATCCCGATCTCTACTTCCTCGGCGAGGAGATCGCGATGACCGTGCGCGCCTTCACCCAAGGATACGACCTCTTCCATCCCATAGAGAATGTCGTCTGGCACGATTATCTTCGCGCCGGTGCCCGCAAGCACTGGGGCGATCACACCGAAGCAAACCGCGTCGCTCGCCCCTCAGGCGAACTCGACGAGAAGAGCAGAAGCAAGGTGCAGCGCCTGCTGCTGGGCATACCGGTGGACACCTTCGGCCTCGGCAAGGTTCGCACACTCGCCGACTATGAGGCCTACGCCGGATTGTCATTTACGCACCGCAAAGCGCAGCTCTACACCGTGCGCATGAAAGAGCCGCCGAATCCCGAGGCCCCATCTAACTGGATGGCAACCATCCATCCTTGGATCGTCAAAGTCATGGTGCCGCGCTCCCGGCTGCACGAGGACGCTCTTGAGGACCCCGCGTTCTGGTACCTCGGCATTCAGGACGATCGCGGATATGAAATCTGCAGGCTCGATGTCATGCCCGATACGCTCGCACCCCTCCGCGGCAGTGACGAACAGATCGCCTTGATCTGCGAGTTCCCATCGGAAGCCACACCGTCCGCCTGGACGATGCAGCCAATGAGCCGCTCCAAAGGATG
Organism: Silvibacterium sp.; assembly: GCA_049799415.1. Lineage (GTDB taxonomy): Bacteria > Acidobacteriota > Terriglobia > Terriglobales > Acidobacteriaceae > Silvibacterium. Next base: position 1,888 of record JBARHV010000008.1, read on the forward strand.
GTTGCCCATGATCGGAAGCCCGCTAAAGGAAGACGACTTCGCCATCCTCGCGGAAGACGACGAAAACGAGTAGCAAAAACCGGATGCCGCCTATACCACCTTGCTTTCCATCAACTGTTCAATCCGGATCGGCAAGTCCCGCACCCGAATACCCGTCGCGTGATATGTCGCCATAGTCAGCGCCGAGGCAACCCCCGTCAAGCCGATCTCGCCGATACCCCGCGGCCCGTATTCCCCCATCACCCGGTCAGGGTAATCCAGAAAAATGCACTCCTGCTCCGGAATATCCGCGTTCGTCGCCACCAGGTAATCGGCATAATTGTTGTTCAGCGGTTTGCCGTTGCGCGGGTCGTAGATGGTCTCTTCTAACATCCCCATGCCCAGCCCCATCACCACCGCACCCAGAATCTGATTGCGTGCCGGCTTCTCGGTGATGATCTGCCCCGCATCCATCACCGTCAGTGTGCGCCGCACCCGCAGACGCGCAATCCCCGGATCCCAGCCAACCTCCACAAACTGCGCGCCAAAGCTGTGCATCGAATATTTGTCCTCATCCTCTGCGCCACCCGTCTGCGCCTCCGCCTCCAGCGCCGCTACCTTACGCAGCTTCAGCAGATTCTCAAACGGAACCCCGCTCTCCGGCGTCTCGCCCTGCTTATGCACCCGCCCGCCCGTCATTGCCAGCGTCTTCACGTCCGCGCCGTTAAAAGGCGAACTCTCTGTCTGCGACGCCAGCTCCAGCAGCTCTCCAATCACATTCATGCTGGCCGCGGCTACCGCCGGAACAATTGTCGCCGTCGCCGATGACCCGCCCGACATCGGCCCCGGAGGCAGCGAGCTGTCGCCCAGCACCGAATCGATCCTCTCCACCGGAATCCCCGTCTTGTCCGCTACGATGACCGCCATCACCGTATAGGTTCCCGTGCCGATGTCCTGCGTCGCCGACGAAACCCTCGCCCGCCCGTCCACCGAAAGCCGCACCCGCGCCTGCGCGCCGCCGCGATACGCGCCCCAGGTCGACGTGCCCATTCCCATGCCCAGAATCTCGCTTCCGTCCCGCATCGATCCCACGCCCGGTGTGCGCTTGCTCCATCCAAACCGCTCCGCGCCCTTCTGGTAGCACTCGCGCAGATGCTTGCTCGAAAACGGCTTGCCGGAGCTCTCATCCTTCTCCGCATAATTCCGCAGCCGAATCTCCAGCGGATCAAGATTCAACTTCACCGCCAGCTCATCCATCGCCGAATCCAGAGCAAACATTCCCGGAGTCGTACCCGGCCCTCGCATCGGACAAGGAGTGCCGATATTCAGCCGCACCACCCACTGCGATGCCGTAACATTCGGGCAGCTGTACAGCAGCGGCGTCGGCTCCGTCGCGCCCTCCATGAAGTCGTCAATCTGCGACGTGGGATTCTTCACCTCCTGAATCAGGGACAACAGCTTGCCGTCCTCGGTCGCGCCCACGCGCATATGCTGCTCGGTCAGCGGACGGTGCCCCACCGTCGTAAACATCAGGCTCCGTGGCACGCTCACCTTCACCGGACGACCCAGCCGCCGCGCCGCCATGGCCGCCAGCGCCGACTGCGGCCACGGAAACAGCTTTCCGCCAAAGCCCGACCCGCAGAATGGCGAAATCACACGCACGTCCTCAAGAGGAACCCCCAGCGTCTGCGACATCACGCCCTGGTGGTTCATCACCCCCTGTGTCGTCTCGTACAGCGTGACCTTGTCCCCCTTCCAAACGGCAATCGTGCCGTGCATCTCCATCGGGTTATGCGTCTCCGTCGGCGTCGTATACACCGCATCGATCTTCACCGGAGCGCTGTTGAACGCAGCTTCCGCATTGCCCCGCGCATAATGCCGGTGCGGAGGCCCGCTCGGCCCCGCAACATCGCTCAGGCGTGTTAGCGGCTTCTTCTCCTGATAGCTCACCTTCACATGCGAAGCCGCGTCCTGCGCCTGCTGGAAGGTATTTGCAACCACCAGTGCTACAAATTGCCCATAGTAGTAAACCGTATTGTCCGACAGCGGAGGCCGGCTCTCGCTCGCGCGGCTGTCCTGCTCAAACGGACCCGCTGTACGGAACAACGGATCGCTGTTGCCATGGTGCAGAATCGTCAACACGCCCGGCATCTTCTCCGCAATCGACGTATCAATGCCGGTGATCTTTCCCGAGCCGATCGTGCTCGCCACGCCCACCCCGAACACCACGCCCTCGATCGGATGGTCCACCGCATACCGCGCCGCGCCCGTAACCTTCAGCCGTCCATCAACCCGCGTAACCGCCGTTCCAACAATCGATGTCGCCATATCTCTCTCCCGCAACAAAACTCCAAAATCTTTCATCCTAACCAGACCACGTCCGACGGCTGGAAAAAGCGGACAGATTCACTCGCTGGCCGGACTTTAGCTGACCGCTTCTTAGCTGGCTGCCCTTATGCCGTAACCACCATCAACGCCCGTACCAGTGCGCGCTTGGCCAGCTCAATCTTGAATCCGTTATCGCGCAGCGGCTTCGCATCCCGCAGCGCCGCGTCCGCAGCCTTGCGGAAGTTCCGCTCATCCGCGGCCTTGCCTTCCAGCGCCGCCTCGGCCTCCTTCGAGCGCCACGGCTTGGTACCCACGCCTCCCATTGCAATGCGTACCCGCTTCACGCGACCGCCGCTCACATCGGCTACGACCGCCGCTGAGGCCAGCGCAAACTCATACTGCGCCCGGTCCCGCAGCTTCAGGTAATATGACTTCGTTCCCGCAGCCAGCTTCGGCAGCGTGACATAGGTGATGAGCTCACCCGGCTCCAGCACGTTCTCTTTATCCGGAGTCGATCCCGGCACCAGATAAAACTCATCGAGCGGAATCGCTCGCTCGCCCTTCGTGCCCTTTGTGTAGACCGTAGCCTCCAGCGCCATCATCGCCACCGCCATATCCGAAGCGTGCGTCGCGACACACTGATCGCTTCCGCCCAGCACCGCGTGAATGCGGTTGAACCCGTCCATCGCCGAACACCCCGACCCTGGTTGTCGCTTGTTGCACGCATACGCCGTGTCGCGGAAGTAATAGCACCGCGTCCGCTGCAGCAGATTCCCGCCCGTCGTCGCCATATTCCTCAACTGCGGAGAAGCACCGGACAGCAGCGCGTCAGAAAGCACCGCGTAGCGTGCCTTCACATCCGTATGGTTCGCGAGATCACTGTTGCGCACCAGCGCGCCCACCTTCAGCCCGCCATCCGCCGCCGCCTCCACACGATCCAGCGGCAGCAGATTGATATCCACCAGCGACCGTGGCGTCTCCACGTTCAGCTTCATCAAATCGACCAGAGTCGTGCCGCCCGCCACAAACCGGCCGCCCGGCTGTAGAGCCCCATCCACCGTCTTCGCCTGCGTAAATTCAAATGCCTGCATACGAGTTACCCTCCGCTGACCGGACTTTAGCTGACAGCTTTTCGAGCTTCTTGGACCGCTGCCACAATGTTGCTGTAAGCCCCGCACCGGCAGATGTTCCCGCTCATCGCCGCGCGCACATCGTCATCCGACGGCCCGATCGGCTCCTTCATCAGCGCCGCACCCGACATGATCTGCCCCGGCGTACAGTACCCGCACTGGAACCCGTCATGATCGAGGAAACCCTGCTGCACCGGATGCAGCACGCCATCCTTCTCCAGCCCTTCGATGGTCGTGATCTCGTCCATCTGGTGCATCACCGCAAAGCTCAGGCACGAGTTCACCCTCCGCCCATTCACATGCACCGTGCATGCGCCGCACTGCCCATGGTCGCAGCCTTTTTTCGTGCCGAACATCTGCAGATTCTCGCGCAACGCATCCAGCAGCGTCACTCGCGGCTCCAGCATCAGTTGGTGCTCCGTGCCGTTCACGCGCAGCATAACCGGAACCGCGCCCGGTACATCCTGCGTAAAGGAAGCATCCGCCGCCGGAGCATCGACAGCGCCCGCCGCATGCACCAGCGGAGCAGCCGTAGCCGCCACCCCCGCCGCGCCAAGCTGCGCTATAAAGGATCGTCGGGAAAACTTGCCGAAAGTAAATGGAGTGGAAGGTTGATCGGAAAGGGACGCTTCCTCTTCCGGAAGCGTAATAAAAAGTCGATCACACGGCTTCTTCATTCGCTGACTCCCATGTCAGGTTGCCTGAGTAAGCGTTCGATGTGCGGCTCGATCGGAGATGCGGCACAAACTTCAACGGGCCGGAAACGTGGGTGGCGGCCTGAATAAAACGTTACAGCAGGCCGCCATTCGCGTCCACTTCCGCGCTGCGCCATAGAAAACCATGCAGAATCGCATCATTTCTCATGAACAAATTGGCTAAAATAGCTTTGTGAAAAACAACCGCCCGCTTGTACTCTTCGTCGCGTTCCTGCTTCTGCCGTGCGCCAGCGCGCGTCATCTCGTCGCGCAGGAGATGCATCACAAAGCGCCGGCCGTTCGCTCCGCCAGCCTCACCATCGCCTACGAAGGAAAGTCTCTCACCCTCAGCCAGGCCGACTTTACCGCTCTGCCCCATACCACTGTCACCGTCTTCAACGCGCACACCAAGGCCACCGAAACGTACTCCGGTGTTCCGCTCGCCACTCTCCTCGCCAGGCTTGGAGTGCCGCAGGGGGGAAAAGTGCGTGGTCCTCTCTTCATGACCGGAGTCGTAGCCGAAGGCACTGACGGCTATCACGTTCTCTACTCTCTCGCCGAAACCGATCCCACCATTCACACCGGCCAGATCCTCGTCGCCGACGCTCAGGACGGGAAACCCATCGCCGCCGACGGAGCCTTCAAACTCATCTCCACCGAGGAAAAGCGCCCCGCCCGCTGGGTCCGCAACCTCGACAGGATCTCCGTCATCACCGTTCAGCCCTAACACCACACACAAGCGAGGGCCCAGAGAGTACCCCCTCATCCTTTTCCTTTTCTGCGCAGTTATTTAGAATTTCGTATAGAAGTAACGAATCTAAGCACATCAATCGATACATCTAAGGCCTTATGAGTTTATCCTCCCCTAAATTCCTGTCTCTTCTCGTCATCGCCTTCACTGCATCTGCCGCATGCGCCCAGCAGGGCTTCATCGCCAACTGGGAGGCGCGTGCCTCCGCCACCCAGGCCGCGCAACCTCACTGGGTCACGCCGCTCGTCACCGTAACGCCGCGTCTCGAACAGGAGTTCCGCACCGACTTCGATCGGCAGATTACGTCGACCCACACCGATACCTGGGTCTACGGAAACGGCAAGGGGCTTGAGATCATCCCCGCTCGCCGCATCGAGCTGCTCTTCAATGTGCCGGCCTACACGCAGCACAACTCCGCATCCAAAGACGGCTTCGGAGACACCACCATGCTCATGAAGTACCGCTTCTATGCCCGCAACGAGCAGCACGGCAACACCATCGTCACCGCATTTTTCGGAGGAAGTATCCCCACCGGCAGCTACTCCAACGGCAGCACCGACGCCAGCATTAGCCCCACACTCGCCGTCGGCAAGGGCTACGGCCGCTTCGACGTGCAGTCCACCGCCGGAGCCACACTCCCCGTCGCCAATGCAAACAAGCTTGGACGCCCCATCGCCTGGAACACCGCCGCACAGTTCAAAGCCAGCCCCAACTGGTGGCCCGAAGTCGAATTCAATTCAACATTTTTTGAGGGCGGCTCCAACGACGGAAAAATCCAGAACTTCATCACGCCCGGCATCGTCGGCCGCTGGCCGCTCCACAACCGTTTAGGTGTAACTCTTGGAGCCGGCATGCAGATTGCCACCTCTGCATTTCACGAGTACAACCACGGCCTCGTCTTCTCCGCCCGCATGCCGTTCTAACGCTTCTCTCCGCGAGGTTACCGCGCAAAGCGGCAGCCTCACGGAAAAATTATCTCTACTTCTTCTGCGTATCTTCCTGTTCCGCCTTCAGCTTCTCCATCTCCGCGGCCAGCTGCTTCTGGGCCTCAGCCATCTGCTTCTGGATCGCCGCGCTGTTGATCTTGGCCGATGCCTGCGCCGCCTCTTCCATCTGCTTCCGGAATTCAGGACTGTTCAACCGCTCCATCTGTTTCCGGAACTCCGGGCTGTTCAACCGCGCCGTAGCCGCCGCGGCCTGCTGCTGAATAAATTTCGCACTGTCGATCTCAGCCAGAGCCCGCTGTCGAGTTTCGTCCTGTAGCTTTTCCCGGAACTCCGGACTCTGCAGCTTGGCCTCGGCCTCCGCCATCTGCTTCTGGATCGCTGCGCTGTCGATCTTGACCGATGCCTGCGCTGCCTCTTCCATCTGCTTCCTGAATTCCGGACTGTTTAACTGTTCCATCTGCTTCCGGAATTCCGGACTGTTCAACCGCGCCGTAGCCGCCGCAGCCTGCTGCTGAATGAATTTCGCACTGTCGATCTCAGCCAGAGCCCGCTGTCGAGCTTCGTCCTGTAGCTTCTCCCGGAACTCCGGACTGTTCAGCTCTTTCTGCGCGTCCTCAATCTGTTTCCGGAACTCAGGACTATTCAGCTTCACCGTCGCCGCCGCAATCTTCGCCTGAGCGTCTTCCAGCTGTTTCTCAACCTGCTTCCTCTCCGCTGGAGTAAGCTCACGCTCCTCCCCATTCACCCAGGCAAATGACTTCCCGTCTGCTGTCTTCAAAGGGTGAACCTGCTGCGCGCTGCTCTTCACAGTGGGTTCTGGAGCCGCCTTCGGCGCAGGAGCGGGCATCGGCGCTGGAGCAGGCGCCGGCGCTGGGCCGGGAGCGGGAGCCGGGCTCGGCTGAGCCACCGGAGCCACCTGTCCCGGCAAAGCCGGTAACGCAGGAAGCGGCGGCAGCGGAGGAATCGGAGCAACAGCGCCCATCCGCGCCGCAGGCAAAGCAGGAAGCGCCGGCAGCGGCGGCAGCTTCGCCACAGGCGGCACGGCAGGCAGGGCCGCTTCTGTCCCGGAAGGAACAGCGGAAACCGGAGCAATCGGAGCCACAGGATCCACCGGAGGCAGCAAAACCTGGTGCTGCTCCGTAGAAGTAGTAGGAGAATTAGTCTGCGCCATCGCCGGAACCACATGGAACGCTGCCGCCAGCGCCACCGTTGCCAGCATGGCCGCTCCTCCCGTTACACCGCGAACCACCCTCGCCCGCGCACTCATCGTCGTCTTCTCCTGCATCAGCCGCATCACTCTCTCCTCCAGTACATTGCCGTTGAATAATCCCAAAGCTCCCGCCTGCTCCGTCATTCCGCCCACCGCCATGCTCTCCGCCAGCCGCAGCAGACACTTCGCATACCGCATCTCCGACTCCATCGCCTGCGCCGCCATCGCATCGCACGCCATCTCCCGTGTCTTGCGAATCTGCCGCTCCACGCCATAGGTCACCGGATGCCACTTGATCGGCACCGCCGCTGCCGCGCACAGCAGATTTTTCCCATAGTCGCGTCGCCGGATATGCGCCATCTCGTGGCATAGCGCGGCCATGACTTCATCCTCGTTCTGCCGCGTAAACAGCCCTCCGGAAAAATCCGCTGGCCACAGCAGGACCGGCCTCGCCGCACCCACGACAACCGGCCCTGCAATCCCAACCGACTCTCGAACCGCAGGCATCTCCACGCCCAACCGCTGCGCGCAGTTCTCCAAAATCAGCCGCTCCCGGCTCGTCAGCGAAATCTCCCGCGAACGCCGCACCAGCCGTCGCGCCATGCCCCACGCCAGCGCTAGCCGCAACAGGCCAAACAGCATCACCGTCAGATACAGTCCCGTCAGCCATCCTGCCGCCGTCGCATTCAGGCGCACGCGCCGCGCCTGCGCCACAAACTTCAACCCGGCAATGGCCGCGCCAATCAACCCACCCACCACGCTCTGTCGCTCTGCAAGCTGTCCTCCCAGAACCAGCCCGCCCGGCTCGCCCACCTCGTCAAATGAGCTGGCGGAAAACACATTCGGAGACACCGATGCCGCATGTTCAACAACACCCGCCCGCGCCGGAGCAACCGCAACCCAATTCGCGCTGTCTCCGGGATCAAAGAAAGCTCCACGCAGAGGCAGCAAAACCGCCAGCGCCAGAACCCCCAGCCATATCCGGTGCTGCGCCGCCACGCCTGGCTTCGCCACCCGCACCAGCAACCACGCCCCCGCCGCCAACACTGGAAGCTGCCACACCGCATTGGCCGCATACTCCACCAAAGCCTGCTCCATCCCCGTCAGCCCGATCATGGCCGCTCCTTCTCCGTCTTTGCGTCCGCACCTGCCGTGCGCTCTGCCGCCTTCTCCGCAGCCGACAATCTCTCCGCCACCCTTGCCAGCTCCTCCGCGCTGATCTGTCTCGTATCCACCATCGCCATCAGCAATGCCTCGCTCGACCCGCCAAACATCCGGCTCACCAGATCATGCACCGCGCTTCCCCCCGCGCGCTCCCGGCTCACCACCGCTTCATACCGGAAAGCCCGTCCCTCCTCCACGCGCTTCACCTTGCTCTTGCGCCAAAGCACATTGAGCATCGTCTGGACGGTCGTATACGCCAGCTCACCTCGCAGATCCTTCTGCACCTCGGCTACGGTGCAAGTCCCCAGCTCCCACAGAACCTGCATGATCTCCAGCTCCAGCCGAGTCAGCGTCTTCGTCTCCTTACGCCCCATAGCCTAAACCACCCATCTCCTAAAGCTTTCGTACTTGTATATGGAGATTAAGACGCATCGACCTCGATTTTGTCAACTAAAGTTTTAGGAGTTTCCTCGAATAAAGGAACTTTCTTTACGAAAAAGCTGCAGGCCGAAATACCTCGCGACCTTCGGCGAATGGCAAAGTACATCGCAACCGTGTCAAGCCCTACAACTCTATAATTTCCTCTAAACAATTTTGAATCAGCGGCTTGCTGAACCTTGAAAATGCATTTCAATTGTGCTGGATTCGTTATACTAAAAGAAAGGGCATAAGAAGTCTGAAAACCCCAGGGCTGCGCCCATAAATCCCTTGATTCCCGCATAAGCAGCGACAAACCACGCAATATCGATTACATATACAGCGTCAACACCGCTAAGCCATTTGTTATCTATTACAAAGCAAAAAATAGGAAAGATCGTTGCTTCCGGCTGTAGCCGCATCGGCACCCAAGTTTGCTGCGAATCAAACCGTAACTTCTTCCCTGTATATTAGATACAGCTAAGTCACGTCTTATCCATCACATAGAGAAGACGATCCGCATTAACCTGTTCTCTATGTATTACATAGCAAAAAGTGAGGGGGAGGGGCAAATCCAGCATCTCTACCGCGAACAGCTCCGGACGCATAGAAACAAAGAGGCGAGAAGGCCGCCGGCTCGACCGGGTCATAAAGCGCCTTAAGCGAAGGGTCCGCAGGACCGCAGCCGGTGATCGGGGCTATAGCATTTTTCCGATCGGTGTAGTCCGAAGCCACGAACCACAAGTGGACTTTTTCTCAAGAAAAGTCCACCCTGCACGATCCAGGCGAGAGCAACAGAAATCGGAAAAGTGCCTTACTCGTCCTGCTTGAATTGGTATTCAACGATCTGCTTCAGGGTCTCGTATGGCAGCTGGCCGTCAGCCACCTCGCCAACTGGAACCATGCGGCCATTGATGAAGAGCGTGGGCGTTTCGTCGACGTTCAGGTCCTTGCCAAGCTTCAATGATGCGTTAACCGCGTCTTTGGCGGCCTGCGAGTAAGAGCATGCCCCAACTTTACTGGCGCTCAGCCCTAATTTTGTGGCGGCATCGCCAAGCGTCGAGTCGGAGGCATCAGGCGTAAGCGCCTGCTGATTGTCGAACACAGCGTCCACGTATTTGAAGAAGGCTGCATCACCCGCCTGCTGTGCTACGCACACGCTATAAGCCGCGGCCTTGAAGGCTTCGGTATGAATGGAGACCAGAGGAAAGTTCTCAAAAACGAAGTGCGCCTGCGGGAAGTCGGTGAGCAGGCGCTGGATCGTAGGTTGTGCGGCCTTGCAGTGCGGGCACTCGAAGTCGGCAAACTCGACCAGCTCGAATTTCTTGTCAGCGGCGCCGCGGCTGGGCCCGGCGGCACGCTGCTGAATCATCTGACGCATTTCCGCATAGGGGTGCGCGCCGAAGGGGAGCATGCTGAGGTTGGTGGCGATGAGGTGCTTGCCGTCGGGAGTCACAAGGAAAACAGCCGATTCGATCCGATGCTGCGGATCGTTCGTTTGCGCCACCTGCACGACCACTTTGCTGATGCCGGGCGAAGGCGTTTTTAGAATGGCCCAGACCTGCCATACGCGGTCCGGATCGTATCCCCAGGACTCTTTCAGGAACGCTTCGACCGTGGCGCGAGAAGGCGCTGTGGCGGTGAAGTTGGCCGGATCAGGCGCGGGAAATTTAATGGGTGTGGCGCTGGATGTGGACGATGCGTCTTGCTGGGCCACGGCTACGACGGGTGCCGCAATGGTGACGGCTGCGAGCACGAGAGGAAGTACAACTTGCTTCAGAATTCTGCGAGAGTGCATCGGGTTTCCTTGAGAGAGTGTGGTCGGTATGCCTGCGAATAGTAGTGTAAAGGGGACTGACGAACAGCGTGGATGTTTGTCATCCCGGGACAGAGCGGATGTGCATTAGACCTGTGCCTTGGCGGCAATGGGAAAACGGCGGCCCATTCCGAATGCTTTTGCTGTGACCTTGAGTACGGGCGCGGCCTGCTGACGCTTATATTCGCTGCGCTCTACCAGCCTTACGACCCGGTGCACCAGCTCGATATCCACGTTGTACGCACTGGCAATGGCCTCCGGCGTTTCGTAGCGTTCGACATAAGCCTGGAGGATGGGATCGAGGATTTCATAAGGCGGCAGAGAATCTGTGTCTTTCTGATCGGGGCGTAGTTCAGCAGATGGCGGCTTCTCCAGAATCGAAACAGGAATGACTTCGCGCTCGTGGTTGATGTAACGGCAGAGAGCGTAGACCTGCGTCTTGAGCACATCGCCTATGACGGCGAGCGCGCCAACCATGTCTCCATAGAGCGTGCAATAGCCGGTGGACATTTCGCTTTTGTTGCCGGTGGTGAGCACCAACGCATTGAACTTATTGGCTGCTGCCATAACCAGGCCGCCACGAATGCGCGACTGGATGTTCTCTTCCGTGATGTCCGGCTTGAGTCCGGCAAAGAGAGGTGCGAGCGTCTGGTTGTACTGCTCGAAGAGCGCGCTGATGGGCAGAACCTCAAAACGGATGCCGAGGTTTTCGGCCAGATGGCGGCTGTCATCGATGGAGCCCTGTGA
>JBARHV010000009.1:0-2409 GCA_049799415.1 Silvibacterium sp.
CTTGACCCGCTTGGTGCCCGGGATGGGCGCGAGGTTGACGCCGAGGCGCTCCTGCTGGGCGTACACCCAGGCCAGCGCGACCTGCGCGGGGGCGACCCCCTTGGCGTCGGCCACCTCGCGGACCGCGTCCACGATGGCCAGGTTCTTCTGCCCGGCGTCGCCGCTGAACCGCGGGTTGCGGCGGCGGAAGTCGCGCTCGCCCAGAGAGCTCAGGTCGACGGTGGCGGTGAGGAAGCCGCGGCCGAGCGGCGAGTAGGGCACGAAGCCGACGCCGAGATCGCGCATGGCGTCCATGGCGTCGGTCTCCACGTCGCGGGTCCACAGCGAGTATTCGCTCTGTACCGCGGTGATCGGGTGGACCGCGTAGGCACGGCGCAGCAGCTCGTTGTTGACCTCGGATAGGCCCAGGTAGCGGACCTTGCCTTCGGCCACGAGCTCGGCCATCGCGCCGACGGTCTCTTCGATCTCGGAGGTCTGCGGCGGACGGTGCAGGTAGTACAGGTCGATGTGATCCACGCCGAGCCTGGTCAGCGAGGACTCGCAGGCCCGCTTCACGTAGTCGTGCTCGCCCCGGATGACCCGGTGGGCGTCGCCGCCGGACCGGTCGATGCCGAACTTCGTGGCCAGCTGCACCTCGTCGCGGCGGCCCGCGATGCCGCGGCCGACCAGCACCTCGTTGTGGCCGGCGCCGTAGATGTCCGCCGTGTCGATGAACGTCACGCCCAGGTCCAGGGCGCGGTGGATGGTCGCGATCGACTCGTCCCAGTCGGTGGCGCCGTACCACTCGCTCATCCCCATGCAGCCCAGGCCCTGGGCGGACACGGTCAACTGGCCGAGTGTGGTGGTGCGCATGTTGCTCGTGCTCCTCTTGGAAAGTCTTTGAGTGCGGGTGTCTTAGAGTGCGTTGGCGTGCGGCGCGAGGGCCAGGCAGTCCGCGTAGTAGTCGATCTTCGCGTCGAGCAGCTTCAGGCATTCCCGCTGGCTGGCGAGGGCCCGGCGCACCTCCTCGCGGTGCTTTTTCAGCAGCTCGATGCGTTCGGCCTCACCCGCGCCCGACCTGACCAGCTCGGCGTACCGCTGCATGTCCCTGACCGGCATCCCGGTCGCGCGCAGCTTGGTCAGCAGGGACAGCCACTCCAGGTCGCCCTCGCTGAAGCGGCGGCGACCGTCCCCGCCGCGCTCGATCTTCGCGAGCAGGCCGATCCGCTCGTACCAGCGCAGCGTGTGCTGGGAAAGACCGCACTTGGCGGCGGCCTCGCCGATGCTCCAGGTCGTCACGATTAGAGCCTACGAGTTGGAGTGTGCTCTAACGCAAACCGCCGAACGTGACGGTGACGCGCTTGAAGCCTAGCGACGTCAGCATGCCCGTCAGCATGCCCTCGGTGTTCTTCTGCGCATCGGCCAGCAGCGGGCTCTGCCGCGCCGCGGTCCCGATCTTCTGCTGGGCGATCTGGTACACCTGCTGCTGGCTGTTCGGGTTGCCGGAGAAGAAGTTGCCGATGCGGTTGAACAGCCCCTGCTGCTCGGCGTAAACGTACGACTGGTTGACGTTGAGCACGGCCGGCTCGAGCTGCGGCTTCGGCAGCGTCACGGTGACCGCGGTGCGGTTCGCGTTCACCGCGATGGCCCCGCTCTTCAGCGTGGCGAAGTCGACGTACGCGATATCGGTGCCCTGCCCGATGAACAGCGTCTCGCTGCCCTCGAGGAACGAGGGGATCAGGCTGCTCCGTTTGGTCAGGTCGACCACGACCTGGAACGAGCCGCTGGCCGCCTCGTAGCGGCTGAGGTTGGTGATCGACTTCAAGATGACCGGCTGGCTCCGGACGGTGGTGGTCTCCGCGAACGGATTCCGCAGCTGGGGCAGCAGGTGGACCGCGGAAAGCACCACGATCAGCACGAGCACTGCGGCGACCGCTCCTACGAGTCCGGCCAGCGACCCTCCTCTCGGCACGCGCGGCATGGTCTTCCTCACGTCATGCGCCTGGCTTTGGAGCCTCACGAGGCATTGAACTACCCGCCCCGATTCAGATACTTCGGCGCGGGCGGCATATTGCGCGGGGGCTGGGAATACACACGGGCATGGACAGGTACCGGTTCGGCCGGCGTGCGGATTACGGCGGGCGTTCTGGCAGGCGCCGGCGCTGGCCGAGATCCAGGGCGGCCGGCTGTCTGCTGTGGATCATGCTCCTGGTGGTGCTGCTCATCGTGTTGTCGGTGTTGTTCGGCGGCTTCCAGAAGGGCACTCAGGTCAAGGGCTTGGACTTTGGTTCGGGGATGGGCTCAGCGCTGGGGTCCCACCAGCCCCTCACGTCGCAGGGGGCGGGAGCGCTGAACCGATGGTTGTGACAGCCTGACGGATCTTCCAGGCAGGCTGCCATTTCCTGGCCCGATGGCGGATCTCGCATGGGG
>JBARHV010000010.1:0-6449 GCA_049799415.1 Silvibacterium sp.
CCGAAACACTTTCCCCCTGAGCGGCACCCGTTGCAGGCACCGTCATGAGTGTAACCACCGCACATCCCGAAGTCGACGCGAAGCCTCTCGACCCCGGCCTCCTGCACCCTCCGGCGTCAGCCGAGCCGCCCGAGTTCTCTCCAGAACTCTCCGTCGTCATGCCCTGCCTCAACGAGCAGGAGACCGTAGGGGTCTGCGTCCGCAAAGCCCTCGCCACTCTGCGCGAAGCCAACATCGACGGCGAGGTCATCGTTGCCGACAACGGCTCCTCCGACAACTCCATCCAGATTGCCCAGGCCGAGGGCGCGCGCGTCGTCCCCGTCGCCGGCAAGGGATACGGCAACGCCCTCAAGGGTGGAATCCTCGCCGCCCGCGGCCAGTACGTCCTCATGGCCGACTCCGACGACAGCTACAACTTCGGCCACATCCAGCGCTTTCTCGATCAGCTCCGCGCCGGCTCCGACCTGGTCATGGGCAACCGCTTCCGTGGAGGCATCGCCCGCGGAGCCATGCCCCCCCTCCACCGCTATCTCGGCAACCCCGTCCTCACCCACATCGGCAAGCTGCTCTTCCCATCGCCCTGTGAGGACTTCCACTGCGGCATCCGCGCCTTCCGCAAAGACAGCTTCCTGCGCATGGACCTCCGCTCCTCCGGCATGGAGTTCGCCAGCGAAATGGTCGTCAAGGCCAGCCTGCTCCGCATGCGCGTCAGCGAAATCCCCACCACCCTCGCGCCCGACGGACGCACCCATCCGCCCCATCTCCGCAGTTGGCGAGACGGCTGGCGTCACCTCCGTTTTTTACTCATGTACAGCCCGCGCTGGCTCTTTCTCTATCCGGGCATCGCCCTCATGCTCATTGGACTCGCCGGCTGCCTCTGGCTCCTGCCCGGCCCCCGCTTCATCGACGGCGTCGGATTCGACGTCCACACCCTGCTCTACGCCTTCATGGCCGTACTCGTCGGCTTCCAGCTTCTCGCCTTCGCCGTCTTCACCAAGGTCTTCGCCATCTCCGAGGGGCTGCTCCCCTCCGACCCGCGCCTCAACCGCATCTTCCGCTACATCACCCTCGAAACCGGGCTCATCGCAGGAGCCGTCCTCACCCTCGCCGGAATTGCAGGCTCCATCTTCGCCGTCTCCGGATGGGCCAACAAAAGCTTCGGAGCACTCGACCCCGCCCACATGCTCCGCATCGTAATGCCCGCCGTCTTCGCCCTCACCCTCGGAGTACAAATCATCTTCAGCAGCTTCTTCCTAAGCATCCTCGGCCTTCGGAGGAACTGACAACTCAAGATGTGAGTAAGGGCGTCCAGACAATCCGGCGACGAAAAACCTAAACGAGGAGTGTTGGCCTGACAAAAATGAATAGATTATTCAGACCGAGTTGGAACTTCTTCGATTGCACTAGCGAGAAACCTGCAGACTCAAAGAGCCCAGGCGTCAAGTTCACGTCGTAGCCATAGTGCTGCTCAGCCTTCATGCCGCGCGCCAATCGCAACCATTTAAGTACGACCAGGATTTTATCGACCATCGGAGACGGAACAGTAATAATCAACTTCCCGCCGGGTTTCAGGAACTGAAAGCAGTTTCTAGCGAGTTGAGCTTGTTCGCTGGACGGTACATGTTCCAAGACAGCCAGCATAGCGATAACATCGAAACTGCGCCCGTCAGGCAGAGCTTCGGGGAAAAACCCTGCAATCAGCTCCGCACTCCCCAAACTAACACTCGTCCGCAGGTCAGGGTCAACTCCAATACTGCCTTGGCCTGGATGAAAAGCCCGAAACAGCGCGCCATCGGCACAGCCGATGTCTAGAACCTGAGCAGCTTCGGGTATAAACTGCATTGCTTTTCCTATGCGCCAGTGTTGAATAAAGCGATCAATGCCAGTCATATGTATCAAAAGTAACTCATAACTTCACGTGAGATGTGATAATACATTTTTGAGACAGGGTTACCCATCTCTCGCCGACCGGCAAGGAGCACTTTAGTGGAAGTAGCCGACGCAGTCCCAGGGGGCGATACCGAGGAACATAGTCGTACCGACATGCGATCTGCTGGTCATCAACGCATCATACCTCGCGCGTCTTATGCGATTTACATCCTGGCCTTCGCCGTTCCCGTTTCTGTCTGGCTTGCCATCATCCGCAACCCGCTCAACCAGGATGAAACGGGCTCGTACTGGATGATCAGCCGCGGCTTCTCACAAATATGGCCTCAGGGATTCGCCTCCCTGAGCTTTCCAGCGTATTACTACGTTCTTTGGCTCTCAACAAAGGTTCTGGGAACCAGCGAGGCAGCGCTCAGAACCCCGTCCTTTCTCGCCATGCTCGGAGCCGCCCTCCTGCTCTACCTCGCCGCGCGCGAACTCTTCGAGCGCGATCTCGCCGTCATCGCGACCCTCATCTTTTGCATTCATCCCATCGTCATTGTCGAGTCCGTCAACGTCCGGCCCTACGCCTTCGCAATCCTCGCGACCAATGCCGCCATTCTCGTCATGCTTCGTCTGCGGCGCAGCAACTCAAACTGGCTAGCGGCTCTGTTCGGCTTCCTGGCCGCCTGCATTGTTTACTTCCACTTTCTGTTCGCGGTCATTCTGCCTGCCCTCGTCCTCTGCTTCTTTGTGGTCAAGTCCCGGAACTCCGGGACCGACCGCAGAACCGCGCTGCGGCAGTTCGGCATCGCCCTCAGCGTTTTCGCTGTAGCATTCCTGCCCGTCATCCCCGGCCTGCGTTACCTCTTTCACACCGCCGGAAGCCACGTCTACGAAGCTG
The DNA here is from genome assembly GCA_049799415.1 of Silvibacterium sp. GTDB lineage: Bacteria > Acidobacteriota > Terriglobia > Terriglobales > Acidobacteriaceae > Silvibacterium. The sequence goes on from JBARHV010000010.1 coordinate 2,771, forward strand.
CCCCCAACACTGCCGACCTCATCTGGACACTCGCCCCCGGTTGCCTGCCCTTCGTAGCCGCGGGAGCCATTCTCGTGGCCCTCGTGCTCGTCGCGATAAAACCGAAGCCGCAGCAGGAATCATCAGACAACGCCGGCAACTGGCGTCTCATCGTCTGTCTGTTATTAGCGTTCATCCCGCTCCTCACCCTCTTCGGTCTGAGCGTAGGAACGCCGCTCCACCTGTTCGTAAACCGCCATCGCACGGTCGCGATTCCAGGAATCGCCCTCTGCTGGGCTCTCCTGCTCAGCCGCTATCTCACCCGCCCCACGCGATTGCTCTTCTGCGTCGCCCTCGCCGCCGTGATCGCCTTCCAGTACTACATCTACCCCTATGCCGGAGGCCATTTTGTCTCCTGGAAATATGCTCTGGAGCTCGCGCAAGAAAACGCCGCCGTCGACAACGCTCCCGTGGTCATCTGCAGCGACTACATCGAGTCCGACTACGCTCCCATGCCCATCTATTCCGCCAAAGAAAGCCGATTCTTCACTCCGCTCGCTTACTACAAACTCACTGTGCCGGTCGTTCCCTTACCCCAGGACCTGAACACTGAGGCGATGCGTGTCGGTTCGGGCTTCTTCCAACAGGCCGAGCAGAAGCATCAGCGCTTCCTCGCCGTAGCCTCTCCAGCGTCCGTCAATACTCTCGACTGGCTCACGCAACGAGCCTCCCCAACCTACTCCGTCCACAAGCTGGGAGCCCCGGACGGGATAGAAGTCCTGGAATTCACACCCCGCCCCGCACCCACTCCGCCCGCCTTATGGATTCAGCGCGATCATCTACAATGACACCTCGACGCACTGGACCCCCGTCGCGAGCCTCGGCGAATGGGAGCTATATCGAAATGACATCGACAAGCCCACTGCCGAAAGGTGATCCGGCCCCGCTCCCGCCTGACCAGGACCAGCCCGGCAATCGTCGCCTTGCTAAGGTGCTGCTGGCACTCGCCATTGCAGTCCTGACCGCCTTCTGCGTCTTCGTGCTGCCGTTCTTCTTCCCGTCCGCGCATCCCAGTCTTTCCGGTTCTTATGTTGCCGGCTTCAACAACAAGGTGGCAGTCATTGCCGCCGCACTCATCAGCATTGTGGCCTTCGCAGCCGCATGGCGCTTCCATCTGTTCCCTCCTTCGCCGCAGATGGAAGACCAAGGCCGCATTCCGCTGTGGATGCTCAGTGTGAGCGTAGCCATCTGCGTGGTATTTATAGCCGGATTGGGCTGGATGCTCTGCAAGGCGCAGATAGCCTTCGTCGACAATTTGTATTTTCTGGAGTACATGGACGATGTCGTCCGATACCATCTGCGAATTTATACCGATTTTTCCTTCGTCTATGGACCGCTTCTCCTGTACTTCCCAATTTGGGTGCATGCCGTTCTGCACCCCTTGCATGTCGGGTTACAAGGTTCGTACTACACCGCACTGGCCCTGGCGGAGGCGGCCAGTCAAGTGCTCCTCTACTTCACGCTTGAGTCATTGCCCCTTTCAAGGAAAATCAAGGTCACTGCATTTTGCATCTTCACCATAGGCGCGCTGTGCCCCATGCTAGGGCTGAACTACACCTTCGTGCGCTTTCTTGCGCCGTTTTCTATGCTGCTGTTCATCGCCCGCGTAAGGAAACCCTTCCTGCTGGCCTTGCTCTTTCTGTTCGGCGAAATGCTCCAGCTTGCCATCTCTCCAGAACTCGGGCTGGCCTTTGCCGCCGGAGCCTGCTTCTACGCGCTCTGCCTCACAGTGCAGAAAGGACGGGCATGGATTCCGGCCATCGTCGCACCGCCGCTCAGCGTCGGAATATTTCTTGCCATCGTGGGCAAGGAATACCTGAACTCCATAGAAATGTTTTCCCACGGCGGCTACAACATGGTGATCGAGCCGCTCTTTTATATTCTGTTCTTTCTCTTCGCCGTGGTCTGGCTCGTCCCCCTCATGCTGGCGGGAAAATTCAAAAAGCGCAGGCCGGAAGCTGTACTCATGGCCAGCCTCTTCATCGTGTGCCTGGGACTTCTTCCTGCGGCACTGGGTCGTTGCGACCTCTCGCATGTCTTTTTTAATGGCGAAGGCTTGTATCTGTTGGCTATCGTTGCCATCTCTGCGTATCGCCGGGATGTCCGTCGGCTCTGGCTCTTTGCTCTGGCCGGCATTTTTGTCTGGATGCAGTTCATGAATTTCGTGGTGCGTCCCGACCTGCGGGGAGCGGCTCGGATCGTTCTTTTCCATACGTTCACTCCGCACTCCATCGATATCCGGAAGCTCCAGGCGATTGTCGGCAACGGAAAAATATCCGTGCCGTTCTGGATTCCCTACAGGGTGGAAAGCCAGTTGAAGGCAAGTGACCTCTATCTGCCCGATCGGGATTGCTTCTTTCTCGGCGTATGGGATGCTTCCTCCGAAGCCGCGCAGGCGGCTCGCATGGACGCAAGCCATTGGGCGCTCATCCCTGTAAATGATCCGCGCTTCACGGAAACACCGAAAAACAACGCTGTATTTTTGGGCCTGGGCTACACCTTCTATCGGGAACGGCGGCAGCCTTACGTTTACGGCGACATCCTCCTGAACGACATCAGGAAAAATTGGACGCCCGTTGCAACCTTCGACGAATGGGAGCTATATCGAAATGATCGAATCGGCGAGCCAATCACACAACAACTCAACAGCAGCCGTCGAATTGCGTCGCAAAAAACCTAGCAGGGGAAGTACAAAGTTTCTTTCGGAAGTTGCGGTGCGAATTCTCTCAAATTTCGAGCAAGCCGTTCTCTTTCGCCGGGGAGTGCCGCATAAAAACTCAGAACCCTGTCTCCGAGAGGAAACGGACCTGTAGAGTACCATTGGCCAGCACAGTGCCACGAGGCAGGTAGCGGAGGGCCATAATAGGATATCCCCGAGCTCGGAAACCAGCTCTCGTGGACAATGGCAATCAGCGTGTCATGTTCAACGGACGTGTCCCTGATTACAGAGGTTGTATACACATTCTTATTCTTTGCAAGGGCAATCTTCGGGTCAGCAAGACCGGCTAAATCCAACAAATGAATATCCGAAACATAGTCGACTTCACCGATGTCATTCAAAGCAATCGAAGCTCTTGGATAATAACGCGCGACGAATCTAGCCATCTGATATGGCTGGCAATAGACAACCTCCGACATTTGCGGGATATCGACTAGAGCCTCCGATGTTCGCACGCCTAAAGCGGTAACTGTCGTCAACACGAGAAACCATATGGGGCCGAACCGTGGAATCTTGATCAGAGGAAGAGCATTCGCCGCCGCGATGATGGAAAACCCAACAAGATACGCTTCGTAGCGGTATAGCCATCCGACATCGGCCGTAGCAAGATGCATGAGTAAGACGAGCACACTCAGCAAGAGCAGTACATACGCCTTCAACCAGCGCTTGATCTCTGATGATCTGAGCATAACAATCAATAGCACCAATATCCCAAGAAGCGACGGTGCGCGAATCAGCAGGAACAGTGCATGCAGAATTGGTCCAAAAACTGAACGATAATGGGCGCCCTTGAGAGTTATGGAGCTCGGGAGAAAAGACCATCCCTTGGCCATGCTGATCACACCGTATGCAGTCATGGGGGCAACGCTGGCGGTTGCACACGCAACCGCGAACCGAAAAAGTCTCCGCACTGCTAACAGC
>JBARHV010000011.1:0-1934 GCA_049799415.1 Silvibacterium sp.
GTGGTAGACCGACCCAGGGTTGGCCGGGTGCAGGATCTCCCGCTCCAGCTCGCCGTCCGGGGTGGTCAGCTTCACGGTCAGGTAGCCCTCGGGGATCGGCGCGCTGCCCGACCAGCCGTAGCCGTACACGCCCATCGTGCCCAGGTGCGCCAGGGCCGCGTCGAGGCCGGTCTCGACCAGGGCGACCAGCAGGTTGTGCGTGGCGCGGATGTTGTTGTCGACCGTGTACCGCTTGGTGGCCGAGGTGCGCATCGAGTACGGCGCGGCCCGCTGCTCGGCGAAGTGGACGATGGCGTCCGGCCGCTGCTCCCGCAGGACCTCCACCAGCCGGTCGTACTCGGTGGCGATGTCCAGGTTCACGAACCCGATCTCGCGGCCGGAGACTTCCTTCCAGGCCCGCAGCCGCTGCCCGAGGGGCTGGATCGGGGTGAGCGACTCCACCTCGAGCTCGATGTCGATCTTCCGCCGGCTCAGGTTGTCGAGGATCGTGACATCATGGCCGTTGTCCGACAGATACAGCGACGTAGGCCAGCCGCAGAACCCGTCTCCGCCAAGTACCAGAACGCGCATGTTATGGGAGCTCCATCTTCGATCCGGGATGACTCGACGGTACCGGCCGCTGATAAGTAAGTGAACCCCGCACCAACTTGATCACCGGCAGGGAAGACTACCCTGCCGACCTGCGCAGCACCGCCGGAACCGCCAAGACACGCGCATCTAGCCAGGTGAGCGTCGCGGCGCGGTCAGGTCGGGAACGGGTTGCGGACTTCGACGCCGTCGTATTCCCGGCCAGCGTTCAGATCCTCGGAATGCAGGATCTGGCAGCCCAGTTCCTGCGCACTCCGCAGGATCATCGCGTCCCAGAAGGACGCTCCGGTTCGCCGGTGGATGTCAATGGCGGCGCGCACGTCGGTAACGGCGGGAGAGTGCACATGCCAGTGAGCCAGGTCATCGATGATCTGGGCGGCGGCCGGGGCTTCGAGCGGCTTGGGGATCTTCCGGGTCGTGGTGACAAAGAACTCCTGCAGCACCTGAACGCTTAGGCACCCTTGCCGGGTATCCCACAACTCCTCGACGAGGGCGCGGGCGCGGCTGTGCTTGTCCCCGGCGGTCACGTCGTGGGCGTAGACAAGAATGTTCGTGTCCACGAACGGGCGGTTACCGCTCATGCAGGTCGTCCCGGGACCAGGTCGCCTGGCCGCGCGTACCGAGATCTGCTCCCTCGTGCAGCAGGGCCAGGCTCCGTTCCCTGGCCGCGTCGTTCCCGGTCTCCCGCTCTACGGTGTCCCTGAGCATGCGGGCCAGAAGCTGCGAGACCGAGGTGCCCCGCCGGGCCGCGAGAATCCGCGCCTCTCTCAGGTCCTCTTCGGGCAGGGAGAGGGTGATGTTCTGGTTGGCCATCCTTGTTCCTCACGGTTCTACGTGCTTCACGTAAAACAGTGTAACACGTAATAACGTGGACCGGCGTAGGCAACAGGGGCCGGGATGGCTATGCGGGGGCGGGAACCAGGACCGTTCGGGACCATGGGTGACGGGGCCGGTACGGACGGATTACCGTGGAAGGGACGTAATATTTCATTCCTCTGTATCAAGGCCTAGCGGGTGTACTCTGCTTTCCCAGAAAGCCGGTGGAGACGGCCGGTGGGGATGGGGAGCGGGATGGGGTACAGCGGGCCGACTGGACCGATGCCCGTGCTCACCTGCCCGCCCGAGGACTGGTGGGATCCGGCCTGGCAGAAGATGCAAACCCCGGGTGTCACCGTGCCCGAGCGGGGCATCCTGGAGACACCCGCGCAGGCCGCTCCCGAGACGCTCGCGGCCGAGGCTCCGCCGTCGTGGCGGCAGGTCGCCGGGACCACCTTCGGCTTGTGGACGTCGCGGCACCTGCCCTGGCTCCGCCGTTCTTCGGACCGGTCCTCGGATCGGCCCTCGGG
>JBARHV010000012.1:0-11028 GCA_049799415.1 Silvibacterium sp.
CGGTACTACTCGCTACTGATCGAGGGGCAGGAGAACCAGGATGCAGCGTGGTATTATCCGGACCCGAAGCCGGCGGCGCGCAAAATCAAGGGGCACATCGCATTCTGGCGCGGCGTGGAAATCGAGAAGTAGACAGCCGTCTCGAAGACGGCCTGGTTCTGGGGATTCCGTCCCTGGCGTCTTGAAGAGGCTGACTGCAGATTGACCCGGCGATGTATTTTCCCGATCTCCGGCCTTGGTCGGACGCTCTTCGGGGAATCACAAAAGTAACCATTAACAATATTGACTTTGGGACCGGGCACGTCAAAGATGCAAACAGCGGTGATGCAGTATGGCGCATCGCCACTGTCTTCCCCATGTGGAACTGCAAGCGCAACGCTCACGCATCCACGGAAAACGCCCTCCCCGCAATTGCGGCTGGGCAGGCATCGCGCCTGACAGCCGCACTTCCAAGACAATTCATGTGCAGGAGGGACGCGAAGCAGCGCGCCACCGCATAGTGGCCTAAAGACCATCTCAGCGAGGCGGAACGGAGGGTTCTTCACACCCGGGCCGCGATCCCCAGGACGAAACGAAGACAGGAAAGGCCAAAATGTCATCAATGTCATCGGAACTGCAGTTGCTCGATCAATGGATTCCCGAACAGATGGAGCCGGGAACACTGTTCCTGCTGGAAAATGCCGGAACGCTGGGCGACGCGAGGGACCCCTACGTCGCAGTGCTCGCCTGCCCGGGGTGTGGAGCGCTTGGCTTGATTACCCGCGCGCAGTTCGGTGGACTGCATTCGATGATCTGCGGATCGGACAACTGCTCCTTGGAATATTTCCTGCGCGGCGAGGAGATCGAGTTCCGGAAACCGCACTAAGAAATTGTGCATTTTGCGATGTGCGCCTGCGGCGCGCCACCCTGCGAGCATCATGCTTGCCATGGATCGCATGGAAGCGGCTCCGCGTGGGCAAGCGTGCGACAGAAGTTTGTTCTGGAATTTTGGTTTGGCTAAGATAAGATGCGACGGGGTGCGCAGTTCCCTGGACTTGCTCTACGCCGGACAGCTGACTGAAACGCCCACGCGGTTGACTTCGGGAAATCGGAAAAATCATTGACGATAAGATTTGTAAGCCTTTTGCAGCGCGAACACGGAGCTGGCGTGCGCGGCGGTCTTCTTTTGTGCAGCGTGATGCTGGCCGGATTCGCGATTGGATGCGGGCCGCATAAGCCGATGGTGATTGGCAGCGGGCCGGATGCGATGGACCAGGGGGTGGTTCGGCATACGCGCAATGCGCAGGTGGCGCGGTACACGATTACGCCGCACTCGGCGGCGCAGGTTATGGTGGAGTTCGGGCCGACGACAGGCTATGGACTGAAGACGTGGACGGTGACGGACGCGGGTAACCGGACTGCGAGCATTTTTGTGGCGGGAATGCGGGCGAATACGACGTATCACATGCGCGCGGTTGTCCGCTTTGCGGATGGCACGACGCTGAATGACACGGACCATGCGTTTACGACCGGACATTACAAAAAGCATTTGCTGCCGCACCTGACGGTGCAGACGAACGGGACGCCGCAGCCTGGAGTGGAGCTGATCGATCCGTCGATTGGCTCGTGCGCGCAGGCGGTGGTGACGGACCTACAGGGGCATGTGCTTTGGGCCTATGACTATCCTGATCGCGAGTCGGTGTTCAAGGTGCAGATGCACAAGTATCTGCACGCTGGATACCTGACGTTACAGGATTGGGGAAGCTGGGTGCGGAAGCTGTTTGGCAGGCCGGTGAGCGGGACGCCGACACTGTGGGACGCGAAGCTGTGGAAGCTGCAGCCGCCGGAGCGTCGATTTGCAACCATCATCAATCCGATCAAGCCGCTGCCGAACGGGGACTTTCTGATGGTGATTGGGCTGGCATCGCATGCGCTGCTGGACAGCCCGGATGGCGCGCCTCCGCCGGATACGACGCTGACGCTGCGCGAGATCAACCTGGCGGGCGAGACGGTGCATAACCTGACGGTGCAGCAACTGAATGAGAAGCTGCATGCGACGGGGTATCACGGGCCGACGCTGGAGATGATGCATCACGATGTGACTCTGCTGCCGAATGGACACATGATTGTGATTGCGAATGCGACACGGGATTACTCGAACCTGCCGGGGTATCCGGGGATGACGCGGGTGATCGGGGACATTCTGGTGGAGCTGGATGGGAATTGGAATCCGGTGTGGACGTGGAGCGAGTTCGATCACCTGGACCTGGGGCGGCATCCGATGGACTTTCCGGACTGGACGCACAGCAATGCGGTGGTCTACACGAAGGACGACGGCAACCTGCTGGTCTCGATCCGATCGCAGGGCTGGGTGATCAAGATTGACTACGAGAACGGGCACGGCTCGGGGAAGGTTTTGTGGCGGCTGGGCAATGGCGGGGATTTCCGGCTGGTGAATGGGAACAGCCCTACGGACTGGAACTATGGAGAGCATCAGCCAGCAATTTTTGGTGACCGCGATGCCGGAGTTTTTGATCTGGGCATGATGGACAATGGGAACAATCGGATTATGCCGAATGGGAAGGCCTGCGGGACGCCGAAGACTGCAGCGTGCTACACCACGGTTCCGATTTTCCGCGTCGACGAGACGGCAAAGACAGCGACGCTGGTGTTCCACTACGTTTTCCCGAAGGTGTTCTCGATCTGGGGCGGAGGGGTCGAGGATTTACCGAATGGCAACGTGGAGATCGACCTTTGCAACAACGGACATAGCTCGGACGTGTATGAGGTGACGCGCACGGCGAATCCGCAGACGATCTGGCATATGCACGCGGCTGCGACCAACCTGTACCGCGCGGAACGGCTGCCAAGCCTTTATCCAGGCGTGCAATGGGTGCTGGCCGCACGGGCATACGCGGCTTTGCCGCCATCCTGATCTACAAATCGTGGACGCTCCTGTTGGTCGCGTAGGCGCAATGTTGTTGGGATATGTGTTTCCCATCCTTCGCGCAATGTGTGCGGGAAGGATGGGTGGTTTGAGAAGGTTTTTCTAGAGAGCGAGTGCGGGAACCTGCGCTTTGAGGAAGGCCTGTTCGTGTTCGGTGGGAATGACGACCAACTCTCCCATACGCCAGGTGGCGGGATAATTTGTGCGGTTGACGATCTTCCAATGGGGTGCGGCGAATTCAATCAACACGGTGTTGTCGACATCGTTGAGCACGATGTTGCCGTTGGGCAGGCGCGTGCAGTCCTGAATCCAGCCGCCATCATAGGCGATGTTGCCGGTGACTTTGAGGTCGTCGTCGAGCAGGACCAATTCTTTTGAGAGGCTATTGCAGAAGATCCAGCCGCCGGGGATTTTTTCGAGACTGTGCGGGCGCGCAAGGCCTTCGAGAATGACTTCGCCTTCCTGTTTTTCAGGAGGGAGGCTGCGATCGATCTGGAGGAGCTTGCCCTGATGGAAGAGCAGGCAGAGGATGAAGCGCTCAGGGCCGGGAGCGAAGTCGCGCACGGTGGCGCAGTTGAGGTGTGTGGCCTGATAGCGAGTGTGGTAGTAGCGATTGCGATGCTCGCCGCCGCGTCCGCTTTGGCGCTCCTCGCCGGATGGCGTGACGGAATAGCCGTGTTCGGAGGCCCACCACTCCCAGAGGACGTTGCCGTTAAGGTCGACTTCGACCACCAGATCGGTGCCGCAACAGGCGGCGAGCAGGCCGCGGCTGGTGCGCTCCAGGCTGTGAAGATCGTTGAAGTAGGGATTTGAGATACGCTGCAGAAGTTTGCCGGGCTGCGGCTCGATGCCGATGCGAAAGATGTTGCCAGCCTCGAAGTCGTTCATGTAGATGAATCCGTCAGCGAAGCAGTAGCCGGCGGGGTTGCCGAGGATGTTTCCCCATTCGGATTGCCAGATGATGTTGCGGGTGTCCCAGTCGTAGACGACGAAGGTTCCGGAATAATCGGAAGCTGCGTCCATGGAGGGGCCGAGATTTTCGGGCGGGAGAAAGCGGTATTCCTCTTTGAGCCAGGTGAGCGGCACCGCGGCTTGCTCAGGGGATGGCTGTGTGGGTCCTGTGGTGAGGCTGGTGTTGACCTTTTGACCGGGAACAGGAGGCAGTCCGCCTTCCAGTTTCCAGCGCGCGCGGAGGCGCTCACTCTGTGTGGTGTATACGGATGCGGCAAGTAGCATGGGTCAAGCGTACAACATCTTTTGGGCTGCGGGGAAACGCGGCGCAGGGCGGATTTTGGCGTGTTCTGTGTGGCGAGCCGCTGTAAACTTTTTTTGGCACTTTGCGTCATGGATATAATGAAGGGTCAACTTATCCTGCTGTTGCAAGCCATGGCTCCTATTGATTGACCTCCACTGTCATACGAATTTTTCCGATGGAAGCCTCGCTCCGGCTGCCCTGCTGGAGCGCGCTCTGAAGGCAGGAGTGCGGGTGCTGGCGATTACCGATCACGACACGGTTGGGGCCTACAGCGCTGTTTACGATGAGGCACGCAGCTACGGGATTACGCTGTATTGCGGTGTGGAACTGAGCACGCATCTTACGGGATGCGAGCGGTCAGTGCATTTGCTGGGGTATTTTCCAGCGGAGCCGGAGGCGGCGTTTAGCGTGTGGCTGCGCGAGCTGCAGGTGGGCCGGGTAAAGCGCAATGCGGAACTGCTGACACGCCTGCAGGAATTGGGGCTGAAGGTGGAGTGGAGCGAGGTGAGCGCGCTGGCGCAGCGGCAGGTGGGGCGTCCGCACTTTGCGCAGGTGCTGCTGCGCAAAGGGTATGTGAAGACGCTGAAGGAGGCGTTCGAGCGGTACCTGGGCGAGGATGGCCTGGCGTGGGTGGAGCGCGACGAACCCGCGCTGGCTGAAGCGGTCGAGCATGTGCGGAGCGTGGGAGGGATGGCGTCGCTGGCGCATCCGGTGCGTATATCGCGCGACTGGAAGCGTATGGATGGGATTGTTGCCGAGCACGCGCAGCTGGGGCTGGAGGCGGTGGAATGCTTCCACTCCGAGCATGCAGAAGAGGATGAGAGACAGTTGTTGTCGATTGCGAAGAGGCATGGGCTGGCGGTAACAGGAGGCTCGGATTTTCATGGCGACACCAAGCCGGGAATCGAGCTGGGAACGGGACGCGGAGGAAGCTGGAGAGTTCCTGCGTTTGTCGCCGAGCAACTTGCGCAGAGATTTGCGATGAGCCGGGGTTGTTGATGAGCAGGCCGCCGATTGTGACGCGAAGGACGCCGGCTGCGCCGTATGGTGGAGCGCTGGTGAACCTGCTGTCTCCGGAGAGCGAGCACGCGGCCTTGATGGATGAGGCCAGCGGACTCGGATCGCTGCAGCTTTCGGTGGCGAACACGACATGGCTCAGAGTGCTGATAACGGGAGCGTTGTCGCCGCTCAACCGGTTTATGGGGCGCGCCGATTATACGAGCGTGCGCAAGTCGATGCGGCTGGCGAATGGGACGCTGTTTCCGTGGCCGATTACGCTGCAGGCGAAAGACGGCTCCGCATGGCGAGAGGGCACGCGCATTGCGCTGCGCGATACGCGGAATCATTTGCTGGCAATCCTAGCGATTGAAGAGGTGTTCGAGCGCGGGAGTGAGTCCAGATCTTTTGCCTTGAGTGGACCGATGCAGGCGCTCAGTATTCCGGAGCCGATGTTGTTTCCTGAGCTACACAGAACTCCGGCGGATGTGCGGGCGATGCTGGAGCAGATGGATTGCGCGCGGATTGTGGCCGCCGACCACTGGGAGAGCCGTGATACGGAACAGTCTGAAGCGATGCGGCGGACGGTAGAGGAGCTTGATGCCGCGCTGCTGCTGAATCTACCGGTGGAAGAGGAGCGTATCGATGACTTCGATCTTTACACGCGGCTGCGGGACTGGAAGCGGAACTTCCAAGGCCAATTTAATCGCGCCGCCATTCTGAATTTTTTGAATCTGCCGCATCGCCAGGGCAAGACAGGCCACGATGCGCGCAGGCTTCTGCTGCATGCAATTCTCCATAAAAACTATGGGGCGCACGGATATATGTTCCATGCGGCACTTCTGGAGAGCGGCGAGGTGACGCGGGAGTCATTGCTGGAGCATATGGCTGAGATTGGCGTTGAAACGATGTGTCCTGAGAACCTGCGCTCCGTGCAGGGGCGTAGTTCTGCAGCGAAGTTGAAGGAACGTGAGACGGCGGGCTTTTGCATCTGGTTTACGGGATTGCCGGGGGCGGGGAAGTCGACGATTGCAGAGCGGCTGACCGTGAGCCTGATGGAGCACGGACGCAGGGTTACGCTGCTTGACGGCGACGTGGTGCGGACACATCTTTCGCGCGGGCTTTCGTTCTCGCGTGAAGACCGCGATACGAATGTGCAGCGCATTGGATTTGTAGCGGCGGAGATCGTCCGGCATGGAGGCGTCGCGATTTGCGCGGCGGTGAGCCCGTACCGCTCCGCGCGGGAGCAGGTGCGCGGCATGATGCCGCAGGGGGCGTTTGTCGAGGTTTTTGTGGATACGCCGTTGAGCGTTTGCGAGCAGCGTGACGTGAAGGGATTCTACGCCAAGGCGCGTCGCGGGCAGATGAAGGCGTTTACCGGAGTGGATGATCCGTATGAGCGGCCTGAAAACCCTGAGGTGCGCGTTGTGACCTGTGAGGCGAGTCCGGAAGAAGAAGAGCGGCAGATTCTGGATTTTCTGCTGGGAGCCCATCTGCGCGTGGAGGCGTAGAACCTGCGTCAGAGCTAGGTGTCTAGTCCCGAAAGTTCATATCATAATTTCCCTGAGATTAGAGGGAGTGTCAACGAAAGAAACTGCAGGTCCCTCCACTTCGCTTCGCTCCGGTCGGGATGACAAATGTGTGCCAGGTATTTCATGGACGGGACACTAGAGGATATTTACAGCCCGAGCTGCGAGCAGCGCTACGGTTGCAAATGAGATCAGCGCCTGGATCATCATGAGGAGCTTGGCCCATCGTGAGAGGACGGGAGAGTCGGTTGGCGAGAATGCGGAGCTGGTGTTGAAGGCGAGAAACAGGTAATCGACAAAGTTTGGGCTCCAGTTTTGTTGCCCTGTTGTGCGCTTGTCCTTTGGGTAGAGGGTCATCTGCGGGAAGAGAAAGGCGCCATCTGTGTGAATTCCGCGTAGTTCGCGCGCGCGCGGGCCACCAGCATCCAGCCGCCAATACCATGAGGCAAAGACGAGGATGTTCGTGATCCACAAGGCAGAGGCGGAGCGCAGGAGATCGACAGGCGACTCCTTGTGCTGCGGCAGGGCGGCGATGAGCAGATACAGGGACCAGATCATGTCGAGTGTGACGACTGAAGTGACCAGATAGCCGAGGATCTGACTGAGTTTTTCGAGCCTGCGTTGCCACGCCCATACGATGGGGATCAGGAGCAGCCCGATGACGGCAAGGAGCAGCCAATCGGGGCCGATGGACAGAGCGTGCGGAATGGCGAGACGCAATCCGCCCACTGCAAGCAGGGCGAGGGCAGCGGGCCAGCGAGGTTCTAAACGAGCAGGAGCGTTCGCCATAGATGTATCTCCATCATGCAGCCTGAGAGCGATGTGAGCAATGCCCGATATTCGGGGTCATGGCTTCCGCGACGCTGGGTCTGAGCGCAGTCGAGCCGGGCAAAGCGGAGCTGACGGGCAATTTATTATGAACTGCGTGGAGTTATCGAGAAGCATTTCCGTCGAAAGAGTTTTTCATGAAGTCTGGAACATTGCGCGTGGCTTGTCTCGTCGTCTTCTGCCTTCCCATGAGCGCGGTTCATGCGCAACAGGAAAGGGTTCCGGCGACGCCGCTGATTCCTCACAATCCATACTTCAGCATCTGGTCAACGACGGACAACCTGACTGACTCCGACACGACACACTGGACGGGCACGCCGCAGCCGATTACAGGCATTGCGCGGATCGACGGAAAGCCGTATCGCTTTATGGGCCAGCATCCGGATGATGTTCCGGCGATGACACAGACCGGCCACACGATTACGCCGACGCATACGCGGTACCAGTTTCGCCAGCAGGGCGTTGAGCTGGACCTTGCATTTTTTACGCCGGCGATGACGGATGATCTGGATGTGCTGTCGCGCCCGGTCACGTATCTTACATGGAGCGCGCGGGCTACGGATGGCGCAACGCATTCGGTATCGGTGCTGCTCGATGTTGATCCGGTGATCGCGGTGAACGATCGCAGCGAGAAGGTGGTTTCGTTCCGTGACCAGACCGCTTCGCTGCATGTGCTTTCGGTTGGCTCGAAAGATCAGGACATTCTGAATCGATCGGGCGACAATCTGCGCATTGACTGGGGCTATTTTCATCTGGCGATCCCGAAGAATGAAGAGTCGACGAGCGTGGTTGCGGCGGATGCGATCGTGGCGTTCGTCCAATTGGGTGCGCTTCCGGTGAGCGATTCGATCGGCATGCCTGAATTTGCAGATGAATCGGGCCCACATCTGGCTGCGGATTTTGACTTTGGCTCGGTTGGCCCGGAGCCTGTGACGCGGCATCTTCTGGTGTCTTACACGCAGGAGTATGCCATTCAGTATCTGCACCAGAACCTGCAGCCGTATTGGCAGCGCCACCATATGACGGTGGAAGACATGCTGGATACGGCGGAGCAGCAGTACTCCGCGCTTGACGCGAAGGGCGACGCATTCGACAAAGAGCTGACGGCTGATCTTACCCAGGCCGGCGGTGAACACTATGCGGAGCTTGCGATCCTTGCATATCGGCAGACGCTGGCCGCGTATGGCCTGGCAGCCGACGTACGCGGGAATCCGATGTTTTTTCCGAAGGAGAATTTTTCGAACGGCTGCATCTCCACGGTGGACGTCATTTATCCTGCGTCGCCGTTCTTCCTGTTTTTCCAGCCGAAGCTGCTGGAGGCGCAGCTTTTGCCGGTGCTTGAGTATGCGGCGCTGCCGCGCTGGAAGTTTCCGTTTGCGCCTCACGACCTCGGCCAGTATCCGCTGGCCAACGGGCAGGTATATGGCGGCGGGGAAACATCAGAAGACGATCAGATGCCTGTGGAGGAGAGCGGCAATTTGCTGATCCTGACAGACGCGCTTGCCCGCGCGGAGGGCGACGCGCATCTTGCACAGCAGTTCTGGCCGCAACTGACGAGCTGGGCGGAGTATTTGAAGGCGAAGGGCCTGGACCCTGAGAACCAGCTGACCACGGATGATTTTGCAGGGCATGTGGCGCACAACGCCAACCTGTCGATCAAGGCAATCGAGGCGCTGGCTGCTTACGGCGATCTTGCCCGCATGCTCCACAAGGACGATGTGTCGACGGAGTATGAAGCCGATGCGAAGTCGATGGCGGCGCAATGGGTGACGATGGCCGCTGAGGGAGATCATTACAAGCTTGCGTTCAATAGTCCCGGCACATGGAGCCAGAAATACAACCTGGTGTGGGACAAGATTCTGGGCTATGACCTGTTTCCAGCGAGCGTTCGCGATGCTGAGGTCCAGTCCTATCTTGGCAAGCTGAACCGCTACGGCCTGCCGCTCGACGTGCGGGCGGACTACACAAAGCTGGACTGGTCTGTGTGGACGGCGACGCTGGCGGGAAGTCCCGAACAATTCGCGGCGTTCATCGATCCGATTTACCGCTGGATCAACGAGACGCCCAGCCGGGTTCCGCTGACGGACTGGTACGACACGAAGACCGGAAAGCAGATTGGCTTCCAGGCGCGCAGCGTGGTGGGCGGTGTTTTCATGAAGGCGCTGGCGGACAAGCCGCTCGCCGAAAAATGGCGTGCGCGGGATGCTTTAGGAAAATAGTGAAGAAGGCCGGTTACGCTACTGCTTAGGTGTGCCCAGTGAGTGGCTGAGCGACTGCATTGCCTTGCCGAATTGCTCCCAGTCTCCCTGCTGCATTGCCTTCTGCGCCGCTTCGAGCTGCGTTCGCGCCTCATTCAACTGCGGCTGTTGTTGCGGCTGTGAGCTGGACGCCGTTACTGCGCCTGCGTTTTGCGGCAGCGGCTGCTGCTCTCCGAAGAGGGAGGCGATGGCTCCGTCGAGCGTTGGCTCCATGACAACTCTGTCCGCTGTGACCGCGATGATGCGCTTGAGCTGCGGGAAGTTCGTGCCTTCCGCTTTGAGGTACACGGGCACTACATACAGGAAAGAATTTTCGATGGGGATGACGACCAGCTTGCCGCGGATGACCTGGGAGCCTTTCTGGTCCCATAGCGTTAGCTGCTGCGAAATGGTGGTGTTTTGATCGATCATGGCCTCGATCTGGTTGGGGCCGTATATGAGCTTATCTTTGGGAAGCTCGTAAAAGATGATCTTTCCGTACTCGGGAAAATCGCATCGTGCAGCTACCCAGGCAATCATGTTGTCCCGGTTTTGCGGCGTGAAGGGAGTCATGAGCAGATACTCCAGCGTATTGCTGCCGGGCAGCTTCATCAGGATGTAGTAAGGATCCATCGCGAGCATATTGCCGTTGTACTCTTCATTGGGAGAATCCCAGAGGTCCTCGCGATTGTAGAAAACCTGCGGGTCCGTCATGTGAAAGGTTTTGTACTCGTGGGTCTGGATGGCGAAGAGGTCTTCGGGGTAGCGGAGATGGTTTTTCAGGTCGGGCGATAGCTGGCTGAGGTCTTTGAAGACTCCAGGGAACGCGCGCTGGTATACGGCCAGGACTGGGTCCTTGGGATCCATGACGTAGAAGGAAACGGTTCCGTCATACATGTCCACAACGATTTTTACGGAGTTGCGGATATAGTTCAGGTCGGTTCCAGAGTCGTCAGAGTAAGGGCTGGAGTAGGGAAACTTATCCGATGTAGTGTAGGCGTCCTGAATCCAGTAGAGCTTGCCGTTACTCAGCACCGCATAGGGGTCTCGGTCGAGGCTCAGGAACGGAGCAATTTTGGAGACTCGCTCCTGGACGCTTCTCCATATCTGAATTTTGCTTTGCGGCTGGAGGTAGGAGGTGAACAGGATGTTGGCGTCTCCCTGTGTCCAGGCGAACAAGACCCTTTTCCAGAGGCTGTCCAGGGGAATGCCTCCTGTTCCTGTGTAACGGGTATAGACGTTTTCATTGCCTTTGGG
>JBARHV010000013.1:0-1986 GCA_049799415.1 Silvibacterium sp.
GTGCCACGCGACCGTTCGGCCCGATAATGGACGGTTACCTGAGCGGATGGCGCGCCTACGACCGCACCCTCCGCCGGCCACCCGCCTCCCTTCCCGCTCGTACCCGCGCGATGTACTGGCTGTCGGCGAACGTGATCAAGGCGGACGAGGACAAGACCTACGCCGGCGCGTT
Organism: Silvibacterium sp.; assembly: GCA_049799415.1. Taxonomy (GTDB): domain Bacteria; phylum Acidobacteriota; class Terriglobia; order Terriglobales; family Acidobacteriaceae; genus Silvibacterium. Next base: position 173 of record JBARHV010000013.1, read on the forward strand.
CGTGGCCTCGCCCACCGATCCGTGGGGTCAGTCGGTACCCGCGGCGACCACCCATCCCGGGTGGACCTACCGCGAGATATTCGCCCGGGACAGCTACGAGACCTTCACCGGGCTGCTCGCCGACGGGGACCTATCCAGCGCTCGGGCCATGGTCCGGTACCTGTTCGACCGGACCCAGCAGGCCGACGGGAGCTTCCCGCGCAATTCGCTGATCGACGGGGCAGTCGCGCCGGACACGTTCGGGCTGTCCGAGATCGACGAGGACGCCTACCCCCTGCTGATGGCGTGGCAGGGCGGCTTCGCCGGGGACGTGCCGTTCTACCGTGATCACGTCCGCCCCGCCGCTGATTTCGTGGTGAACCACGGCCCGGCGTTCGGAGTGGAACGCTGGGAGGAGCACCCTGGCTACTCCCCCTCCACCATCGCGGCGGAGATCGCCGGACTGGTCGCGGCGTCCCGGCTGGCCGCCGCCGCGGGTGACACGTCGCGGGCTTCGCTGTATGCGGCCACGGCGGACGAGTATCAACGGAACGTGAAGAAGTGGACGGTGACCACGAATGGCCCGTACGGGACCGGGCGCTACTTCATCCGGCTGTCCGTGACCGGCCATCCGGACACGGCGGAGACCTACGACCTGGGGAACGGCAGCCTGTCAGCGGTTGACCAGCGTCGCGTCATCGACGCGGGCTTCCTGGAGCTGACCCGGCTGGGTGAGCTCCCGGCGTCCGATCCTGACGTGCTCCGTTCCCTGCGGGTAGTGGATTCCGTCATCGGGTCGCAGACCTCATCCGGGCCGGGATGGCACCGGTACGGGATCAAGGCCAGCGGCGCCACCGACGGGTACGGCGACTGCTACGTGCCCGATCCGACTGATTGCTCGCCGTCCGGCGCCCCGTGGTTCCCGACCGCCAAGGGGTCCGGGCACCTGTGGCCGATTCTCGACGGCGAGCGGGCCGAGCAGGATCTGCAGACCGGCTCGGCTGGCGCCGCGGGGTCGCTGCTGCGGACCATGCAATCCATGACATCCGGGCTCGGGATGGTGCCCGAGCAGGCCTGGGAGGACCCGGCGGTGGCCGCGTCACCGTACGGTTCGGACCCGGCGACGGCATCCATCGGGTTCGCGAACGGCAAGCCGGCCGGGTCGGCGTCGCCGCTGATCTGGGCCCAGGCCCAGTACCTGCGGCTGGTCACGGACCTCGGGAGCGGATCGCTGGGCGACCAGCCCGGCATCGTCGCCGACCGCTACGTCCGGCACGCGCCGCCCGGGGTGCTGCCGGTCGCGGTGACGGCTACGGTCTCCGGGAGCCAGATCACGGTCAGCGGCACGGCCCGGGCCGGGAGCACCGTGGTGATCTCGGCGGGCCAGTCCACGGCATCGAGTGACACTACCGTCGTCGTCAGCGCTGTCACCGGCCCGGACGGGCACTTCCGCGCCACCGTTCCGCTGCGCGCGGGGACCAACGTCATCACGGCGGCAGGTTCGGATGGGGCGCACGCGACCGGATGGGCTCAGGTGTCGGTCACGTCCTGACCTGGAGCAGCGGCTGCGGCGTGGCTGGGCGACTCTCAGAGCACAGCAGGTGCTCCGGCCGTCCAGGAAACCGGACTCAGGACACACCGGCACCATCAGCATCACGGCTGACATGCGCTGGGCCAGTTGGAACGCCAGAGGCGGCGCGGCGGGCCGATATTCAGTGGCGGCGTGCGAACGGGTGCGGTTCGCTGGGGGCATGAGGATCGAGCAGTTCAGGGCGGAGGACGGGCGGCGGGCGGATGCCTGCTACGAGATCTTCCGCGCGACCAGGATGGCCGAC
>JBARHV010000014.1:0-23377 GCA_049799415.1 Silvibacterium sp.
CATTCACTCCGCATAATACTGTGGGGGACAATAGACGAATGCCTGCCGTAGTAGTTGCACTCGTTACGCAATAGCCGATTGCGGTGAATGATCCTGTACAATCCTCTAGATTTTTAAAGGAGTCACCCTCCGATGCCCGCAGTCGCGCGATTTGTCTTGTTTAGCGTTCTGCTTCCCTCGTTGTGTTCCTGCGCTTTAGCACAACGAGCCGCGAAACAGGGATTCACCCTCCAGCAAGTGATGAGCGCGCCATTCAGCTCAGACCTGACTGCAGCTCCCGCGAACGACAAATTTGCGTGGATTTCGAATGAAGAAGGAAAGCGGAATATCTGGGTTGCGTTTCGGCCTGCCGATGGCGCCGCGTATGTATCCCACCAGGTCACAAACTACATGGACGATGACGGACAGGAGATCGGTAGCCTGACATGGTCTCCGGATGCGAAATCTATCCTGTATGTACGCGGCGGTTCGTCCGACAATCCGGAGAATATCGCTCCGAACCCAGCGCACTTTCCGGGAGGTGCGCAGCGGGATGTGTGGATCGCCTCGCTGGATGGCAGCGCTCCGCGCAAAGTCGGCGAAGGCAGATCACCTACCTTTTCCCCATCGGGTGATACCGTCACTTGGTTTTCAAATGGACAGATCTGGCACGAAAACCTTGATGACATCGGCGCCAAACCCGGACAATCGATCCATGTTTTTGGCGACTGCACTTCATTCACCTGGTCGCCGGACGGGAGCAAACTCGCGTTTGTGAGTGACCGCCGCAGTCATAGCTTCATTGGCGTCTATTCATTGCGCTCCAATACTCTCAGCTACGTTGATCCCGGCACCGATCACGATCAATACCCCATGTGGTCGCCGGACAGCAGTGAGATCGCCTTCGTCCGCATCCCTTATTTCAAAGATGAGAATTTCGACGGTCCACAACGCACAGGCCAGCCCTGGTCCATTCGCATAGCAGACGTAGCAACCGGCCAGGGTCGCGAAATCTGGAAGGCCGCGCCGGGTCCCGGCAGCGTCTTCCGTGCGCTCGATGCCGAGAATCAGGTCTTCTGGACTGCGGACAATCATCTTATTTTTCCCTGGGAGGGCGATGGCTGGACACATCTCTATGCAGTATCCGTGCAGGGAGGGACGGCTCGGCTGCTGACGCCGGGAAATTTCGAGGTAGAGAACGCCGGATTCAGCTTTGATCGCAAAACTGTCGTCTATTCCTCCAATCAAGGGGATAGTGACCGCCGGCATATTTGGGAGGTCTCTTCAGCCAACAAAGAACCGATCTCCCTTACGCATGGCGCAGGCATCGAGACGCAGCCTGTCATCGGGAGCGACAATCAGACCGTCGCTGTCCTGCATTCAGATGTGCGAATTCCTATGCGGGCCGCAGTTCTCACGGGTCCGAACCAGATGAGCGACCTTGCGCCGCAAGCCATCCCCGCAGATTTCCCTGCCAGCCAGCTCGCCGTCCCAAAGCCTGTCGTCTACTCCGCAACAGATGGCATGCAGATTCACGGACAGCTATTTCTTCCGCCCGATAGCGCCGGCTGTGTGCGGCATCCAGCGATTGTCTTCGTTCACGGGGGATCGCAGCGCCAGATGCTGCTCGGATGGCATTATATGAGCTACTATTCGGGTGCCTATGCCCTGAATCAGTATCTCGTCAGCCGAGGATACATCGTCCTCTCCATCAACTACCGTAGCGGCATTGGTTATGGGCTCAATTTTCGTGAAGCATTGCAGTATGGACCCACCGGCGCAAGTGAATTTCGCGATGTGGTAGGTGCAGGTCGGTATCTGCGCAGTCGCTGCGACGTGCAACCGGCGCACATCGGCATATGGGGCGGCAGCTGGGGTGGCTTTTTGACGGCTCTCGCCTTGGCTCGATCGTCCGATCTCTTTGCCGCAGGTGTCGACATGTCCGGGGTGCATGATTGGAACGTCGATAACCCGGGAAACTTCGCAATTTCTGACACGGATGCCGATCCCAATGCCCGCTGGCGGCTCGCGTGGAAATCCTCGCCCCTCGCATCGACCAAAACCTGGCGCTCGCCTGTGCTTTTGATTCAGGGTGACGCCGATCCTGATGTTCCCTTCCTGCAGACTGTGCAGCTGGCGGCGGCGCTGCGCCAGCAAAAGGTGGAGTTTCAGGAGCTCATCTTCCCGGATGAGGCTCATAATTTCCTTCTATATCGCGATTGGTTTGCAGCGTATACCGCAAGCGCGAAGTTCTTCGACCAGCATTTGGGCCTTCGGCAGCGTTCATTCTGATAAGCAAATAAGCCAGTTCCCTCGCCTCCTTTTCGAAGGCAAGAGCTGGTCGGCGACTGTCTTTTGGATAGCTCCAGTGAAACGGGCGTGATACATTCCCCTTGCAGCGAACAATTTGCCAAAGCTGGGAGAGTGATGAATGTCGCTCACGGTCAATAATCTTTCAAAGACTTACCCGAATGGAGTGCAGGCTCTTAAGAATGTCTCGCTGACCATCGGCAACCAGATGTTCGGCCTGCTTGGGCCAAACGGCGCCGGTAAGAGCACTCTCATGCGCACCATTGCAACCCTGCAGGAGCCGGACAGCGGCTCCATCGTCCTCGACAACGTCGATGTGCTGCGGGAAAAGGATGCGGTTCGACAGATACTTGGCTATCTGCCACAGGAGTTCGGCGTCTATCCGAAGATGTCGGCGGTGGACATGCTGACACACTTGGCCGTGATGAAAGGCATCACCAGCCGGGGCGAGCGCAAGGAAATGGTCGATGCATTGCTTCACCAGACCAACCTTTGGGATTTTCGCAAGAAGGCGCTCAGCACCTATTCTGGCGGCATGAAGCAGCGCTTCGGCATCGCGCAGGCGCTGCTGGGCAATCCGCGATTGATCATCGTGGACGAACCCACCGCGGGCCTCGACCCGGCCGAGCGCAATCGCTTCCTCAACCTGCTGTCCTCGATCGGCAGCGACGTTACCGTCATTCTTTCTACGCATATCGTCGAGGACGTGCGCGAGCTTTGCCCCCGCATGGCCATCATTGCATCCGGAGAGCTGTTGCTCGAAGGTTCCCCGGCCGAGGCGCTGGCAAACCTCGAGGGCCGGATCTGGTCAATGGTAGTCGCGACCGATAATGAGCTGCGTACGCTCGAAACCGAGCTCCACGTCATCTCGGCGCACCTTGTCGCCGGCATGCACGAAGTCCGCGTCTATGCAGAAGCATCGCCGGGCACGGACTTCCGTCAGGTCGACTCCGGACTTGAAGATGTGTATTTCCTAAATCTTGCAAAGCAAACTACGGACCAGACCGTTCACTAGATCTCGCAGAGCGGAGATTCTTTATGGCACTGTTTTGGGAGTTCTTCACCTTCGAGCTTAAATTCCGCCTCAAGAGCCTGTCGACATACGTCTATTTCGCGCTCTGGTTCTTCCTCAGCTTCCTCTCCATTGCTGCCGAGGACTTTATCTCGACCGGCAATGGGAAGCAATTGCTGAACGGGCCGTACTCAACCACGGTGCTCTATTCGCTGTTTACGCTCTTCGGCACGATCGTCATCGCGGCCATCTTCGGCACCTCCATTCTTCGCGACTTTCAGCGCGACACATATCAGATTATCTTCACCAAACCCATCACCAAGTTCGCCTATCTCGGCGGACGCTGGGCAGGTTCCTTCGTCACATGTGTCTTCGCATTTTCAGGAATGGTCTTCGGCGAGGCGCTGGGCACGCTCGCGCCCTGGGCCGATCACACACGTATCGCCAGCGGCCATTTCTGGTGGTATCTGCAGCCGTTCCTGTCCATCGCCGTCGTGCAGATATTCTTCCTCGGCGCGGCCTTCTTTACCGTAGCCGCGCTCTCGCGCAAGATCTTCATCGTCTACCTGCAGGGCGTGGCGTTGTTCATGGTCTACCTGCTGCTCTCCGTCATCTTCAGCGCGACCCGCTCCCTGGAGCACTTCTGGTCTGGAATCCTCGACCCCATCGGCTTGCAGCTCTCCGACGTTTTAGCTCGCTACTGGACCGTGGCCGAGAAGAACACGAAGCTCTTTTCCTGGTCGCCTCACGTCAGCCGGGGCGTGTTCCTTTATAACCGCATGCTGTGGATGGCAGTCGGTGTGGTCGCGCTGGGAATCGTCTTTCACTTCTTCCCCATGTCGGTGGAAGCGCTCACCGCCCGCTCCCAAAGCAAGCGGGCCGCCAAAGTCCGCCGGCAGGAGGAAGCTGACGCGCAGGAACCACGGCGCTCGCTCGTGACCGCCCGGCTGCCGCATGTGCATCAGTACTTTAAAGGCGGTACTACCTTACGGCAGCTCATTTCTCTTACCAGGCTGCGCATCTCCAACATCACGCATGAGCTGCCTTTCTGGGCAATCACCGTTCTGCTGGCCGTCTTCGCCCTCATCAATGGCCACTTCGCCGGGCGCTTGGAGGATCGGAATGTCTGGCCGGTCACGTTCCTCATGTTGCAGGCAGTGGAGGGCTCATCCACTCTCTTCCTCTACATCATCGCCACCCTGTATGCCGGAGAGCTGCTCTGGCGCGAGCGCGACACAGGCTTCGCCGGTATTCAGGACGCTCTACCCCTGCGCGAAACAACCGACTGGCTATCGAAATTTTTTGCCATCTCCTTCGTTGAGCTGGTTCTGCTCACCATGGCGATGCTCTGCGGCATCATCATGCAGACGGTCTCCGGCTACTACCACTATGAGCTGCTGCAGTACTGCAAAGAACTGTACCTGATCGTCTACCCGCAGATACTCGGCTTCACGCTGCTGGCCTTCTTTGTGCAGACAGTGGTATCCAACAAATTCCTGGGCCATGCCATCGTCATCGGCATCTTTGTGCTTGACCCGGTTCTGTTCCGCTTCGGCATCGAGAACACGCTGGTGCTGCCGGGACAGACGCCTCCCTACACCTACTCTGATATGAACGGCTACGGGCATTTCGTTCCGGCGCTTGCCTGGTCGCTCGTCTATTGGACCGCCATCTTTGCTGTGCTTGGGGTGATCTCGATCGCTTTGGCACGGCGCGGTGCGGAGAATGGTTGGCGCGTGCGCACTCTGCTGGCGAAGCGGCGGCTTCCGCGGCTAGCTCCGGCCATCGCGTTGTTTGCCATCGTTGCCATCGGCAGCGGCGCCTGGTACTTCTACAACTCTCATGTGCTGAATGAATTCCTCACCAGCAAGCAGCAGCGCGACATCCAGGCGCAGTACGAGCGCAACTTCAAGCGTTATGAAACGCTCCCGCAGCCCAAGATAATTGCCGTGGATGCGAACATCGACCTCGATCCGGCGCACCGCTCGTTCTCCGGCGCCGGCCACTTCGTTCTGCAGAACAAGACAGCCGTATCCATCTCTCAGATCCACATCACCGACCAGAAGCAGTCGATTACAGACGTACAGTTCGATCATCCCTTCCATCGCGTCAGCACCACGCCGCGCGATCTCTACTCCATCTACCAGCTCGAAACGCCGCTCGCGCCCGGCGAGATGCTGAACATGAACTTCCATGTTGGCTACCAGACCCACGGCTTCCGCGATGGCAATGAGCGTCCCGAGCTCGCCTACAACGGCATGTTTTTTGATTCGAGCTATTTTCCCTATATCGGCTACACCACTGACATCGAGCTCGACGATCCGCGGCGCAGGCGCGAGGAGCACCTTGGCCCGGTAAGCGATCTGCCCCAGCGTGGCGATCCCATCGGCAGCCGCACTAATCTCTTCACGCCCGACTCCGACTGGATCACCTATCGCACCGTGGTCAGTACGCCCGACGATCAGATCGCGCTCGCTCCCGGTTACCTTGATCGCGACTGGCACAGCAACGGCCGCCACTACTTCGCTTACAACATGGGGGATGTAAAGACACTGGATTTCTTTGCTTACGTCTCCGGCCGCTACGCCGTAAAGCGCGTGAACTATAAGGGCGTGAATGTCGAAGTGTACTACGCGCCGCAACACGCCTATGACGTCAATGACATGATCGAAGCCACCAAAGCCGGCCTCGATTATTATCAGGCGAACTACAGCCCCTTCCAGTTCCGCCAGTTCCGCATTCTCGAGTTTCCGCGCTACCGCAGCTTCGCGCAGTCGTTCCCTAACACTGTGCCGTTTGCGGAGTTCGGCTTCATCTCCCGCGTTGTCAACCCTAAAAAGGATATTGACTTCAGCTACTTCGTCACCGCACATGAGCTCGCTCACCAGTGGTGGGGTCATCAGTTGATCGGCGGACGCGTCGCCGGCTCAAACATGATGTCAGAGTCGCTGGCCGAGTACTCCGCTCTTCGCGTCGCGCAAAAGAAGTATGGCGACGCGCAGATGCGCAAATTCCTTTCCCACGAACTCGACGGATACCTGCGGGGACGCTCAGCAGAGACTCGCCGCGAACCGCCGCTCGGCCAGGTACAGCGTGAAGCCTATGTCTGGTATCAAAAGGGCAGCCTGGTCCTCTACGCGCTGTCCGACTACATCGGCGAAGACAAACTGAATCTGGCGCTCCACAACTTCCTTATGGCCAATCGCTACGCTAACGCCAGCGACGCCCAGACAACTCCCTATCCTGACACCCGGCTGCTTGAAGCCGCGCTGCGTCAGCAGACTCCCCCCGAACTGCAATACTTCATCGACGACAGTTTCGAGAAGATCACGCTCTACGACAATAAGGCGATCTCCGCCAACAGCCAGAAAATGCCGGACGGTAAGTACAAAGTCACTCTTACGGTCGAAGGAAAAAAGGTCTATGCGGACGGCAATGGCGTTGAGTCGCCTGCGCCGCTCCATGACTTGATTGACGTAGGTGTCTTTACCGGCAAGAAAGGGGAAGAGCAGCCGCTGGCTCTGCGCAAGGAATGGATCACAGGCGGTCCTCAAACCTTTACATTCATCGTCAACGAGCAGCCCACACGTGCAGGCATCGATCCTTTCAACAAGCTGATCGACCGGGATCTGGACGACAATTCTATCGACGTGACCGGCGCCGCTCGATAGTTATTTCTGTTTGGGATGATCCCTCCCTTTTGGGAACAGATATATAGAGGTTTGCCCCGTAGTGGGGAGTGGACGAGACCCGCTCACCAATGAAGCATGGTTGACAAACCCTGGAATCCTGCCTAATATTCAATCGATTTAATATATGACCGCAAACTTGGGCCCCGGCATCGCTGCCGCTTGTCCTGGTTATTCAAGCGGCATGAATGTTAAGGGGTTGTTCGTATTAGGGAGATGGCCATGAAAAACAAAAATACTGGCACGCCGACATTACGGTTCCTCATCGTTTCCATTCTCACGCTTTGTTCCGGAGTTGCCGCCTTCGGCCAGGCTGGAAGAGGTGGAATTTCCGGCCTCGTCACCGATCCATCGGGGGCAATTGTTCCTGGAGCCAACATCAAATTGCACAGCCTGGCAACGGGGACTGCGCAATCTACTGTGACGACCGCTGCAGGGCTGTACTCCTTTGTGTCGGTTTCGCCTGGCACCTATGAGGTCACTGCCAGCCAAAAGGGGTTCCAAACGGTGGTGCGCAACCCTGTTGTCGTAACGGTGGACCAGGTATCCACGATCAACTTCACGCTCAGCGTCGGATCCGTTAACCAGGTCGTCACCGTCACCAGCGGCACGGACCTGGTGGACACAAGCAATTCCACCGTCGGCCAGCTCATTGGCTCTGCAACTATTGATCGCGTCCCATTGCTTACCCGCAACGTTTACGATCTTATTCAATTGAGCGCCGGCGTCACACCAGCGGACGGAGCTTCCAACTCGTCGAGCTCCTACGATATTCAGAACATCTCCAGCGGACGCCCGGGAGTCGATGTTTCGTCATATACCGTGAATGGAGCCATCGAGGGGTCGGTCTATTACATGGTCGATGGCAGCCCTGTCGGGATCGCCGAAAACAATGCCGCCGCCATCATTCCCGCGATGGATCTCCCTGAAGATGACGTGGATGAGATACGCGTCGAAACGCAGAATACTCCGGCGTCTTATCAAAGCGGCGCTGCAGGCGTAATCAGCGTCGCCACCAAATCCGGCTCAAACAGTTACCACGGCGACATATTCGGTGTCTTTCGGCCTGATGCTCTTGCCGCGAACGAGTACTTCAACAAGCAGTACGATGAACAGAGTGATCTGCCCAATACATCGCCCTCGTTTCACCGTTACCAGGAGGGAGCGGCCATTGGCGGCCCAATCCTGCACAATAAGCTGTTTTTCTTTGGCGATTATGAGGCTACGCAACAGGAACTATACGATGGCTCGAATCGGTTCGTAGTGCCCACCACTGCGGAGAGAAATGGCGATTTCTCGGGCGACCCGTTCACGATCTACGATCCAACACAACCCGATGTCGCCACCGGGCCGCTCGCCGGCACTCGTCAGCCCTTCCAGAACAATACGATCGCCAATCCCAATTCGATCGCCGAGCAGTTTCTATCCGAAATGCCCAAATGCAACCTGAGCAACATACCGGGCGTTCCCTGCGATCAGCAATCGGACGACCTGACCCCGAATTATTTCCTGCCCGGCCTTGATCCAACATCGGCACAAAAATTCGATGTTCGCATCGACTGGAATCAGAGCGATAAGCAGCGCATCTTCGGGCGCTTCTCCTTCGACAGGCTGTTCACCTCTACCTTCAACTCGTTTGGGAACATGTGGGATCTGAATTATGCCCAGAACGTAACCAATGGACGGAACATCCTGCTGGCCGACGACTATACGTTCAACCCCACCACAGTGCTAGAGCTTCGATATTCATTCACACGGCACTATGAAAACCAGGGCGGTGATCCGGGGCAAAATGGTTACGACATAACAAAGCTCGGCTTCCCTGCTTCACTGGCCGCGGAGGAGAATTATAAACTGCTTCCGTTCTTCACCTTCAACGACAACGGTAGCGGAGTGGGCGGCACCGCCGACTACAATACGTTTGTCTTCGCCAGCGAAAACAGTGACGCCAGCGCGACCCTCACGAAGGATTTCGGCAAGCAGGAAATTTCGACCGGCTTCGAATACATGAAGCGTTTCCTGAACGTCGGCCAACCCATCGCGCCCGCTGGCTCCTATGCGTTCGACATCTCGGCCACCGATCAAACCACGAACTCAGCCATCGGTGGCAGCGACTTCGCCTCCGCCCTGCTCGGAATGGGTACGGTGCCCGGTACAGAATCGGGCAACTACCCCAACTTCTCCAAAGATTTGTTCGCCGCCGAGGCCAGCCCATACTACGCTGCGTTTGTCCAGAACACCTGGCGCCCGACGCCATCGCTCACCATCACCGCCGGTCTGCGTTGGGATATTTTTGGCGGCCGCACTGAGCGCCACAATCGTCTGGAGTACTTCGATTCAAATGCCGCCGCAAGCGAAAGCGGCGTGTCCTATACCGGGGCCGAGGTCTACGTGAACGGCGGTAATCGCTCTCCATTCACAGCCAACCTCGCCGACTTCGGTCCTCGATTGGCCGTCTCCTGGCAGCCTCGACCGCGCCTGGTTCTGCGGGGCGGTGCAGGCATCTATTACGGGCCTGGTTCTCAGATGGTCGGCAGCGCGTCCCTCGACAGCGACGGCTACGCCACCTACACCACCTGGAACGCAACCGCGTGGAATATGGACCCCAACACTATTGCGTATGACTGCGCGAATGCAGGCGTTTGTGGTGGCCTGGGCAACACCGTGATATTGAACTCTCTGAGTAATCCCTTCCCCAACGGTGTGGTACAACCCATTAGTTCACCCTCCGGATTTGCGAACAATCTCGGAAACACGCTCAATACCGTGCTGCACTCGGAGCACACACCAACGGTTTATAACTTCAACTTCGGCTGGGAATATGAGTTTCCGCATGAGGTTGTGCTAAGCGCGGCCTATGTCGGCAGCCGCGGCCTGTTCCTTCCCTTCTCGTCCGTCGATTTGAACCAGCTTGACCTTGGAGCGATCAATCACTACCAGTCTGCGCTTCTCAACAACCAGGTCCCCAATCAGTGGGCGGCCATTCAGCCTGCTACCAACGCCAATTATGGCTCCGCCACTGTTCCGTTGTTCGTAGCGGTCCAGCCCTACCCGCAGTTCGGCAATGGAAGTTACGGCGCCGGCAACGGCGTGATGTTGAATGGCTATCCCGGCGGCGACTCCGAATATAGCTCCCTGCAGACCAAACTCCAGAAGCGTCTGACCCATCATTTTACGGTTCTCAGCAGCTTTACCTGGGCCAAGTTGATCACCGACGACGGCAACCCGCCGCTGGGATTTGTCGGCTCTCATCTGGGGTCGCCTCAGGACTGGAAGAATCTTCAGTACGAACATTCAGTCAGCCCCCAGGATGTCAAATACCAGTTCACCGGCGCTGCATCCTACGACTTGCCCGCCGGGAAGGACCGGGCTCTCCAATTGCGTGGCATCGCAAACGCCGTCCTCGGCGACTGGACAACAAACGGAATTCTCTACTGGAGCACCGGCATTCCGATTCCCTCGCCGACCGTCGGCGCCAGTACATCGTATTTCAATCAGCGGCCGGACCTCGGCTGTAACCCGGGTACAGGCGCACCGCATACGGTGAGCGTCTGGTTCAATCCAAATTGCTTTGTAAACCCAGCATCATCTTTCGTCCCTGGGAACGCTCCGGCATATCTTGACGGTGTGCGCACCATGGGCTCAAAAAACGTGGATCTGTCCTTGTACAAAGTGTTTCCGTTCGGAGAATCAAGAGCGCTTCGCTTTGACGTGTCTTCATACAACGTCTCAAATCGCCCCCAGTTCGGAATGCCTAATGTTCCGTCTCTCACAGCGGTGCAGACACAACCGGCCTCGTCAGTCCTATTCGGCCAGATCACCTCCACCGTCAACTCTCCCCGGCAGTTTCAGTTCGGAGCACGGTTTACGTTTTGAGTATGCTTGTGCAGGGGTGAAGGAGAGATATGGCTTCTGCGGCAATGGAACAGCCCGCGCTGACCACCACGACGCGTCTCATTTCGCTGGACGTCCTCCGCGGAATCACGATTGCGTTCATGATCCTGGTGAACAATGGCAACGAATATTCGTACGGGCCATTGAAACATTCGGTCTGGAACGGCTGGACACCGACCGACCTGGTCTTCCCCACCTTTCTGTTTCTGATGGGAACCTCGCTGGTGTTCTCGTTCGAGTCGAGACTAGGCCGCGGCGCTTCCAAAAAGAGCCTCAGGCTGCATACCTTGCGACGGTTTGTGATTCTTTTCCTCTTGGGGATCGTGGTAAACGGCTTTCCGTTTTTTCATCTTGCGACGCTCCGCATCTATGGCGTGCTGCAACGCATCGCCATATGTTTTTTGGTATGCAGCTTCCTCTATCTATGGGACAGGCGAGCAACAAGCAAGATTCTGCTGGTCGTCGTCGCACTTCTGGGTTACTGGGCTTTGATGAGGCTGGTACCGGTTCCCGGCTATGGCGTGCCGGGCAGAGATATTCCATTTCTCGACAAGAATGCCAACCTCGTAGCGTGGCTCGACCGGCATATCTTTCCGGGGCGTCTTTATGAGGGGGTGCGTGATCCCGAAGGACTGCTGAGCAACATTCCCGCGATTGCGACAACGCTGCTCGGTATGCTGACGGCGATGTGGTTGCGCACGAAAGAGAGCATGGAACGGAAATGCGCAGGCATGCTCGGCGCTGGAGTCGTTCTGGTTCTGCTGGGCGAACTATGGAACCCGTGGTTCCCGATCAACAAGAAACTATGGACCAGCTCCTACGTGCTGTTTGCGGCCGGAGTTTCGCTGTTGGGATTTGCAATGTGCTACTGGGCTGCAGAGATTCGCGGCTGGAAAAAAGGATGGACTTATTACTGGCTGGTCTTCGGAACAAATGCTATTACTGCCTATGTATTGGCAGAACTGCTGTCATCAGCGCTTTCGTCTATCAATCTGAAACCGAACCTGACACTCAGCGGGTATCTATCGATGGATGTCTTTCAGCGAGTGCATCCGCCAGGGATCGGCGCGCTGCTGTTTGCTCTGGCTTTCGTGATGGTCTGCTGGCTCGTGGTGTTGCCCCTGTATAAGCGACGGATCTTCATCAAGGTGTAGCCTGTCGCGAGACAAGAGCAGCAGCCATGACCCCTCACACGCCGAACGCGTGGTATGGCAACCCCAATTGTCCGTCAAAAATAGCGGCGCATGCGGCTGCTGGGAATCGCGATGACTTACATTTCCCTCACCTCCAATTTTTGTTACGTAACCGTGACCGCCTTGTCTTAAGCAAATTGGTTAAGATCCATTCCAAGCTGATACGTTTCTCCACGAGCTAGAAGGTCTTCCCAGGTGACCTCGCTCCTTTGGTACGCTGCCATGCGGCCGAGCATGCAACTTAGGGCAGTTTCCACTCCGGCGGCGATCTGATTATGAGAGCGGCCCGAGGTAATGCTATCGATGAACGTGCGCTCCTTGTCACGGTCGGCGAAAGCGAGATTGTCAGAGAAGCTGCCGTTGGCTGCGAATTTCCCGGATCCAGCAACAGTGCCGGAGGAGTCCTGCCAGGCCCACGCCTGCAGACCCAGAATTTGGATCGGGCCCGCATAGGGAACAGTCGCCGAGCCATTGGAGCCGAACATTCTGAGGCCGGCATCGAAGCCGCCATATGCGCCAAACTGTGTGGAATTAAACGAGACGTGAACATCCCCGGGATAAGTGAAATCGACCTGGTAATTGTCCAGGCAATCGCCGGGATGCGTCAGGATATTGCGGCCTCCCGTGGCAGCGGCCTTCAGCGGGTGAGCGCCAAGCAGCCAGTTGCAGAGGTCGATGATATGGATATTCTGCTCGACAAGAATATCTCCGGAAAGAGCACGATACCAGAGCCAGTTGCGGAGCCGGTATTCATCGGCGGATGCGCCTGCACGGATCTTTTCCTGCGACGCTGGAGCATTGTAGTTGGCGGAAACAGAAGCAATTTTGCCGAGCGCGCCTGCCTGGATCTTCCCGGCAATGGCAGCGATCGGCGGTGCGCTGCGGCACTGGAAGCCCACATCGACGCTTTGCGAGGGCTTCACGCGCTTCGCGATCTGGAGCGCCTGCCGAGCCTGGTTGACGTCGATGCCGACAGGCTTCTCGCAGTAGACGTGCTTGCCCGATGCCACAGCGGCTTCAAGGTGCTCCACATGGAAGAAAGGCGGCGTGGAGATTTGAATGAGATCGACGTCGGGTGAGCTGGCGAGTTGCTCAAAGGCGCGAGGTCCATGGAAAAGGAGCTTGCTATCAATAGATTGGCGTCCAAGGCTTGTGTTGAGCTGATTGAAGTGGTCGCGACCAGCTGCGAGTTGATCCGGGAAAATATCGGCCAGCGCCACCACCTGCGCTGAGGTGTTCTGAGAAAACGAAGTGGCAACCGTAGTTCCGCGGGACCCGCAGCCAAGCAGGCCAAGCCGCACAGCCGAGTTTGCCTGGTAACCAAAGGCTGTCGCCGGTTTGAGAAGAAGTAGGCCGGAAGCGGCTCCGGTTGTAGTTTGAATAAATTCGCGACGGTTCATTGGGCCTCGTCTCCTGATGATTGCTGACAATTCTCTAAGCGCGGCTGTGCTTCGTTGCCTGCAGCTACTTCGCGCAGTATGCGCTCAAGATACATCTTTTCTTGACGGACATCCTCAATCTGCTGAGGGCCGGAGGTTTCGCGCTCAATTGTGATAGCGCCGGTGTAACCAAGGCGATGGAGTTTGGTGAAAACCTCGCGGAAGTTGACAAGCCCTGTGCCGATCAGAACTTCTTTACCGAGTTCACTCGGATTGGTTGGCCATCGACCATCCTTAGCGTGGACGCTGTGAACATGCGGACCGATGATATCGACCGCATCGACCGGATTTGCCTTGCCGTACAGGATGAGGTTCGCAGTATCTAGGCCCACGGCAAGGTTGGGCATGGCAACGTCGCGGAGCATTCGGGACATCGTGGTAGGAGTCTCCTGGCCTGTTTCCATCTGGAAATACTGCCCATTATCCTGGCAGTGCTGGGCGACAGCGCGAATGGCTTCAACCGCACCAGGATAAAGAGGATCGGCGGGATCTTCAGGGATAAAGCCACAATGCGTCTGGACTTGGGATATACCGAGCTTCTTAGCAAAATCGGAAGCCTGATGAAGTGCATCCATTCGTGCGGCACGCGTCTTGGGAGGAATCAGGCCGATAGTGGAGGGGCCACGCGTAAAGTTCCATTCCAGAGGCCCAGGTCCCACAACCTCAACGGCAGTCGCTGTGACTGCATATTTCGCGAGCAAATCGCGAAACTGGGTCACTACGTTCGGCGTGAATCCGTCGATATAATCGTCCAGAGACAGAAAGCAGTTAGAAAAACCGAGCTCATGCACGAGGCGAATACGCTCTTCTGGATCTCCGACAGGAGCAATCACCAAGCCCAGTTCCATTGGTTTAAGCGGGGTAGGGGGTATGGCAGAAAGAGCTGCGGCTTGGGATAGCTCCCTCGCGAGAATGGCGGCAGATGCAAGGCCAAGAAATTTTCTCCGGTCCATGAAGTGTCCTTTCCTGATTGCACCATTAAGCACCAAAAGGACGCTCTTTGGCGAATGGCCAGCGTTCCAGATTTACCAGGCGTCGGAGACTTGGTGGTCGGCCACTCTCTATATGCTCCGTCACTTACCTGCGATGTATGCTTCGGCCAGGGAATCGAGGTTGACCGCACCAAAGCTAACTCGGTAATTGTTCTCTCTTATTCACCCTCCTATTGACAATCTGTATGAGGGAGCTCACACTCATATAGTTATTCGATAGGGCTACTTGCCGAATGAATTCTAAGCAGACAAACCTCCTGCAAGGCACGCTCGATCTACTCATTCTTAAGGCGCTCGGCACGGGAGAGCTCCACGGCTTGGGGGCTTCGCGGCGCATCGAGCAAATCACGCATGGGACATTTATCGTCAGGCCCGGTTCGCTATTTCCCGCGCTTCATCGGATGGAAGAGGCGGGTTGGCTGAGTTCCTTTTGGGGTGAATCAGAAAATAATCGTCGCGCAAAATTTTATCGACTCACCAAGTCAGGAAAGGGCCAGCTTGAGGTCGAAACGGAGCAATGGGCAAAAGTAGCCCTCGCGATGACAAACGCTTTAAAGGCAACTTAGAGGCGAATCATGAAACTCTGGTTCCGCATCAATAGCACCGTACGAAATCTCTTCCGGAAACAGCAGGTTGAGAACCAACTCAACGATGAGATTGGTGCATACGTGGATATGATGACGGACGAAAGAATCGTTGCTGGCATGTCTGCGTCCGAGGCACGCCGCACCGCAATGGTAGAGTTCGGCGGCATCGAGCAAGCAAAACAGGCAGTGCGTGAACATCGCGCCGGCGCCGGCGTGGAGCTTTTTTGGCAGGATGCGCGCTATGGATTACGCCAATTTTGGCGCAATCCCGGGTTTACCGTGACGGTAATCCTTACTCTGGCGCTTTCAATCGGCGTAAACACTGCGATTTTTTCCATGGTGAATGCGCTCATGCTGAAGAGCTTGCCGTACTCACATCCTGAACGGATGGGCACAATTTACACACGGATCACCGGCCCCATGGCCTCCGATGGGCGGCATCACCTGAATGGTGAACAATGGGTGTTGCTGCGCGACAATGTTCCCGCTCTGATATCGGCTGTTTCCAGCATAAGAACATCCGGCGTTAATTTAGAGGCTGGCGCCCATGTGCAGTATCTTCAGGCGGGGCGCATCTCTGAGCACTACCTCGACGTCCTGGCAATCCGCCCCATCATCGGGCGCAATTTTTCGGATGCAGAAGATCGTCCACATGGGCCCAAGACGGCTATTTTGAGCTATGGCTTGTGGCGCAACATCTTCGCCTATAACCCTGAGATTCTGGGCCAGACTGTTCTATTGAAAGGCGAGCCATACACGATCATCGGCGTGCTCCCTGAAGGAGCGGTGACTCCCATGAACGCTGATCTGTATACAGCGCTCCAGCCCAGCAAGGACGGCGAAGGCGGGGGAACGAATTTTGTAGCTATCACCCGGCTGCGCGATGGCGCGACCTGGCAGGAGGCCGATGCCGAGATCAATCGCGCCTGGTCCCTCCGTATCAATCGCTATGAACTCGAAGATAATCCTGGCGCGCAAGTAACGTACTATTCCGTCCCACTCCAGAAAGGCGAAACGGCTACGCTCCGTCCGGAAGTGTTAACCCTGATGCTGGCAGCGGGATTCATCTTGCTGATCGCCTGCGCCAATCTTGCCGGTCTGACGCTGGTACGCGTGCTGCGGCGCATGCCTGAAATTGCAACCCGGCTGGCGCTCGGCGCCTCGCGCTGGCGGATTCAAAAGCAACTCTGGATTGAGAATCTCCTGTTGGCATCCGTGGGTGGAGCAGCTGGCATAGCTGTCGGCTTTGTCGCTTTGCACGGATTGCTCCTGCTTCTGCCCGAACACTTTCTGCCCGTTGCCGATGTATCCCTCGACGGCAGAGTGCTGGCATTTACGCTTCTCGTCTCCCTGCTAACCAGCGTGCTTTTTGGTATGCTTCCCGCGCTGGTAACAAGAAAATTCGATCTACGTTCCACCATCGCCAGCCGTGGCGTAGCCATCGGAGACCGTTTATTTCTGCGACAGGCGTTGATCGTGAGCGAGATTGCCCTGACGGTAGTATTGCTGGCCGCTTCAGGCCTGCTCGTTCGAACTCTCATCCATCTTCAGACTTTGCCGCCAGGATTCAACCCAACTGGAGTGATGACTGCAAGGGCATCGCTGGACAATCTGCGATATCACGACGCTGCAACTTTCCGAAAACTACTGGACGAAAGCACAGCGGCCATGCGGCAGATTCCCGGAGTACAGCAGGCCGCTGTCGGACTAAGCCTGCCGTATGAACGCTCGCTGGTTACCGGAGGGATAGCGATCAGCGACGGTAAAGAAGCAGGACAGGAAGTTACAGCAGATGAGGTCTACATCACGCCTGATTACTTCGCTGCGCTGCAGATTCCAGTTCTGTCAGGGCGCTCTTTTACCCAAGCAGACGGCCCAGACAAGCAGCAGGTGGCCGTTGTGAACCAGATGTTTGCGCGCAAGTTCTTTCATGGCGCTGATCCGGTCGGCCGCTATCTCAATAAGGGCATAAGAATTGTCGGAGTAGTCGAGGATGTGGCCATGGCGCCGGGCATTGATCCCGTTGCGCCTCTCACTGGCGAGGAAACAATGTATGTTCCTGCCGCGCAAATGGAGGGCGGCCAGCTCTCTTTGCTCCACGTGTGGTTCCAGCCAAGCTGGATCGTGCGTACGTCTGGTCCAGTGGAAGGGTTGACCGGGCAGATGCAGCGCGCGCTGGCGAGCGCCGATCCCAATCTTCCATTCTCGGGCTTCTACAGCATGTCCGACCTGCTGGCGAAGACACTAGCGGCACAGCGTGTAGAGGTGGTGCTCTTGAGCGCATTGGCGGCTCTGGCTCTGTTGCTCAGTGCTGTCGGAATCTTTGCGCTAATCGCAAATATCGTAGCTCAGAAGACGCGCGAAATCGGCATCCGCATCGCTCTGGGTTCCACCGTTCGTCAAGCGATGATCCACATTGGAGCACCCGGAGTACGAGCCTCGGTACTGGGGCTTGTCCTCGGTTTGATCTTATCTGCAGGAGCGTTGCGGACGATGCGCAGTGTGCTCTACGGAGTCAGCGTTTACGATGTGCCCACAGTCCTCACAGTCGTTGGGATGCTCGCATTGGTAACGCTGATTGCGACGATTGTGCCAACTCTGCGAATTGCAGGAATCGATCCCGCAAAAACATTGCGAGAGGAATAAGACAACGATGCAGCCTATAGCGAATAAGCTTCCTTCACGCTCATACCTGCGAAGGCCAGAACGCCGGCAAATCGTACGTAATCTTGCTGGGGCAAGATATCAGGCTAAACTGTACTAGTTTTCTCTATGCTGCGGATTTAGCCTCACCTGGCTCGCTGCCCTCTCTTGTTCCAGCTCGCTGTTAAGGACTGACTTCAGATGGTTCAGAGCCTCTGCGGCTTCATTGTCTCTATGCAGCTTTCGCAGGAGCACGAACTCGCGGTCGAGAGCCGATCGATTATCCGGTTCGACTTTGAGCGCCGATTGATAGTGCTCTAGAGCCTGAGAAGGATTGCCCTCCTGTTCGCAGAGTTTACCCATTAAGATTTGCGCCTCAGCCGAATCAGGTTTCGTCTCCAGAGACCTCGCCAAGTCCATGCGTGCTTCGTTGAATTCGGGCTGCCCCGGTATAGCACCTTGCCGGATGAGAAGATCCGCCAGAAGATAGTTTGCCACTGCATCGTCTGGTGTACTCTTCAACTGTTTTTGAAGCAGAATCTTTTCCTTGTTGAGCTGGTTCCGATCTGAATAGAGAAGACTCATGGCAATGGTGCTATGCGGCTGGTTCGGCTCAAGGCGAGCCGCCATAGTAAAGTCGCTCTCCGCCTTGTCGTAGTCAGCCAACTGAGCGTAGGCGACACCACGAATGAGAAAGAGAGAAGATGCATCCGGAATTTTTGCTATCCCCGCTGTTGCGGCAACCACCGACCGGTTTTCCTGATGATATTCAAGACAAAGGATTGCAAGATCCAGATAATTTGACTCAACCTTCGGACTGATCATGATGGCGTTTTCCAGAGTGCGAAAAGCATCATCGGGCCGATTAACCTGAGCATATGCGGATGCAAGGAGGTTGAGCAGCTCGGAATCCTTCTCTCCGGTTAACGGCTCCAGAACATGGATCGCTTTATCTGGATGATGGTCCTGCAATAGTGCGACTGCCAGATTGTACTTCAGCTGCACGCTCTCTGGGTGCAATCGCAACCCACGCTGCAAAATCTGAACAGCATCACTGAATAGCTCCCCTTTCACCAGGCAGTCCGCGAACTCAGAGAGGGCGCGCTCGTTTCTATACGCCTCGTCTCCGCTTCGCCGAAAGTAGCTCACCGCTCCGGGGCAGTCATTAGCCTGATAGGCCAGGGCTGCGGCCATTGCATTGGCTATCTCATTCTGCGGTGTTACGGAGAGCAGTCTTTGTACATACCGCGATGCGCGCGGATCATCGTGAAGATAAGCGGCCTGCGATGCGCCTTCAAGCGCGGGGGTAAAATCCGCATCGATGGAAAGCGCTCTATCAAAGCTCGTCAGGCTTTCCTTCGTACGCCCCAGATGATCCAGCGCAAGTCCGCGCAAAGTCCAAAGCGACGGATCCTGTGGATGTGTTTTTAACAAGGGGGCAAGAAGACTGAGCGCCTGATTATTTTGGTTGGACATAAGCGCGGAGGCAACTGCATGGCGGGCCGCGTTATAGTCTTCTCCATGTGCGGAAGCGGTGAGGAGAAACGCTGAACAAAACAAAAGAAGGAAGAGTCTTCTACCCATTCCGAACGACCATTCTATCGAGATACGCTGCGACTCAGTATAGAAGAAGAGTTTGAGCCGCAGCGCATCGGCAAAGTTAGAATGTGATGCGGCCCACCACCTGTATCTGCCTGGGTAGGTTCTGGTCCGTGGACTTGCCGAATTCTCCATTTGACATATCGCTTACAGGATTAACGAGGTTCACTCGATTGAACAGGTTGAGCATCTCCCCCCTTACCTGGAAGCCGCCCTGCTCGCCAAGAAAGGACAGCTTGAACGTTCGGGATGCAGCCAGGTTTGTATTTGCAAGCCCCGGCCCGTTGTAGGTATTTCTGCCCAGGTTGCCTTCCGTGCCCAGAGTCGGTATCGGGAACGCGCTGACTGGAAACACTCCTTTTAGGAAGTCGGACCGTTTGGTGCTTAGGTTGCTACCAAAGCTGGGAACATTCGGCACATCGTAATCATAGCCGTCCGCGTTGAAGTCGCCGGATGGATAGGATGCGGATGTGTACACGGTAAAGGGTTGGCCGGATTCCAGAACAGTCACCGGCGAAAGCATCCAGCCGCTCGTGATCAGGTGTCCGATACCGTCATTCAGGCTCGGGAGGTTCCACACAGCATCCACCGAAATTCTGTGCCTTGCATCATAATCTGACCGCCCGTAGTTTCGCGCCGGATCATTGACGTCGATTACGTTTTCTGCTCCCCCTACGCCGTTGTCGTTGCTGCTTGTGTAATCCAGCGCCTTTCCGTAGTTGTAAATTGCGTGCACTGACCAGCCTCGCGAGAATCGCTTGGAGATGGCAAATGAACCAACTTCTGCGTTTGCTATGCCGATACTCTGCCCGTAAATCACAGATCCAAAACTCGGGTTGAGTCGAGCGAGATTCCCATTATTGACGACTAAGTCGCCAGCAAATCGATTTGAATCGGTCTGGAAGTAAAGGTGCTTAGCGGAAGTACCGAAGTAGTCGGCCTCGACCACAACACTTGTACCGATGCTGTGCTGGATGCCAAAAGCCCAATCCTGCACCATTGGCGGCGCAAAGTGCGGCTGAGGGCCTCCGACACCAATGCGGGTGCCGACCAATCCGCCATGATCATCGACCTCATACTGAATGCCCGGTGGAGGAGCGAATCCGGTGGGGCCGGTGCTGCTGGTGCCGTAGGAGAAATTCGCTAATGTTGTTCCAGCGTTAAAAATGCTGATACTGGGATCGGCAAATTGAGGTGGATTGGTGCGAATAGCATCCACATACGCAAGATCGCCGATCTTGTTGTTGTAAAGCCCCCACCCTCCATGGACCGAGGTTGTGCCATTGCCGAAAACGTCGTATGCAAACCCAAACCGCGGAGCAAACCGCCATAGCGTGTTGTCCACCACTTGCCCGTTCGAGCCACGCACCAACATGGACCCATTCGCCACTTGCTCTTCCATGGTTGATCCGGCCCCAGGCGTGAACAATGCCAGAGGATTACTGCCATAGGCCACCGTGCCCAGATGACCAAAATCATCAAACCGCAGACCGATGTTCAGTGTTAGTTTGCTGGTTGCTTTCCAGTCATCCTGGATGAAGGGAGCGGTTTGAAGCATCAGTACCCGCGAATAGAGGCTCTGCGCTGTCCCGCCTGCTTTTACGTCAACAATAGGGCCGCTTTGGAAATCAGGATGATCAACGGCAAAATCAACAATGTTCGCGAAATAAAAGGTCGGGCGATCGAGGCCGGCGGTGAAGTTATCAAGATCCTGCTGACGATCAACATCAATGCCCACGCGAATGCTGTGTGCGCCCTTCACATACGTCAATACATCGTGCCAGTTCCAGTTATTATGGACCCAGCCGGATGGCCCCCAGGAAGAAAAGCCATCTCCAAGACCTCCCGGATACGCGTTCGGTAGTGTTGGAAGAAGCGTTCCGGGCGCTACAGGTTGATCACCATCTGCACGGACATACGACATGCTGGCTTCATTCAGCAGCGTTGCCGAGAAAGCATGCACATAATCGATCTTGTGATACCAGGTTGCATTTGGGCTGACATAGGCGAGATTAGGCCGTGGATCGGCTACCCCACCTTGTGTGGTATTTCGAAACAGCGAATAAAACAGCTTGTCATTCCCTGCATGAAAATTGTGGTCGATCCGGATGTGCCCCTGGAACCCGTCGTTGATGGGAGATTGGTTGATGGAAACATTTCCCATAGCAACCAGGTCTCCCGGAATATTCGGAATTGGATAGGGGCTTACAAGTGATTGTTCGATCTGACTCACGGTTTGGAAACCGCTCGTAGGCACGCCGCCTGAGGGAGCTCCCTTGAGGAATTGCGCCGCCAGCGAATTTGGATAATTTGTGGTGACGTAACTCACAAATTCCGGAGTTTCCATAGGCTGGGTCAGCGTTACCCCTTGGTCGCTCTTGCTCCAGAAAATTGAGCCAAAGAAAAATGTCTTGTCCTTGATGATCGGGCCCCCGACTGATCCGCCAAAATCGTTGCGGAGGAACCTCGGCACCGTGCTTTGAAACTCGGTGCGGGCGGATAGAGCAGAGCCGGTATAAAACTCCGACAGATCTCCATGGAAATGGTTTGTGCCAGGCTTCGTGAAAACCTCGATGAGTGTGCCGCTCTGGCGGCCTTTGTCAGCCGAAAAAACATCTGTGCTGACCTTCATCTGCGCAACGCTATCCGGTTCAGGAGTCAGGTTGGTGATGCCGTCCCGCGAGTTTCCATTCACGCTGGTGCCGTCCACCTGGTACTCATTGTCTTCCTGACGTTGACCGGCGCCGATAATCTGAAAACCCGGCTCCGCGTTAAAACTGTTGGTGCCCTGTGACCCTGAGCTACTGGCCCCGCCAAATGATCCGCCAAGACCGGTTACACCAGGAGCCAGTGTCGCAACACTTGCATATAAATTTTCTCCGACCAGCGGTGCGCTCTGCACAGTCTGTTGTTCCAATGTTCGACTGATGGTTCCACTGGTTGTCTCTACCGCCGAGGAATTGGCCGTGACCTCAACAGTAGAGTGCGTGGCGCCTACGATCAGTTTGGGATAGACGGTCCGTATATCCGTGCCCTCGACGTTGATGTCTTTCTGTTCCCAGTTGGTGAATCCAGATGCAACCACGGTAATTTGATAACGCCCGGGCGGAATATGAAGAATCTGGACAAAGCCTTGAGCATTTGAGTTGGCAGATTGCTTTACTTGCGTGTCCTCGTTGGTGAGGATGACCTGAGCGTTCGGGATAACAGCCCCGCTTGGGTCTGTTACCGTTCCTTCGATTCCGCTGCTGTACTGCGCTCTTGCGCACACCGTTCCCCCAACAAGCAAAGCAAGGAAGCAGAGCGCATGGGCCCAGAAATATCTTTTAAAACTTGCCTCTCGCATGTCTCCTCCAAAAGTGAATCGAGTGAGAGCTCCTCGTATTCGCGGGAGTGGTGACTCTCTGTATCCGCGTTTGAAAGCTTTCATTTCAATCCGGAGAGAAGACTAGAATGATCTTCCAAACGTTGTCAATAGCAAAAATTCACGCTGCGAATAATTTATTCGCAGACACGCCGAAACAATCGACGTCAGCACTGTTCCCGGTTTTTATATAAAACGGCCCATGCTCAATCTCAAAGATGCTGAAACAGATGAAATTGAGATTGATTCCGACGCTCAATCAGGCTTCTTGCGGCGCCGGGGTTTTGGAGCATCGTCATGCGCGGACTCAGCCTGGGGCGGAGCGACGGAGTCGCGGATTTTCAGGGCTGTCTCAAGCACAATATGCTTTGCTGGACCATGATCGCCCTGCACTCGATCAATGAGAATCCGCGCCGCCGTCGTTCCCATCTGATACCCCGGCTGAGAAACAGAGGAGAGCGGAGGGCTGGTCATCTCGGCCAGGTCGAGATTGTCGAAACCGATCACGGCAATATCTTCAGGGCAGCGCAGACGGGCTTCGCGAAAAGCCAGCAGAGCGCCAAAGGCAATCATGTCGTTTCCAGCAAAGATCACTGTTGGACGTGGAATCATACGAAGGAGAAGCATCGTCTTCAAATATACACCGTGCTGGTCAAAGCTTGCTTCTTGGATGTAT
>JBARHV010000015.1:0-1616 GCA_049799415.1 Silvibacterium sp.
CTTCTAACCCCTCTGGTTGATGGCATAAGAATTCAAGGACAGTTCTTCCCAACCTTCACAGATCGCCACCCGAAGCTCGTGCTCTTGGACGGAGAAGGGATAGGTCACGTAGGAGATTCGGCGTCGGGGCTCGCGACCAGAATCGCTAAGAAGTTTGCCGATGTGAATGTCATCCTGCTCGTTGATTCAGCCAAAGCCCCGATGCTGGAAGCTCCTACTTCGGTCCTGCGGGCGGTAGCTGCTAGCGGGTACCAAATGAAGCTCGCTATGGCATTCACTCATTTCGACCTTGTACGAGGGCAGGCAAACCTGCGCGATTTTGCTGCACAGCGCGCGCATGTGCTTTCCTCGGTGCATCAGAAACTGGTTGGCCTCAGGGATATAGTTGGACAGCCCGCCGTCCGTGCCATTGAGCGTGAACTTGATAAGAGGTGTTTCATGCTTGGATTCCTGGACCGGCAACTAACTGATCAAAATCGGGGACCTGCCGCTGGACTCGATAAACTCATCGATTTTTGCGAAGGTGCGATTGCGCCTGTGCGACAACCGGAAGTCACTCCGTGTTATGACACCGCCGGTCTTGTTTTGGCAATTCAGGCTGCAACGATAGATTTCCATGCCCGTTGGGATACGATTTTGGGGTTCACTCATTCCGCAAACACTCGAACTGCTCATTGGTCCGAGATCAAAGCCCTAAACCGTCGTGTTGCCTTGGACACAGAAAATGGCGAATACAAGGACTTGAAGCCAGTAGCTGACTTTGTCGCCCGGTTCGCCGAGTCGATCACCAAGTTTCTAGATCGCCCAATGCGGTGGAAGCCTCAACTTCCCCCTGAGACTGACGGAGATGAGGCACTATCGCGTGTTCAGCGGGCAGTCTTTGGCCGGCTTCACAGCTTTGTGGAAGAGAAACTGCTCAAAGTCCCACGAAAGGATTGGGTCAAAGCCTTTGAGTACAAGGGAGCGGGTTCCACTTTTGACAGGCGGAAGGTAATTCAGATCATCTACGACGAATCAGCTCCCATCCCCGGACCTGCCCTGGATCCGCATTCAGAGCAGTTCTTACGCGCCGTTCGGTTGTTGGTCCATGAAGCCATTCTCGAAGGCGGTGGAGAATTGGTCAGCGAGGTGCTTGGTTAGTTAGCGGTTATCTTGTCTGAGACCGTTCACAAGAACAACGCTTCGCAGAATGATCACATGAATTCCTGTTCCGCCATTCCGCGGCCGCGACATTGACCGCGGGCCTGGCGAAGGCTGGCGAAGCTCCCATTTTATCGGTTACATCCGTCACATTCCCATGCCAATTCCGATTTCCAGTGCGGAGGTCTTGGAGACATCGGCGCTGAGTAGTGGGTTGAGCTTGGAGAGGTTGTCAGTAAAGACTGTGGCCTCATGGCTGGCACGGGAGATGGAGACATAACCAAAGCGGGAACTGAGCAAATCTGGGTGAACGCCGGTATCGGCGTTGACGAGTACACGCTCCGCGGTGAGGCCCTGCGCACTGTGGCTGGTGACGGCATAGCCGTGGTCGAAATGGCAATGCTCCGCCGGGTTGAACTCGATCAGGCGGTTGTCGTCAAGCCGCGCCGTGATGCAGCCATCGGGCGCAATAGCTT
>JBARHV010000016.1:0-2790 GCA_049799415.1 Silvibacterium sp.
GGAACGTTCTGCTTGCGCCTTTCGCCGCGGAGCGCGTGCGATACAATCGCTTTAACCGCACCCCTTGACGCCTTAACCGCAGAAAAAATATCACAATGACTGGAATCAAAACGACTCAAGCCGCCAGAGTCGCGGGCAAAAACGGCTTCTCGCTGATCAGCGATGAGACGTTCCGCGAGCTATACGCAGCCCTGCTGCAATGCAGAATGCTAGACGAGCGGCTGCAGGCGGGCAAGAGCTACGAACGATGGACAGGCCGCGAGGCCGGCACTGCGGGAGTTGCCGCCTGTCTGCGCGCAGGCGACTCAGTAACGCCGTCACCGCGCGGCCTGCTGGCCGGCTATCTGCAGAACGGATCGCTTGTGCCGATGCGTGGAGCGGCTCTTTCGGCAATGGCGCACCTGACCGCTGCTACGGAAGAAGGCCTGAGGCACAAACGTGAAAAACTGGGCCATATCGCCGTGGTATTTGCCAGCACCTGCGCGCTGGACCGAATGCGCAAAATATTTGCAGCGGCGGCGCGCCAATCCCTGCCCCTGCTTTATGTGCTGGAGGGCAGCGTGCTGCCTGCGGACATTTGCGGAAGCCTGCCTGTGATCCGCGTCGAAGGCTCAGATGCTGTTGCCGTTTATCGCGTGGCGCATGAGTCAATCATGCGGGCACGCGGTGGCGGCGGCCCAACCATCGTCGATTGCGCCGCGTGGCTGGGCGACGGCACTCACCTGGATTCATTGGCCAAGCTGGAACGCTATCTTACCGGCAAGAAACTCTTCCGGCAGGATTGGAAGCAGCGGCTGGCAAAAAAGTACGGGAAAACTTTGGACGTAGCCGTGAAGTCAGCGGGCATGCATTGATTCTGACGCGCGGGTGACCTTTCCTCCGGAAGCGGCATCGAAGCTCGTGTACACCTGCTAAAGAAATGCTGTAGCCTGAAGCAAGCATGGTGGATACGACAACCAGCCAGCAGGCGACGACCAGCCTGGCATATCCCCTGAAGACCCCGAGGTGTGAGTGAAAACTGTCCCGTCGATCCTATTGCTGATTGTGCTGAGTTTCGGCCTTCAAACCGCCAAGGCGCAATCGGGAAGCGGAGACCCCCCGGCGCAGATTGCCTTTGCAGGCAGCGCATCGGCGATGCAACAGCAGCCGATGTCGGCCAACTACCATCCAGCCTCTCCCATTGTGTACACCAGTTCGCTCGGCTCAACCTATGTACTGATGGATAGCTGGGTCTATCCTGCGCTCGACCGCCTGCATAGTATGGGCTACCTGGACACGGCCTTTATGGGAATGCGTCCCTGGACGCGGCTGAGCATCGCCCACATGCTGCAGGAGACGGCGGACAAGATTGACAGCAACCCGAACGATGACGAAGCGCGCGAGACTTACCTGGCCCTGGTCGACGAGTTCTCCGACGATCAGGACAACTCAGCCAGCCAGCACACCGCGCAAATGCATTTTGACAGCGTATATACGGTAATGCGCGGCATTACCGATACACCGCTGAATGACAGCTTCCACCTGGGTCAGACCATTGCCAATGATTACGGACGCCCCTACCAGGCGGGCTTCAACGACTACACCGGGTTCAGCGGGCGTGCCGAGGCCGGGCGGTTTTCGCTCTACTTCAGGGGCGAATACCAGCATGCTCCCGGCGCTGATGGCTATTCGCTGGCGCAGGCAATGGCGCTCTCGAATATCGACGGCATCCCATTCGCGACCAATCCCGTGCAGAGCACAATTCCGCTGGGGCCGATTAGCGCAGCAAATGATTTTCGCGTGATGGAGGCGAGCCTCTCGTATCATCTGCTGGGCCATGAGATTTCTTTCGGTAAAAATGACCAGTGGCTTAGCCCCGCGCTTGGCGGCAGCATGTCGTGGAGCACGAATGCTGAGGCCCCCTACACTTTTGAGATCAATCGCGTGGAACCGCTGCGCGTTCCACTGGTGTCACGCCTTACAGGACCCTTCCGCTACGAATTTTTTGTAGGCAGCCTGAAGGGCCATACCTATCCAAACGAACCCTGGGTCCACATGGAGAAGGTCAGCTTTAAACCGACGAAAGACCTTGAGTTTGGGTTTGAGCGCACAGTGATCTGGGGTGGCAAGGGTCACGGCTGCATCTCCAACACGGGCGGCATTGTTCCCTGCGACGAGCCGATTACCCTGCACACCTTTCTGAAAAGCTTCTTCAGCTTCCAGAATGTACCGTATACTGAAAAATTTTCACGAGACGATCCCGGTGCGCGCTTCGGCAGCTTCGATTTCGACTATCGCCTGCCTTTCCTCAGCCACTGGATCACGCTCTACTCGGACTCAATCGTGCATGATGACGTGAATCCAATCAGCGCGCCGCGCCGCGCCGGCGTACGTCCGGGCATTTATCTTTCGCGCTTTCCTGCTCTCAGCCATCTGGATCTGCGCGTGGAAGGAGCTTCGACCGATCCGGTGAGTGATGAAAACGCGAACGGAAATTTTCTTTACTACGAGACCATCCAACGGCAAGGCACTACCAACAAAGGTTACCTGTTCAGCGACGCCATTGGACGCGACGCCAAAGGCGGTCAGGCCTGGCTGACCTATCATCTTTCGCCCAACGAATTCGCGCAGTTCTCCTACCGCGATGTGAAGGTCGACCAGAAATTCATTCCGTCAGGAACGACACAGAACGATTACCAGTTTGCCGTGACCAAGCGCTTTATGAAGGACTTTGAAGTGCGCGGCTGGGTGCAGTCCGAGCGGTGGGTTGCGCCTTTTTACAAGCCCGGCGTCCAGCACGACACAGCGATT
>JBARHV010000017.1:0-3794 GCA_049799415.1 Silvibacterium sp.
GAACATGACCCACGGAGCGGAAAAATTTTGCCGCGATGCGGCATCCGGAGTCGAGCTCTCGGATTTTTGCGCAGAGGCGGTTTGGGGCATAGCGCGGGGCGTGGTCAGAGAGCGATCCTCGGGGAGATAGGCCTATTTTACAAGCGAAATTCGCTAAACAATTGAAGGCAAAGAAGAGGCGAAAGTGAGCTTAGAATAACCGCATGCTTTCTGCTGTGATTCCCGCGGGTGAGGCTGTTCCGGAGAGCTTGCGTTGGGCGCACCCGGTGGTGCAGGAGTGGTTTGTGCGGCGGTTTGGCACGCCGACGGAGCCGCAGGAGTTGGGCTGGCCGCATATTCTTGCCGGAAGGCCTGCGCTGATCTCCGCGCCGACAGGCTCGGGCAAGACGCTGGCGGCGTTTTTGATTGCGATTGATGCGCTGCTGCGGCAGGCGATTGACGGGCGGCTGGAGTGCGCGACGGAAGTGGTGTATGTTTCGCCGCTGAAGGCGCTGTCGAATGATATTCAGAAAAATTTGACCGGGCCGCTGCGCGAGATTCAGGAGCTGGCCCTGGAGCGGGGATATTTGTGTCCGCAGATTCGCGCCGGCGTGCGCACGGGCGATACGCTGCCATCCGAGCGGCGGGCGATGCTGAAGACGCCGCCGCACATCCTGGTGACGACTCCGGAGTCGCTGTACATTCTGCTGACTTCGGAGAAGAGCAGACAGAATCTGCGCGGCGTGCGGACGGTGATCGTGGATGAAATCCACGCGATGGCCGATGACAAGCGCGGGTCGCACCTGGCGCTGACGCTGGAGCGATTGGACGCGCTGGTCTGCGGCGAGAACCGGTTGAATGCGGCGGATTTGATCACGGGGCATGCAGCTCCGCAGCGGATTGGGCTTTCGGCGACGCAGAATCCGATTGAATTAGTGGCGGAGTTTCTGGGCGGCGCGCGCGCGGCTGAGGTGGAGATTGTGCAGGCGGGACAGCGGCGCGATCTGGACGTGGCGATTGAAGTGCCGAGCGATGAGCTGGGTGCGGTGGCCACCCAGTCTGTCTGGGAGAGCGTGTATGCGCGGCTGGCGGAGCTGGCGATGGAGCATCGCTCGACGCTGGTGTTTGTGAATACGCGGCGCATGGCGGAGCGGCTGGCGTTTGCGATGGGCGAACGGCTGGGATCGGAGCATGTGGCGGCGCATCACGGATCTCTCTCGAGAAAGCTGCGACTTCAGGCAGAGCAGCGGCTGAAGGACGGCAAGATTCGGATGCTGGTGGCGACGGCGTCGCTGGAGCTGGGCATCGATATTGGGTTTGTGGACCTGGTGTGCCAGGTGAATTCGCCGCGCGCGATTGCAGTGGCGATGCAGCGCGTGGGGCGTGCCGGGCACTGGCGCGGGGCTACACCTAAGGGCAGATTTTTTGTGACGACGCGCGATGACCTGATGGAGAACGCGGCGGCGATACGCGCGATGCGGAGCGGCGTGCTGGATCGGCTGGAGATTCCTGCGAAGCCGATGGATGTGCTGATGCAGCAGATTGTGGCGGCGTGCGCGGCGGAGCCGTGGGAGGAGCGGCAGCTATTCGCGGTGCTGCGGCGTGCGCAGCCGTATCGCGAGCTGACCTGGGAGGAATTTGAGGAGGCGCTGTGCCTGCTGACGGATGGGATTGAGTCGAGCCGCGGCCGGTTCGGGGCGTACCTGCTGCGGGACCGCGTGTATGGGCACATTCAGGGGCGGCGTGGGGCGCGGATTACGGCGGTGACGAACGGCGGAGCGATTCCGGATACGGCGCTGCTGGCGGTGATTCTGCAGCCGGAGGGCGTACAGATTGCGACGCTGGATGAGGACTTCGCGGTGGATTCGTCACCGGGCGATGTGATTCTGCTGGGCAACACCAGCTGGCGCATTCAGAGGATTGAATCGAGCGGGCGGGTGCTGGTGGAGGATGCGCAAGGGCAGCCGCCGACGCTGCCGTTCTGGAGAGGCGAGGCTCCGCAGCGGACGCGGGAGCTGTCGGAGTTTGTGTCGGAGCTGCGGCTGGAGATTGACCGGCGGACGCGCGAGGTTGTGCCGGGGCATGTGAGCCAGACGGTGGCGGCGGTGGCGGAGACAGTCGCATGGCTGAAGCGCGAGTGCGCGGTGGATGATGCGGGCGCGGAGCAGATGATCGGCTACGTGGTCGCGGGGCGTGCGGTGCTGGGGACGGTGCCTTCGATGTCGACCATTGTTGCGGAGCGATTTTTTGATGAGGGCGGCGGGATGCAGTTGATTCTGCATGCTCCGTTTGGCGGACGGATCAACAAGGCGTGGGGGCTGGCGCTGCGGAAGCGGTTCTGCCGGGGATTCAACTTTGAGCTGCAGGCGGCGGCTACGGACAACGGGCTGAATATTTCACTGGCCGAGCAGCATAGTTTTCCGCTGAGCGATGTGTTTCAGTTTTTGACCACGCAGACGGTGACGGAGCTGCTGGAGCAGGCTTCGCTGGCTTCTCCCATTTTTAAGGCGCGGTGGCGGTGGGACGCGGGGCGGAGTTTGCAGCTGCTGCGCTTTCAGAAAGGGAAGAAGGTGCCGCCGCAGATTCAGCGGACGCGGTCGGATGATTTGCTGGCGAGCGTGTTTCCGCAGGTGGCGGCGTGCCAGGAAAATGTTGAGGGCGATATTGAGATTCCGGACCATGTGCTGATTCGCGAGGTGATGAAAGACGTTCTGACGGAGGCGATGGACGTTGCTGGATTGATCAATGTGCTGGAGGGGATGGACTCAGGGCGCATCCAGTGCCTGGCGGTGGATACGACGACGCCTTCGGTGTTTGCGCACGAGATTTTGAATGCAAATCCGTATGCGTATCTGGATGATGCTCCGCTGGAAGAGCGGCGGGCGCGGGCGGTAGCGATGCGCGGGCGGTTGCCGGATGCGGCTCTGGGCGAGGCGGGACGGCTTTCTCCGGAGGCGATTGCCGAAGTGCGAGCGCAGATTAGGCCTGATCTACGCGATGAGCATGAGCTGCACGATCTGCTGTGCTCGCTGGTGTTGGTTCCAGTGGAGTATGCGGAGTGGGCGCAGTGGTTTGATGTTCTGGCGCAACGCGGACGCGCGGTGTTGACTTCGATGGATGGGCGCGCATACTTTGCGGCGGCGGAGCGCGTGGAGGAGGTTCGGCTGCTTTGGCCTTCCGCTGTGTTTGCTGCTGAGGTTGCGCGGGTTCCGGCTGCGCTCGCTTCTACAGAAGATGTTTTGCGCAAGGCGGTGCAGGGATGGATGGCGGTGCTGGGGCCGGTGACTTCGCGTGGGCTGGCCGCGCGGCTGGGCGTGGATGCAGGCGAGGTTTGGAAGCAGATGCTGCGGCTGGAGATGGCGGGGACGATTCTGCGCGGGGTGTTTGAAGGGGCTTCTTCTATCGCGGGGGGTGACCTTGCCGATGCGGATGTGGAGTGGTGTGAGCGGCGGCTGTTGCAGCGGATTCATAAGTTGACGCTGCACTCGCTGCGGAAGCAGGTGGAGCCGGTGACTCCGGCGGTGTATATGCGGTTTGCGCTGGACTGGCAGCATCTGGGCGCGCAGCGGCAGCTTACCGGCGAGCAGGGATTGCTGGAGGCGATTCGGGGGCTTGAGGGGTTTGAGGCTCCGGCGGTGGAGTGGGAGCGGGCGATATTTTTGCGGCGTGTTGCAAACTACGACCCGCGCTGGCTGGATGCGCTTACGCTTACGGGCGTAGTGGGTTGGGGGCGTATCTCGCCGCATCCGGCGTTTGCAGCGATCGAGAGCGGCGGCCCGAAGCGGATTGTGCCTACGGGGATGGCTCCGATTACG
>JBARHV010000018.1:0-24709 GCA_049799415.1 Silvibacterium sp.
ATTCCGACGCAGGCGATCCAGTACAACGGCGATGAAGCCTTTGTTTACGTGATTGCAAACGGCAGCGCGAAGCTGCAGGACGTGAAAGTGGGCACATCGAACGAAGGCGTGACCGCAGTCACGGGCATTCAGCCGGGAAGCGTGGTGGCGACAAGCAGCTTTGAGAAGCTGGTGAATGGCTCAAAGGCGAACATCACCAAGACGCCGCCGTCCACATCGTCAACCAGCGAGAGCAGCGCCCCGTGAGTCCATCCCGCCCATTTATTCTGCGACCGGTCGCGACTTCTCTGCTGATGGCAGCCATTTTGCTGGTCGGCATTGTCGCGTTTACGCAGCTGCCTATTTCCGCGCTGCCTGAGGTCGATTATCCGACCATCCAGGTGCTCACGTTCTATCCGGGCGCAAGCCCGAGCGTGATGGCGACGACGGTGACGGCTCCGCTGGAGAGGCAGTTCGGCGAAATGCAGGGCCTGAGCCAGATGACGTCGACCAGTTCAGGCGCCACGTCGGTGATCGTGCTGCAGTTTGACCTGTCGCTGAATATCGACGTGGCCGAGGAAGAGGTGCAGTCGGCGATCAATGCGGGGCAGAGCTTTCTGCCGGCGGTACTGCCGTCGCCTCCGGTGTACAGCAAGACGAATCCGGCGGACGCTCCGGTGCTGACGCTGGCGATTACCTCGGACACGCTGCCTCTGCCGCAGGTGGAAGACCTGGTGGACACGCGGCTGGCCCCGAAGATTTCGCAGCTGAACGGCGTAGGGCTGGTGAGCATCAGCGGCGGCCAGAAGCCTGCGGTGCGCATCCAGGTGAACCCGGCGTCACTGGCGTCGTATGGGCTGAATCTTGAGGACGTGCGCACGGCGCTGACCGAAACCAGCGTGAACCAGGCGAAGGGAAACTTTGACGGGCCGTATCAGGACTACCAGATCGACGCCAACGATCAGCTGGAGACGAGCGACGAATACAAGGGTGTAGTCATCGCCTACCGCAACGGCTCGCCGGTGCTTGTAAAAGATGTGGCGAACGTTGTAAACGGCGTGGAAAACAGCACGCAGGCTGCGTGGATGAACCAGACGCCGGCGGTGATCGTGAATATCCAGCGGCAGCCGGGGGCGAACACGATCAACGTGGTGAAGAGCATCAAGGCCCTGATGCCGCAGCTGCAGGCCAATCTACCGGCGAGCCTGAAGGTCACCACGATGACCGATCTCACTACCGCGATCCAGGCCTCAGTGAACGATGTTGAGTTCGAGCTGATGCTGACGGTCGGGCTGGTGGTGCTGGTCATCTTCCTGTTCCTCAGGAACCTTTACGCGACGATTATTCCCAGCGTGGCGGTGCCGCTGTCGCTGATCGGCACCTTTGCGGTGATGTACATGCTGGGGTACAGCCTGGACAATCTTTCACTGATGGCGCTGACGATCTCCACTGGATTTGTGGTGGACGATGCGATCGTGATGATCGAGAACATCACGCGCTACCTGGAAGAAGGCGACAACCCGATGCAGGCGGCGCTGAAGGGCGCGGAGCAGATCGGTTTCACGATTCTGTCGTTGACGGTTTCGCTGATCGCGGTGCTGATTCCGCTGCTGTTCATGGGCGACGTGGTGGGGCGGTTGTTCCGCGAGTTCGCGGTAACGCTGGCGGTGACGATCGTGATCTCGGCAGTCGTCTCGCTGACGCTGACGCCGATGATGTGCTCGCGCATTCTGCGACATGACCCGAAGGCGCAGGAGGGGAAGTTCTATCAATGGTCGGAGCGCGCCTTCGAGCGGATGATCGCGTTTTACGGGCGCACGCTGACGTGGGTCATGAAGTTCCAGGGCATTACGCTGCTGGTGGCGCTGGCGACGCTGGTGCTGACGATCGTGCTGTACATCATCATTCCCAAGGGATTTTTCCCGGTGCAGGATACGGGCGTGATTCAGGGCATCTCGCAGGCTCCGCAGTCGATTTCAATCGACGCGATGCGGCAGAAGCAGCAGCAGCTGGCCAAGGTGATTCTGCAGGACCCGGCGGTGCAGAGCCTCTCATCCTTCATCGGTGCGGACGGCACGAATACGACGCTGAACAGCGGTCGGTTTTCGATCAACCTGAAACCGCTGAACCAGCGCAGCCTGAGCGCGTCGGAGGTGATTCGGAGGCTTAACACGAGCCTGAAGAAGGTGGATGGCATCACGCTTTTCATGCAGCCGGTGCAGAACATTACGGTGGACGACCGTGTGAGCCGTACCCAGTACCAGTACACGCTGGAGGACCCAAATCAGGATGAGTTGAACGAGTGGACGGACAAGTTTGTCGCGAAGCTCAAGAAGCTGCCGGAGCTGGCCGATGTGGCGACGGACCAGCAGACGGGAGCGCGCGCGGTGTCGCTGATGATCGACCGCGTGACGGCGTCGCGGCTGGGGATTGCTCCGGCGACGGTGGACAACACGCTCTATGACGCCTATGGACAGCGGCAGATCAGCACGATGTACACGCAGCTGAACCAGTACCACGTGATTCTGGAGGCGATGCCGAAGTTCCAGCAGAACCCGGGCAACCTGAGCAAGCTGTATGTGCAGTCGGGCGCGTCGACCGGGACGAGCGGGCCGGGCGCGTCAACTTCGTTTGCGGCTTCGGGATCGTCGTCGGCGGGATCGAATGCGACGACGGGCTCGGTGAAATACACGCCGTCGGCGAATACGCTCGCGCCTCCGGCGCGCACCCTGACGGACGTAGGCGCAGGGACGGCGGGAGCGAGCTCGGCAGCGGCGAATGCCGTTCCTCTGAGCGCCTTCAGCCGTTACGAATCGACGACCGAAGCGCTTTCCATCAACCACCAGGGACAGTTCCCGGCGGTCACTGTGTCGTTCAACCTGGCGCCTGGAGAGGCGTTGGGCAGCGCAATTACCGCCATCGACAAGACTGCCAATGACATGGACTTTCCGCCCAGCCTGCAGGCGGCCTTTCAGGGGACGGCGGCCTCGTTCAAGAACTCGCTCACGAATGAGCCTCTGCTGATCCTGGCTGCGATTGTCACGGTGTACATCGTGCTGGGCGTGCTGTACGAGAGCTTCATTCATCCCATCACGATTCTCTCCACGCTGCCTTCGGCGGGAGTGGGCGCGCTGCTGGCGCTGATGATCTTCCACCAGGAGCTGAGCGTGGTGGCGATTATCGGCATTATTCTGCTGATCGGTATTGTGAAGAAGAACGGCATTCTGATCGTGGACTTTGCGCTGGAGGCGGAGCGCGAGCGTGGGAAGAATTCCACCGACGCGATCTACGAAGCCAGCCTGCTGCGCTTTCGCCCGATCATGATGACGACGATGGCGGCGCTGCTGGGCGGCCTTCCGCTGGCGCTTGGATCAGGCATCGGGTCTGAGCTGCGGCGTCCGCTGGGCATTGCCATGGTGGGCGGCCTGCTGTTGAGCCAGGTGCTGACGCTGTATACGACGCCGGTGATCTACATCTTCTTCGACAACCTGGCGCAGCGCGTGTCCGGCAAGAATGCGCGGAGCGCCATGGTCCATCCGCAACCAGCTGAGGAGCAGGGATGAATATCTCCGCGCCTTTTATCCGGAGGCCGGTAGCGACCACGCTGCTGACGGTGGCGGTGGCCATTGCCGGAGTGGTGGGTTTTACTGTACTGCCGGTTGCGCCGTTGCCGCAGGTGGATTTCCCAACCATCTCGGTCTCGTCAGGATTGCCGGGAGCGAGCGCCGAGATTATGGCGTCGTCCGTGGCGACGCCGCTGGAGCGGCAGTTCGGGCATATTGCCGGGATTACGGAGATGACCTCGCAGAGTTCGCTGGGTAGCACGCGCATTACCCTGCAATTCGACCTGAGCCGCAATGTAGACGGTGCGGCACGCGATGTGGAGGCGGCCATCAACGCGGCGCGCGCGTACCTGCCGGCGAACCTGCCGGGGAATCCGAGCTGGCGGAAGTACAATCCCGCGGACGCGCCGATTATGATTCTGGGGCTGACGTCGGACGTATACAGCCGGGCGAAGATGTACGACGAAGCCTCGACGGTGATCGAGCAGAAGCTGTCGCAGATTGAGGGCGTGGGGCAGGTAACGGTGGGCGGGGGCGCGCTGCCTTCGGTGCGCGTGGAGGTGAATCCCACGCAACTGAACAGCTATGGGCTCACGATCTCAAATATCCAGTCGGTGCTGAGCACGGAGAACTCCGACCAGGCGCGAGGGTTTCTGGCCAACGGCAGCATGACTGAGGACATTGTGACCAATGGCCAGATTTCTCATGCCGCCGATTATGCTCCGCTGATCATCGGCTACCACAACGGCGCGGCGGTGCGGCTGCGGGACGTGGCTGAGGTGATCGATTCAACCCAGGACGTTCGCAATGCGGGCTACCTGAACGGCAAGCTGTCGATCATTCTCATTATCTTTCGGCAGCCGGGCGCCAACATTATTCAGACCGTCGATCGCATCAAGAGCCAGCTTCCCTCCCTGATGGCGACCATTCCGCAGGGGATGGACATGACGGTGGTGCATGATCGGACGACGACGATCGTGGCCTCCGTCGATAACGTAGAGCGGACGTTGATCTTCTCTATTTTCCTGGTTGTCCTGATCGTTTTTATCTTTCTCCGCAGTCCGCGCGCCACGCTGATTCCGACGGTTGCCGTTCCGGTGTCGCTGATCGGCACGTTTGCGGTGATGTACCTGCTGGGATTCAGCCTGGACAACCTGTCGCTGATGGCGCTGACGATTTCGACCGGATTCGTCGTGGATGACGCGATTGTGGTGATGGAGAACATCACGCGCCACCTGGAAGAGGGCATGACGCCGATGGCGGCGGCGCTCAAGGGCGCGGAAGAGATCAGCTTCACCGTGTTCTCGATCAGCATGTCGCTGGTCGCGGTGTTCATTCCGATTCTGCTGATGGGCGGCATTGTAGGACGGCTGTTCCGCGAGTTTGCCATTACGCTCTCGACCGCCATCCTGGTGTCGATGGTGATTTCGATTACCACAACGCCGATGATGTGCGCGCATCTACTGAAGCGACACGACAAGGAAGAAGAACACGGGCGCATGTACCGGGCCATCGGGCGCGTACTTGACACGATCCTGAAGGGATACCGCTACAGCCTGGAGTGGGTCCTGGAGAACCCGGGGCTGACGCTGATCACGCTGATCATGATCATCGCGCTGAACGTCGTCATGATCATTAAAATTCCCAAAGGATTTTTCCCGCAGCAGGACACGGGTGGGCTTTCCGGAGGCATCCAGGGGCCCCAGGACGCGTCGTTCGCGGTGATGAACAACTCGCTTCGGCGGCTGGTGAGGGTAGTGAAGGCCGATCCGGCGGTAGAGAATGTGGTGGGTTTTGTCGGGTCGGGCAACGGCGGATTCATGTTTGCCATCTTGAAGCCGCTGAATGTGCGGAAGATTGGGGCTGAAGCGGTGATCGACCGGCTGCGGCCTAAACTGAACCGCCTGCCGGGAGCTTCGGTCTTCCTGCAGGCGGCGCAGGACCTGCGCATCGGCGGCAGAAGCAGCAATGCGCTTTACCAGTACACGGTGCAGGCGGACAACGTGAACGACCTGTACCACTGGGGGCCGATCCTGCTGGCGCACATGAAGAAGCTGCCCGGCTTGCAGGACGTGAATACCGACCAGCAGAACGGCGGGTTGAACGAATACCTGAACTATGACCGCACGACAGCGGCGCGATTGGGCGCAACGCCACAGACCCTGGACTCGTCGCTCTATTCGGCGTTCGGGCAGTCGGAAGTGTCGATCATCTACACGCAGCTCAACCAGTACTACGTGGTGCTGGAGGTGGCCCCCAAGTACTGGCAGTCGCCGGAGGGCTTGAAGAATATCTACCTGCACACGGGGAATGGGCCGATTCCACTGGCGACAATGACCACTGCTACGGCCACAACAACGCCTCTGGATATCAACCACACGGGATTGTTTCCTTCCGTGACGATTTCATTCAACCTGGCGGCGAACATGTCGTTGAGCGACGCGACGAAGGAAGTTCAGCAGATGCAGGACAAGCTGGGCACGCCGGGGACGGTACACGGATTCTTTTCCGGAACACTGCAGGCATATCAGCAGTCGCTGGCATCGGAAAAATACCTGATCATTACGGCGATCCTGGCGGTGTATATCGTGCTGGGGATTCTGTACGAGAGCCTGGTGCATCCGTTGACGATTATTTCGACCATACCTTCGGCGAGCATTGGCGCAATTATTGCGCTGGAGATCTTCAAGACCGACCTGAATGTGATTTCGATTATCGGCATTGTGAAGAAGAATGCCATCATGATGATCGACTTTGCGCTGATGGCCGAGCGCGAGCAGGGCATGAGCACGCGGGACGCGATCTTCGAGGCCTGCATGCTGCGCTTCCGTCCAATTCTGATGACGACGATGTGCGCCCTGTTCGGCGCGCTGCCGCTGGCCTTTGGCACGGGCATGGGCTCGGAGCTGCGACGTCCGCTGGGCATTACGATTGTGGGCGGCCTGATTATGAGCCAGATGCTGACACTGTATACAACGCCGGTGGTTTACCTGTACCTGGACCGGCTGCGTCTGCGGGTGCTGGGCAAGCATCACGATACGTTTAATCCCGACCTGGGTGAGGCCGCGGTATGAAATTTGAATGGAAGCTGGCTATGACAAGAACGAGAGAAAAACAGGCAGCAACGGTTGCATGTGCGGCGCTCTGTGTTGCCCTGGCAGGATGTTTGCCTGGACCGAAGTATCGCGCGCCAAGCACGCCGGCTGCGACAGCGCCTAACTATAAGGAATCGACCGTGCATTTTCAGGATGCGCCGGGATGGAAGGTCGCGTCTCCACAGGATGCGATGCTGCGCGGGAAGTGGTGGGAGATCTATAACGACCCGCAGCTGAATGCGCTGGAAGAGCAGCTGAACATCAACAACCAGAACATCAAGGTGTACTTCGAAAACTATATGGAGGCGCGGACGCTGGTCCGCGAGGCGCGGGCGCAGTACTGGCCGACGGTGACAACCAGCCCGTCATACAGCCGCTCGCGGCAATCATCGAACCTGAGCAATTCTTCGACGGCCAACGTGGGACGCGAGAGCCAGACCTATTCCTTCCCCCTCGACGTGTCGTGGGAGCCGGATCTCTTCGGCAAGATTCGCAATGAAGTGCGTTCGGCGGAATACGGCGCGCAGGTGAGTGCGGCGGATTTGGCGAACGAGCAGCTGGCAGAGCAGGCCAGCCTGGCTGAATACTTTTTCGAGCTGCGCGGGCAGGATGCTTTGCAGAAAATTCTGGATGACACGGTAGACGCAGACAAGAAGTCTCTGGAGCTGACGCAGTCGCTGTATGATACCGGCGTAGACAATTACATCTCGGTGGTCGAGGCGAAGACGACGCTGCAAAGCGCGGAGTCGGCAGCTCTCAATGTAGGCGTGGACCGCGCACAGTACGAGCATGCGATCGCCATGCTGATCGGCAAGCCGGCTACGGACTTTTCCATGGCGGTGCAGCCGGAGTTGACCAATCCGCCGCCGATTCCAACGGGCGTGCCGTCGCAACTGCTGGAGCGCCGTCCGGACATTGCTGCGGCGGAGCGCACGCTGGCCGAGGCAAATGCGACCATCGGCATCGGCTATGGTGCGTTTTTCCCGGACCTGACGCTTTCCGCCAGTGGCGGATTCGAGTCGTCGCTGTTCAAGCACTGGTTCGACTGGCCGAGCCGCTTCTGGTCGATCGGGCCTTCGGTTTCGCAGACGCTTTTCAATGGCGGGCTGTATCGCGCGCAGCTGGAGCAGTACACGGCTACCTACAATGCGGATGTTGCCACCTACCGGCAGACGGTGCTGACGTCCTTCCAGCAGGTGGAGGATTACCTGGCGGCGACGCGTATTCTTTCGCAGCAGGTCCTGAAGCAGCAGGAAGCGGTGGACTCGGCGCGGACTTACCTGCAACTCGAGACGGGGCGGTACCAGACGGGGCTCGATCCTTATATTGACGTGATGGTGGCGCGCACAACCCTGCTGAGCGATGAAGAGTCACTGGCGGCGCTGCACGTCGAACAGATGACGGCTTCCATTGAGCTGGTCCAGGCGCTGGGCGGCGGTTGGGACAGCACGCAGCTGCCGACTCCGAAGCAGGCTGGCGAGAAGCCGCCGAAGGGCACGTATACGCTGCAGCATTAGCCAATGGCCAGTAGCCAATAGCCAATAGCCAGTAGCCAATAGCCAGTAGCCAGTAGCCAGTAGCCAATAGCCAGTAGCCAATAGCCAATAGCCAATAGCCAGTAGCCAGTAGCCAGTAGCCATTTGATATTTTTCAGGCTAATGCGGGGACGTTGGTCTCGATTCGGTAGGCGGCGGCGTGGGCGTCGCGGTGGAACATGCTTACGGTTTCAAGCGAATAGTGGGCGAGATCTTTGCCGACGAGGTTGAGCTTGCTGAGGATTTCGGGTGGAACGGTGATGATGTGGCATCCGACTGATTCCGCCTGGAAGATGTTGAGCAGCTCGCGTGGGCTGGCCCATAATAGTTCGGCCCGGGGACGCGCGTAGAGCAACTCGCGCGCCTGCCGCATGATGGGGACGGGATCGACACCGGTGTCGGCGATGCGCCCGGCGAAGACGGAGAAGATGGCCGGGGTGGTGGGATGGAGCGCACAGGCGACGCGCTCGACCTGATGCAGCGTGAGGATGGCAGTGACGTTGACGGCGATTCCGGCGCGCGAGAGGCGCTGAATGAGCGGCCCCATGAAGACGCCGTCCTGATCGGTGACCGGAATTTTGACATTTACGTTCGGCCCCCAGGAAGCGATGGCGCGGGCCTGCTCTTCCATACTGTCTTCGTCGTCGGCGAAGACTTCAAACGAAATAGGACGGTCGGGAATCGCGTGGACAAGGTTGCGCGCGAAGGCCTCGTAGTCGTGAATGCCGGCCTTGCGCATGAGCGTGGGGTTGGTGGTGAATCCCTTGATGCAGGGATTGCGGTAGAGGGCCAGAATGCTGGTGAGGTCGGCTCCGTCGGCAAAGAGCTTGATGCGAAGGTCGCGGATGGCTGTAGCGCTGGGCATCGCTTGCTCCTGGGTTATCGTTCGCGGCATGGGGCGGATGGGCTGGGCATATTGCCACGGTCCGTGAGCGCTGACTGACGCCACCACTGGCGCGCAACCAGCCATAGGAATTCTGTGTTGCCAATGAGGTAACGACGCCATAGGCGGCGTGGCTCACGGACGAGGCGGTAGAGCCATTCGAGGCCGATACGGTGCGTCCATTGGGGAGCGCGGGTGCGCAGGCCGGATTGCGTGTCGAGGGCGGCTCCGACGGAAATAGCTGCGCCGATGGGGAGGGTTGGGCAGTTCTCGGCCATCCATAGTTCCTGTTTGGGCGCGCCGAAGGCGACGCAGAGCAGATCGGGTTGGGATGCGGCGATGCGCTGGCGGATACGGGCGCACTCGACAGGATTCTTTTCAAAGCCGGAAGGCGGGCAATAGACTCCGGCGGTGCGGAAGCCGGGGTGGTTGCGTTCGAATTTGCGGGCGGTTTTTTCGGCTGCGCCGGGGAGTCCGCCGAGAAAAAAGACGGAGAGGTTGTGATGGGCGGCCTGGATGCAGAGGCGCTCCATGAGATCGCCTCCGGTGACGCGCTCGGGAACGGGCTGACCGAGGAGCCGCGCGGCGAGGACGATGGAGACGCCGTCGGGCACGGAGAGGCTGGCGGATTTGAGCGCAGCGGCGAAGCGCGGCTGATGCGCGGCCAGCGTAATAAGCTGCGCGTTAGGCCCCATGATGAGCAGTGGTCTGCTCGATTCGCGGCAGTTGAGTGCGTGCATGACCCAGGCGACGGCTTGCTTCATGGACATCCGATCAATGGGGATGCCGTCGAGATGAAAGCGGCCCGGCCTGGATAGCGGCGCGCTGCTCGGCGAAAACTGCGCTTCTTTGAGCAGCTGCGGACCGGAGGTGAGAATTTCCGGCGGGAATAATTGCGCTAGAGCCATAGTGCCTCCTTTTGTTCAAAGAAAAGCTCGGGGGGGATGCCGTTGACGATGGGGCCGCGAGGCGCGAACTCGTCGCGCAGGCGGCTGAGGAGATGGCTGGGCGATGCTGCTGCCGATGCGGCGATGGCTCCGGCAGCGCGCAGATATTTTTTCTGCGTGAGCCGAATGTTGAACTCGCGCAGGCGCTCCTTGGCACGGAGTTTTGCGGGAGAGAGCAACGCCTGAAGCCGGTTGTGAACGGCGGTAAAGGGCTGCGGTGCGCGCCGGGTGAGATGGGAGAGCAGCAGGTACTGCACATAAACGGCGGCGACCGCCTGCGCGGCGAGGTTGCGCGCGCTTACGCTCGACTGGTTCTGGCGGAAGCCGACCAGTTCTTCGGGAATGCAGTGAATCTCGTGCTCGAGGGCCATGCGCCACCACAGGTCGGCGTCTTCGTTGTGAAGACCGATGCGGTATCCGCCGAGGCTGCGGGTTTTTTCAACGTGCAGCGCGACGGTGGGATGGCAGATGGAGAGCAGGTAGCCATCGCGGACGATGCGGCGAAGCTCATGCGGGGTTCCGCGCGAGCAGCGGAAGCTGCCGACGGCGTTTCCGCGGGGGTGGTAGTTGGCGAGCGAGTAGAACATTCCGGCGCGGGGCATGGATTCGATTGCCGATACCAGCCGGGCGATGCGGTGGGGGTGCGAGATGTCGTCGGCGTCCTGGCGAATGAGCCATGGGGTGCGGCACTCGTGGAGCATGCGGTTGAGTGTGGGCGCGACGCCTTGATTGGATTGCGTGAGAATGCGCAGACGTGGGGCGATGGACGGATTTGCAGCCAGAGAGCGGAGGTATTCGAGGCTGTCGTCGGTGGCTCCGTCGACGATGGCGAGGATTTCAAAATTGGGGCACTGCTGCGCGAGGAGGCTGTCCATGGCCTCGGGCAGATACGGCATGGCGTTGTAGACGGGCACGCCGACGGTGATAAGCGGTTGCGAGTTCAAGGCAGTTTGTCCAGCAGCGTTCAAGTGATGCAGTAGAGCGTGAGTGTTATCGCCATGAGGCAATGGGGGCGGATGCTGCGTCAATCGCAAAGCGATGAGATGACCTAACTTAGGTAATCTGTCCCATTTTGGTCCTGGGTGATACCGTTTCGGAAAATCCATGGAATTGTTTTGAGGGAAGAGCGGACGGCTGCTGCGAGTGAAAGCCGTGCGGTGATGGAGGCCTGCTCATGCGTGTTTGTATATAGGCGCGTAGGTTGCGCGTGGATTTTTTTTGGCCGGACCCTTGTAAGTGAGGACTGAGTGATGCTGGAAGCGATGGGAAAGAGCGACGGGGTGAAGGCCTGCATTGTGGGCGGCGCGGGGTTTATCGGCAGCCATTTTGCGGATGCGCTGATGGATTCGCCGGAGACGGCGCGGGTGACCCTGTTCGATAACTTTTCTTCCGGGCGTGCATGGCATTCCGAACGGCATCATTGTGACGCGAGGCTAAACGTGGTTCGCGGCGAC
Organism: Silvibacterium sp.; assembly: GCA_049799415.1. Taxonomy (GTDB): domain Bacteria; phylum Acidobacteriota; class Terriglobia; order Terriglobales; family Acidobacteriaceae; genus Silvibacterium. Next base: position 11,457 of record JBARHV010000018.1, read on the forward strand.
GCGGGTGACTTGGCAGCTTTGACGGAGACGGTCCGCGGGCATGATGTGGTACTTCATCTGGCGTCGAATCCGGACATTGCGCGCGCGGTGACGGAGCCGGAGATTGATTTTTATCAGGGCACGGTGCTGACGAACAACGTGGTGGAGGCGATGCGGCGCGCGGGCGTGGGGCATCTGCTGTATGCCTCGGGCAGCGGCGTGTATGGCGAGCGCGGCGAGACGGTATTGCATGAGGATTCCGGCCCGATGCTGCCTGTCTCCACTTACGGAGCGAGCAAGCTGGCGGGTGAAGCGCTGATTGCGAGCTATTGCGCGATGTTCGGGTTGACGGCGTGCGTGTTCCGGTTTGCGAACGTGGTGGGAGCGCGGCAGACCCATGGGGTGGGGTTCGATTTTCTGCGGCGGCTGCGGAATGACCCTTCGCGGCTGCGGATTCTGGGCGATGGACGACAGAGCAAGAGCTATGTGCATGTGTCGGATATCGTGGCGGCGGTGCTACTGGCCCATGCGCAGACGAGTGCGGGCTTCCATGTGTGGAATGTGGCGACAGATGATGTGGTCACCGTGACCGAGATCGCGGAGATGGCGGCGGAGGTGCTGGGGATCGATCCGCTGCCCGAGTGGGAGTACACGGGCGGCGACCGGGGATGGAAGGGCGACGTTCCGGTAGTGCGGCTGGATGCCGGGCGGATGAAGGCGTTGGGATGGCGGGCGCGGTTCAGCGCGCGCGAGGCGGTGCGGCGTTCGTTGTATGAGATGGCGCAGGCTGGCGCCAGCGCGTTGAAAGAGGAGGTGGACGATGCGCGCGTGCTTGCGTGATGGTGCGATGCCTCCGGTGGCTTTGCTGGCTGGTGGGCTGGCGACGCGGCTGGGCGCGCTGACGGAGCGCGTGCCCAAGTCGCTGGTACAGGTTGCGGGCGAACCGTTTGTGGCGCATCAACTGCGGCTGCTGGCGGAGCAGGGGATTTGCAATGTGGTGATGTGCTGCGGGCATCTGGGCGGAATGATTGCCGACTTTGTAGGCGACGGGGCGCGGTTTGGATGCCGGGTGCGGTATTCGTTCGACGGGCCGACGCCGCTGGGAACGGGCGGAGCGATTCAGAAGGCCCTTCCGCTGCTGGGGCCGCGCTTCTGGGTGATGTATGGGGACAGCTATTTGACGGCGGAGTTTGCTCCGGCGCTGGAGGCGTTTGAGGATTCGGGCAAGGCGGCGTTGATGACGGTTTTCAAAAATGAAAACCAGTGGAATGCGAGCAACGTGGAATTTGCCGGCGGAAAAATTGTGCGGTATGCGAAGCAGGTGCGGGCGGCTCGCGATTTTCCGATGCAGGAGATGCGGCATATCGATTATGGGCTGGGGATCTATTCAGCGAAGGCGTTTGCGGGCTGGAGTGTTGCCGGGGCGTTCGATCTCGGGCTGCTGCAGGGAGATCTGATCGCGCGCGGCGAGATGGCGGGGTTTGAAGTGACGGAGCGGTTTTACGAGATCGGGTCGGTGAGCGGACTGCGCGAGACGGATGCATTTTTGCGTGAGCGCGCGCTGAGCGGGGCGTTCGCATGATCATGACGCGGACTCCGCTGCGGATTTCGCTGGGCGGCGGCGGAACGGATTTGCCTTCGTATTCGCAGGAGTTCGGAGGGTTGGTGCTGTCGGCGGCGATTACGAAGTACGTGTACATCACGGTGAACAAGAGCTTTCTGCCGGGGTACTTCCTGAAGTATTCGGAGACGGAGCATGCGGAGACGCGCGGGGAGATCCGGCATCCGCTGCTGCGCGAGGCTCTGGAGATGCAGGATGTTCCGGAGCCGCTGGAGGTAGTGAGCGTGGCGGATGTTCCGGCGGGAACGGGGCTGGGTTCGTCGGGGACATTTACGGTGGGTCTGATGCACGCGCTGCACGCCTACAAACGCGAGCCGGTGTGCGCAGAAAAACTGGCGCGCGAGGCGATTGATGTGGAGATGACGCGGCTGGCGGAGCCAGTGGGCAAACAGGACCAGTACATTGCCGCATATGGCGGGCTGCTGTGCCAGGAGTACAGGACCGACGGCGGGGTGCATGTGGCTCCGTTGGCGATGAGCGATGCCAGCGTGAGGGAATTGAGAGACTCGCTGATGTTGTTTTTTGTGGGCTACACGCGCAATGCTTCAGAGTTGCTGGCGGACCAGAAGGCGCGGTCGCTGGCGGGCGATGCGGCGATGCTGGATGGGCTGCACTTCACGAAGGAGCTGGGGCGCGAGATCAAGAGCGTGCTGGAGCGCGGGCGGATTGCGGAGTTCGGACCGCTGATGGACATGCATTGGCAACGGAAGCGGACGCGTTCAAAGGGGATGACGAACACGCGCATCGACGCGCTGTACGAGCTGGCGATGAACGAAGGCGGCGCGACGGGCGGCAAGCTGGTGGGCGCGGGCGGCAGCGGGTTTCTGCTGTTCCAGACCAATGACCGGCGGCGGTTGCGCGAGGTGATGACGGGAACTGGAACAACGAAGACTGGAACAACGGGGACTGGGGCCGGGTTGAGCGAGATGGACTTCAGTTTCGATTTTGATGGGTCGGTGGTGCTGGTGCGGAACGCATGAGCGAGGCAGCACAGGAGCGCAGGCGAGTGCTGGAGCGGGGCGATCTTTTTCCTGCGCATCCGATGCCGGCGCGTCGGGAGTGGACGCTGGTCGATCTGTTTTCGATCTTCCGGCGACGGCGCGGGATGGTTGCCGGTTGCGTGCTGGGGATGGTTGTGTTGGCCGGGCTGTACTGCGTGCTGGCGACGCCTCGGTATCTGGCCACGGGACAGATTGAGGTTGCGAAGGACGATCCAGGGACTCTGGGGCTGGACCGCAGCGTTACGGGCGATGCGACGAATGCTGACTCCGATGCTTTGGATACAAGCATGACGCTGGAGACGGAGGCGCGCATTCTGCAGTCGAGCACGCTGGCGCTGATGGTGGTGAAGGACCTGAAGCTGGAGACGACGGCGGATTATTTTCCGGCGCATCGACGGGGAGTCAGGATTCCGGAATGGGTATTTTTCTGGAGGAAGCCGGTGGAGCCGATGACGGTGCCGCTGGATGAGGCTCCGAACCGGCGGTATGTGGTGCTGAAGATTTTTGCGAGCCATCTGAAGGTTGCGCCGGTGACGGGAACGCGGCTGATTGATGTGAGTTATTCGAGCCCCGATGCGCGGCAGGCTTCGGCGGTGGTGAACCGGTTGATCGGCGCATTGCAGGAATACACGTTTCGGTCCCGCTTTCAGGCTACGGCGCAGGCTTCGACGTGGCTCGCGGGGCAACTGACGGAGCTGAAAGCGCAGACGGAGCAGCTGCAACAAGCGGCGGACAAGCTGGAGCAGGGAACGGGAATCTATGGCGACGATGCGTCGCACAACCTGGTGCTGGCGCGGCTGGAGCAACTGAACAGCGCGTTGTCAGAGGCAGAATCGAACCGGATCCTGAAGCAGTCGGTGTATCAGGTGGCGAAGAGCGGCGATCCGGAGTTGATTTCGGGGCTGGCGGGGAATGCGACTGCGGGGACGACTTCGGCAATGACTAACTCGCTGGCGCTGTTGCAGACGCTGCGGGCGGAGCAGACGCAGGTACAGGCCAATATCGACAAGGACAATGCGCGCTATGGAAGCGCGTATCCGATGATGGCGGAGTTGCATGGAGAGCTGGAGGGGCTGAACAAAGGAATCCAGGCAGAGATCGAGCGCATTGGGGAACGCGCGCGCACAGACTACGAGATTGCGCAGCGCGCAGAGGATGCGGCCCGAGCCTCATTTGAGAAGCAGAAGGATCTGGCGAACGCAACGAACAATCGAACCGTGACCTATGAGCTGGCGAAGCAGGATGCGGATGGGAGCCGCAATTTGTACCAGGGATTGCTGAGCAAGCTGAAAGAGGCTGGGGTGCTGGAGGGTTTGCGCTCGACGAACCTGACGGTGGTGAATGCGGGGATGGTTCCGCCGACGAACCGTCCGCATAGCCCGAATGTGCCACTGTGCTTTGCCGCGGCGCTGGCGGGCGGATTGTTCCTGGGCTGTGCGGGCGCGCTGGTGCAGGAGGCGACGGATAGAAGCGTGCGGTCGATCGACGATCTGGAGCGGATGCTGGGCATCACTCTGGCGGGAGTGGTTCCGGAGCTTGAACGGGGACGGCGGCTTCCGTGGATATGGCGAAAGGGTTTCGGGAACGGCGGGGGGTTAGAAGATGGGGCGCGTGGGCTGCGGCGATCGTTTGCGCTGCCGCAACGCGGGGAGTCGTCGCAGACGGTACTGATTACGAGCGCGGTTTCGGGCGAGGGGAAGAGCAGGCTGGCAGCGTCGCTGGGGGCTTCACTGGCACATTCGGGCGCGCGGGTTTTGCTGGTGGATGCGGATTTGCTGAGCCCTTCGTTGCACACGCTGCTTGGAGCGCAGGCGAAGACGGAGGGAAAGATGGCGCAGGGATTGGCGGAGGCGCTGATGGCGGGCGGCGGGGCTGAGGTTCATGCGTGCGAACAGGTTCCTGGGCTTTCTGTCGTTTGGGCGGGGGCGGGGGCGAGCCATGCGGGGGCGGATGTGTCGTGGCACTCCGTTGACCTGCTGGCCTCAGCGCGTATGGACGCACTGGTGGAGCAGTGGCGGACGCAGTACGATTTCGTGCTGCTGGACAGCGCGCCGGTACTGCCGGTTCCGGATGCGGCGAGTTTGGCGCGGTTGTGCGACCGGACGCTGCTGGTGGTGCGGTACGAGTCGACCACGATGCAGGCGGCGCAGCGGAGCTACCGGATGATTCAGCAGAACCTGCCGGAACATGCGGGGCTGGATGTGGTGATGAACGGCGTACCGGAGAATTCGCCGGACTACTTTGCCTATTACGGAACCAAAGGGCGCGGTCATGAGCGGAGGACGCATGCGTAGAGGCCGGCTTCAGTTCGGGATAGCGGCACTGATGCTGGTCGCGTGCGCGGTGATGGCCGTGGCGCAGACATTTGCGCCAAAGGCGCTGGCTCCGGTGAAGGATGCGCCGATGACGGCGGGGGCACTGACGGCGACGACGGCCACGCCTTCGACGCGGGAGAGTTTGCTGATTGGTCCGGGGGATTTGCTGCATGTTACGGTGCTGCGCGAATCGGAGTTGGAACAGCGGGTGCGGGTACGCGATTCGGGCGAGGTGACGTTGCCGCTGATCGGCGATGTGCATGTGGCGGGGCTCGATCCGGGGGCAGCATCGGATGCGATTGCGGGGGAGTATCTCAAGGGAAATTTTCTGAAGCATCCGGACGTTGCGGTGTTTGTGGAGGAGTATGCGACGCAGCCGGTTTCAGTGCTGGGGCAGGTGGCGAAGCCGGGCACATACATGATTACCGCGCCGCGCACGCTGCTGGACCTGCTGGCGATGGCTGGAGGATTGACGGCGGTTGCGGACCGGCACATCACGATTGAGCGCGCGCCAGGCGTGAAGCAGCGTGAGGAGCGGGTGTTCCTGTCGAACCATGCGAACGATGCGCTGATGGCCAACGTGATGATCGATCCGGGCGACACGATTCTGGTTCCGAAGGCGGGGATTGTGTATGTGCTGGGCGACGTGGGCAGGCCGGGCGGATATGCGATGGAGAACGAGTCACGCATGACGGTGCTGGAGGCGATTGCCATGGCGGCGGGCGTGAATCGCACGGCGAATGAGAAACGGGCCAGGGTGATCCATAACGTGAATGGGGAGTTCGATGCGGAGGACCTGCCGCTGCGAGAGATCGAGAAAGGCGAGGCTCCGGATGAGCAGTTGCATGCGGACGACGTGATCTATATTCCATTCAGCTTTGCGAAGAACATTGTGATGGGCACGAGCTCGATCATGGCCTCGACGACCTCGGCGCTGATTTATGCGGGGCACTGAGTGACGGCGGAAGAGCTGTGCTGCGCGGCGATCCTGGCGTTTTTTGCGGTGCAGGGCGCAGTGCCGTTTATTGCTCCGAACCAGGCGCTGGAGGCGACGGGGCTGCCGGCGACGGGGCTGATGTTTTATGGCGGCGTGGGGTCGCAGCTGGCGGTGTACGGAGCGATTGCGTATCTACTGCTGCGGCAGGCGGGGAGGGTGACTCGCTTGCTGCGTGCCATGCAGTGGACGCTGCCGCTGGCGGCGCTGGCTGTGGCGTCTACGCTGTGGTCGCAGTTTCCGCTGTATACGATGCGGCGGTCGCTGCCTTTTGCGCTGGCGGGAGTGTTTGGGCTGTATCTGGCGATGCGGTTTTCGGTGCGGCGGCAGCTGGGGATTCTGCGGGTGACGATGGTGGCGCTGGCGGTGGGGACGGTGGTGATGGCGCTGGCGTTTCCGAGGCTGGGACTGGATGCGTCGGCAGGGCACCATGTGGACTGGCAGGGCGTATTCACGCAGAAGAATGCATGCGGGCGAATGATGGTGCTGGCTACGGCGGTGCTGCTGGCCGACTGGAAGACGACGTGGCGGCGGGTGGCGAGTGCGGCTCTGTTTGCGCTGGTGATGTTCATGAGCGGGTCGCGCTCGGCCTGGCTGGTGGAGGGCGCGCTGCTGGCTTTGTGGGCGGCGCTGCTGGCGCTGGAGCGATTGGACCGGAAGAGCCGCATGATTGCGGCAGCGGGCGCGTTCGGGATGCTGCCGGTGGCGGCAGGCGCGGGATATTTCCTGTTCCCGAAATTGCTGGAGTGGATGGGGCGCGATGCGACGCTGTCGGGACGGACGCTGATCTGGAAGCAGGTGTGGATTTTTATTCTGCGGCGGCCGTGGCTGGGCTGGGGGTACGACGGCTTCTGGCATGGGATCCATGGCGAGGCATTTCGCGTGGTGGCGACGGTCCACTTTATGGTGTTCCACGCGCATAACGGGTTTCTTGAACTATGGCTGGAGCTTGGCGCGGCGGGGCTGATGCTGTTTGTGCTGAGTTATCTGCGGGCGTGGCGGCGGGTGTGGACGGCGTTACTTGCGGGCGAGGTACGGCGCGTGCTGTGGATGGTGTTTGTGTTGGCGCTGATTGTGTTTTATGACCTCGATGAGAATTCGCTGCTGATTTACAACGGACTGTTCTGGACGCTGTATGTGGCGGCGGTGGCGAACATTGAGTTTCTTGTGATTGAGGATGCGCTGGACGAGGCGGCGTATCTCGATGCGGCGCGTTTTCGAGAGGGGAGCGCGTATGCGGCGGGTGCTGCTATTTCGCAGTGAGCTGTTGCCGGTGTCGGAGACATTTATTGCCGGACAGGCGGCGGCGCTCATGCGCTATGAGCCGTGGTTCGCGGGGTTGAAGCGGGTTCCGGGCGGGTTGGCGTTGGATGAGGCGCGAGTGATTGCCGTGGGGCAGAAGAATTCGCTGCGCGAGAAACTTGCACGGCGAATTTATTTGCAGACCGGCTATGCGCCTGAGTTTTTGCGGCGGATTGCGGCGGCGAGGCCGGAGTTGGTTCACGCGCATTTTGCGACGGATGCGTGCGCGGCGCTGGCGATTGAGGAGCGGCTGCGGGTTCCGATGATGGTGACGCTGCATGGCTATGACGTGACGAGCGAGGATGACGCGCTGCGCGCGTCGAGTGCGGGACGAGCGTATTTGCAGCGCAGGGAATCGCTGTGGGAGCGGGCGCGGGTGTTTGTTTGTGTGTCGGAGTGGATTCGACGGAAGGCGCTGGAGCGCGGGTTTCCGGAGGAGAAGCTTTGGGTGCATCCGATTGGGATTGATGTGGATGGTTTTTGTCCGGATGCCGCGCGGGCGCCTGGCGATTCGCGGGTGAAAGAGCCGCTGGTGTTGTTTGTGGGGCGGCTGGTGGAGAAGAAGGGATGCGCGTATCTGCTGCGTGCGATGCGCGCGGTGGAGGCCCGGTTACCGGAGACGCGATTGGTTGTGGTGGGAGATGGTCCGCTGCGCGGCGCGCTTGAGGCTGAGGCGCATGCGACGCTGCGATGTTGTGAGTTTGTCGGCGCGCAGCCGGCGGATGCAGTGAAGCAATGGATGTGGCGGGCCGCGGTGGTGGCGGTTCCGAGCGTGGTTGCGGCGAACGGCGATGCGGAGGGGTTGTGCCTAGTGGTGTGCGAGGCGCAGGCGATGGAGGTTCCGGTGGTGGGGTTTCGCGGGCCGGGGATTGAGGTGGTGGACGGCGAGACGGGATTGCTGGTTGCCGAACGCGATGAGGTTGCGCTGGCGGAAGCGATTCTGACTCTGCTGAAGGATGAGGCATTGGCGGCGCGGATGGGCGCGGCGGGGCGTGTTCGTGTGGAGCGGTTGTTCAATTTGCGGCGACAGACGGCACTGCTGGAAGAGAAATATGACGCGGTGCTGCGGTCTGTGAATGGGAGAGCGTGGAGTGCGGGGACGCAGCGGTGATGGAGAGCCTGCGGCGCGGATCGGCGTGGATGATTGCGGGGCAGATGGCTGCGCTGGGATTTCAGGCTGTGTATTTCGTGCTGATGGGGCGGACGCTGGGCAGCCGTGAGTACGGCGCGTTTGTGGGGGTGGTGGCACTGGTAGCGGTGTTGAGCCAGTTCAGCAGCTGCGGCATGGAGATGGTTCTGCTGCGGAATGTGAGCCGCGACCGGGATTCATTTGCGACATCGTGGGGCTCGGCGCTGCGGGTTGCCGCGCTGGGATTTGTTGCGCTGCTGGTTGTGGCGATGGGCTTTGGGCATTGGTTTCTGCGCGGCGGTCTTCGTCTTCTGGTTCCCTGGATTGCGGTTTCCGACGGGCTGTTCGGGAAGGTGGCGCAGATGGCGGGGCGCGCGCTGCAGGGTGCGGGCGAGCTGCGGGCGATGGCGAAGCTAATGGCGGGAATGAATGCGGGTCGCGCGATTCTGGCAGCGATGCTTTTTGCCTATGCGCGATGGTGGGGCGGCTGGGCGGATGCGCTGGTGTGGGCCCGTATCTATTGGATTGCTCCGCTGGTTGTGGGCGGGATTGCCTTCTGGATGGTGACGTCGCGGATGGGATGGCCGCGGTTTGAGCGGATGCGGCTGCGGGACTGGAGCGAGGGGCTGAGCTTTTCGCTGTCGAATTCTTCGATTTCGGTTTACAACGATATCGACAAGACCTTCCTGGTTAGCCTAGGAAACACGTTTGCGGCGGGGATTTATGGCGCGGCGTATCGCGTGGCGGATGTGGCGACGGCTCCGCTGTACAGCGTCTATGCGGCGGCGACTCCGCGGCTGTTTCGCGAGGGCGGCGAGAGCGTGGAGCTGGCGCATGCGCTGTCGAAGCGGATTTTGCGGCGGACTGTTTTGTACGGTCTTGGCGCGGGCGTGGCGCTTTTCTTTGGCGCTGGGTTGGTGCCTCGTTTGTTTGGGCCTTCGTTTACGGAATCGGTGACGGCGCTGCGCTGGCTTTGTTTGCTGCCCCTGCTGCGGGTTCTGCACTATGCGTGGGGGACTACGATCACCGCTTCGGCTTCGCAGTGGTATCGGACGGCTACACAGGCTGGGGCTGCGGTGCTCAATCTGGCGTTGTGCGCGTGGATGATTCCGCGCTGGTCGTGGCAGGGCGCGGCGTGGGCTAGTTTGCTTACGGATGGTTCGCTGGCGGTGTTGAGCTGGATGGTGTTATCCGCGCTGCGGAGGGTTCAGCGATCCCACGTCTCAAAAACGAGACGCGGGGCACCGACGGTTGTCTTTGATGAAGAGGTGTGAGTCCCATCCTTGACGCAAAAGGCGCATCAAGGATGGGGAGGTTGGATTGAGAACTAAGCCCTGGATGGGGCCGCGCGCAATGGAAGGACCTGCGATTTGGTGTGCCGCATCTGCGCGATGCAGATGAGGTGAAGGATGAGGAGAAGCGGGACGGCGAAGGTAGGGACCAGGCTCATGGGGAGCAGGCCCATGATGCGGGTCGTTGTTCCGTGGGCCACAATGCTGGTCCCTGATATCGCGGACAGAACACCGGTTGTCACTGCCACGATGAGATCCGCAATGCCCGCATAGTGCCATGCGACGAAAGCTTTCGAGGGCAACGCTTTTCTGGACAGAGCATAGGCGACGAACGGAGCGGTTACGCCGATCGCGAAATCGCCAAGCCCGGCGGGCAGGGCGAAAGGCGGCGGAAGAAGCCCCATCGCCATCAAAATGATGAATGCGATTCCGCCAATCCGCCATGTGTGTACGGCGGTAAGCACGACCGGATTCAGCGAGAGAAGATATTCCCGGAAATGATCCGAAGACCAAAACCAGATGGCGAACGCAAGGATGGGCAGCCCGGCGGCTACGCCCAGGGGGATGGGGACGCTCATCCAGGTGCTGAAGACGCCGATGTATGAGGCGAGCAGCACGGCGAGAAACCAGAGAGCCAGCAGGCCCCATAAGGTGTTTCTTAATGTTTTTGAATTCGATCCGGTCATGATTGCTCCTTCAGGCCGGTTTGACCGGCAGGTTGGCAACTTCGGTGGATAGCCGAACCAGTTGGCGCCAGGCTTCTTCGCCGAGCTTTGAGCGCACCTGTTCCTGGACTGCTCTCCAGGCTGGTTGAATGCGAGCGTGTTCCGCTACCCCGGATCTGGACAGACTCAGCCAGCGTTCCCGCTGGTCCTGTCCCTTCCGGGCTTTGATCCAGCCGCGCTTGCGCAGGATCCCAACAGAGCGGGTGAGGGTGGTGCTGTCGAGGGCGAGAAGTTCGGCGAGATCGCCCTGCAGCTTTTCTCCGGTGAGCGAAAGGGCCTGCAGGATGGAGGCCTGCGTCATGCGCAGGCCGAGCGGGCGCATGGCTTCGTCATAGATCTGCGAGAGGACGCGGGAGGCGCGTCGAACGTTGGCACATAAGCAGGGGAGGGTGATTGCTTCGCTCATGTCTAATTATATGCATATGCATCTATTTCGGATGCAAAAGATTTTTGTGCTATGCGCTTCTCTCGGGATGGCATCTCGTTTATCGAGAATCCATCTTTCCCACACTTCGGCAGGCTCAGGGCAGGCTCTTGACGCGTAATGCGCGTCAACGATGGGGGACCCATTTTTGCGGCTGGTTTGGAAACCGCAGGTTCCTCGGCTACGCTCGGCTACGCTCCGCTACGCTCGGAATGACAAACTTTCGATGGAATCAGGGTTCGACGTTGAGTTGGCGGATGAGGAAGGCGTAGTCGAAGGCGATTTCTTTGAGGTAGTCGTAGCGGCCTGAGGCTCCTCCGTGGCCGGCGGTCATGTTGGTGTGTAACAGCAGCGGATTTTTGTCGGTTTTGAGGCGGCGTAGCTTGGCTACGTACTTGGCCGGTTCCCAGTACATGACCTGGCTGTCGTAGAGCGAGGTTTTTACGAGCATGGCCGGATATTTTTTTGCTTCGAGGTTGTCGTAGGGCGAGTAGTTGAGCATGTAGCTGAAGGCTTCGGGCTGGTTGGGGTCGCCCCACTCTTCGTATTCGGGGACGGTGAGAGGGAGCGAGGCGTCGAGCATGGTGTTCATGACGTCGACGAACGGGACGTGCGACAGGACAGCGCGGAAGAGCGACGGTTCCATGTTGGCGACTGCGCCCATGAGCAGGCCTCCGGCGCTGCCGCCTTCGATGGCTACGCGGGTGGGGTCTCCGTAGCCTTCATGCAGCAGATGATGGGTGGCGGCGATGAAGTCGGTGAAGGTGTTGCGCTTTTGCATGAGACGTCCGGCGTCGTGCCAGGGCTTGCCCATGTCTCCGCCGCCGCGAATGTGGGCGTAGGCGAGGACGAATCCGCGATCGAGCAGGCTGAGGCGATTGCTGTTGAAGGCGATGGGGAGAGAGTAGCCGTAGGAGCCGTATCCGTAGACGTAGAGCGGGCTTTTGCCGCGCTGGAATTTGTCTTTGCGGTAGATGAGGGAGATGGGAACTTCGACAGTCTCTGCCGGGTTCTGGCCGGAGGCTTTGGTGAAGAGGCGCTCGGAGGTGTAGAGGGATTTGTCGAAGTTGCCGGGGACTTCGAGTTGCTTGAGAAGTTTGGATTGGCCGGTGGTGACGTCGTACTCGAAGACGGAGCCGGGTGTGACCAATGATTGATAGCCGTAGCGGTATTTTGTTGCGTCGAAGACGCGATTGGTGTGCGGGTGCGCGCTGTAGACGGGTTCGGGGAAGGCGATTTCGCGGGACTCGGATGTTGACGGGCCTTCGCCGGTGAAGGGGATGACGCGGAGGTGCTGAAGTCCGTTGCGGCGCTCGCAGGCGACGTAGAAGGTGGCGAAGAGGTCGGCGTCTTCGAGCATGACTTCGGCGCGGTGCGGGAGGAGTTCCGTCCAATTCGCGCTGGAGGTTGAGGCTATGGGCGTGGTGACGAGGCGGAAGTTGCGTCCGGTGTCGTTGACGCGGATGTAGAAGTGTCCGTTGCGGTGGTCGGCGTAGTATTCGATGTCGTCGCGGCGGGGCTCGATGAGCGTCCATCCCCCTTCGGGGGAGTCGGCGCGGAGGAATTTCTCTTCGGTGGTGGTGTGGCTGGAGGATTCGAGGATGAGGTACTGGCCGTCGCGGGTGCGGCCTGCTCCGATGTTGAAGCGCTCGTCGGTTTCTTCGTAGAGGAGTGGATCATCGGAGTGCGGCGTGCCGAGGATGTGCCGGTAGAAGCGGTAGTGGCGCTTCTGGATTTCGTCTTCGATGGTGTAGAAGAGGGTGCGGTTGTCGGCGGCCCAGGTGACTGATCCAGTGCGTTCGACGCGCTCCGATGAAAGCTGGCCGGTGCGGAGGTCTTTGACCTGTAGCGTGTACTGGCGGAAGCCGGTGTTGTCGATGGAGTATGCGAGCAGATTGCCGTCGTCGGAGACGGTGAGCGCCTGCACGGCCATGTAGGGCTGGTCTTTGGCGAGTTCGTTGACGTCGAGGATGACCTGTTCGGGCGCGTCGTCGTTGATGGATTCCGGCGTTCCCGGCTTGCGGCAGTAGATGGGGTACTGCAGTCCCTCTTCGGTGCGGGAGTAGTACCAGTAGCTGCCTTCGCGGAAGGGGACGGAGACATCGGTCTCCTTAACATGGCTGAGCATTTCTTCGTAGAGGGTTTTGCGGAGAGACTCGTCGGGCGCGGTGACGACGCGGGTATAGGCATTCTCGGCTTCGAGGTAGGCGATGACGTCGGGGTTTTCGCGCTCGCGGAGCCAGGCGTAGTCGTCGGTGAGGGTGCGGTTGTGGATGCTTGTTTCGACGGGGCGGATGGGCGCGACGGGCGGAGTGAGATCAGTCTGCGTGGACATACTGTTTCAGGATAAGGCATTCGGTGACAGGGCCCAGGGATCAGGGATCAGGGATCAGGGATCAGGGATCAGGGATCAGGGATCAGGGATCAGGGATCAGGGATCAGGGATCAGGGATCAGGGATCAGGGATCAGG
>JBARHV010000019.1:0-9748 GCA_049799415.1 Silvibacterium sp.
GCGGAAGGGATGGGTATCGTGAGCCGCGAGCTCGTTATGAGAGGCGCGGGCCACGGCTTCCTCCGGGGTGATATTTTGCGCTGAAGCGGCGCCGGTCATCGCGAACAGCAGTAATCCTGCAATGGACACTCGTCGAGCCTGAAGAATCATCCGTTCCTTTCCCGCCTGTAGCTAAGGGACTTAGACGCAAGCCGGGCACCTGAAGTTTGGCTGCTCCCGCTGGGCCGAAATAAAGGATGCTGACAGGGGCCCTTGAACTTTATACAATTTCTACATGAACCGCGTTGCACCCACCCACTGCCTTGTTATCTCCGCTGCGCTTCTGCTCACCTCCACGCTGTTTGCACAGGAGTTTCGCGGGCGCAAGTATACGGCGCCCCCGCCCACCTCCAAGATTACCGTGACCGTGACCAAGGCAACCGACGGCAAGCCCCTGGAGAATGTCGCAGTGGTGTTTCATCCGATCAATAAGAAGGGCAAGGATGAAGGCGGCATGGAGTTGAAGACGGACGAAAACGGCAAGGCGACGCTGGACGTGATTCCCATTGGCGACCGGCTGTTATTGCAGGTGGTCGCAACCGGATACCAGACCTTCGGCAACGATTACACCATCTCGGAAAGCAGCAAGGAAATTTCCGTTAAGTTGAGGCACCCTGCTGCGCAGTATTCCATTTACCAGAAGCACCCCCAGGGCCAGTTGGGCGGCCCAACCGTCGAGGAGCAGCGCGCCAAGCCGCAGGGGAGCCAGCCTCCGGGCACGTCGGAGTAGTCGAAGTCAGTCCCATCCCTGAGCCCAGTTTTTATCTGAAGAGAACATATGCCCAGAATTCTCAGAACTGTGATTCCGAGAATCAAAGTATCCCTGCGAGACCGCGGCTTGATGGGTTCCCTTCGCCGGAGCTTTCTATTGCCGCGAAATATGCTGAGGGAGTATCGGACGGCAAAGACTTTGCGTGGAACCGGAACGCAGAGCGAGTTCGACCAGACCCACTGCGTGAATACAGAAGGTGAGTATGGAGGGTGGGCCTACCTCAGCGACCTGGACATCGCCAGCCCAAACTGGATTGAAGGGCGTGATTACACTGCAATTGAACCTGAACGGTTCAGGCGCGTTCTGGCAAGCCTGGATATCGCGTGGGACCAATATACGTTTGTCGATTTAGGGTCCGGTAAAGGACGGGCATTGCTGCTGGCTTCGGAATTTCCATTCAAACGGATTGCAGGCCTGGAGTTTTCGCCGGAGCTACATCGAATTGCTGAAGCAAATATTGGTCTGTATCGATCCGAAAGCCAGAAGTGCCGAGATATCGAATCCATGAATCTTGATTTTGTGGATTTTACCCTGCCGAACGAACCTCTGGTTCTGTTTTTTTTCGATCCATGCCGTGGGTCTGCGCTGGAGAAGGCAGTGAGGCGAATCGCGCAGTCGCTACGAACGAATTCATATCCGGTGTACGCGGCGTACGTGGCTCCAAGTGAAGACGTGGAGCGGTTATTCGCAGCGTGCGGATGTCTGCAAGAACGGTTCCGGGATACGGAATGGGACTTTGTTATCTACGAGCGCGTCCTCTCAGAATGACTCTAAAAGCAATCACACTCATCCTTCGAGCCGGTATTTTGTCTCTGCAATACGGTAGAGCGGACGCCATACGAGGCGGTTGATGGTGACGACCATTGTCGCCATGATAATGGTGGCCAGCAGCAGCGTGGGAAAATCTCCCCGTGCGCTGGCGGCGCTGATCTGCGCGCCCAGCCCCTGAGTCATCAGCGTTTTGTCTTTGATCTGGAAGTATTCGGCGACGATGGAGGCATTCCATGCGCCTCCTGAGGCCGTGACCAGGCCGGTGACGAGATATGGGAAGATTCCGGGGAGGATGACGGTCGTCCAGCGTTGCAGGCTGGAGAAGCGAAAGATGCTGGAGACTTCTTTCAGGTCAGAGGGAATGGCCATGGCTCCGGCAATGACGTTGAACAGGATGTACCACTGCGTGCCGAGCATCATGAGGGCGACAGAGCCGATGCCGAGTCCCAGGCCGAGACGCATGAGCGCGAGCAGGATGACAGGGAAGAGTGCGGTGGCGGGAAACGACGCGGCGATTTGCGCGAGCGGCTGCGTGATGTGGGCGAGGCGCGGGTTGAATCCGATGGCGACGCCTACGGGGATGGTCCAGAGCGAGGCGAGCAGCAGCGAAACGGCGACGCGCAGGAAGGTTGCGCCCGCGCCGGCAAAGAGCGCGAGCAGCTCGTGAGCATGAATCTGGCGCAGCAGCAGCGCGGCGTGGAATGCGGCGACGAGAACTGCAGCGAGAGCCGCGACACCGACCAGCACCATGACGAGCGTAGTGGAACGGCGTGACGGGCGGCGGCGGTCGTCTTTGGCGATGTGTTGCTCGTGCCGTTTGGCAACAAAGCTGTACATGCCTTCGCCGACCGGTTCGAAGGCGTGGCGGTGGATATAACCGAGAACGTTCGAGTTGCGGATGAGGTGAAGGATGGGCGACTGGATGCGGTCGGCACTTTCCACGTTCTCAAATTTAAACTTGTCGGACCATGCGATGAGCGGCCGCCATAAGAGCTGATCGGTGAGCACAATGATGAGCACCATGGTGATGACACCGTAGAGCAGGGCCTGGGTATCTCCGTCGGAGGCCGCGGTCTGGAGATACGAACCCAGGCCGGGCAGGCGAAAGTTGCGGCTCCCGACGGGAAACATTTCGCAGACGATGAGGAAGAACCATCCGCTGGCAACGGAGACCATTGAATTCCAGACGAGGCCGATGGTGGCGTAAGGCAGCTCAAGCTGGAAGAGGCGCTGGAGAGCGGAAAAACGGTTGATGGCGCAGGCCTCGCGCAGCTCGCGTGGGATGGACTTGAGCGACGAATAGAAGCTGAAGGCCATGTTCCAGACTTCGCCGGTGAAGATGAGCAGGATGGCCCCCAGCTCGATGCCGATCTGACGGGAAGGGAAGAGCGACATCATGGCCAGCATGACTCCGGGCAGGAAGCTGAGCACGGGGATGGACTGCAGGATGTCGAGCGTGGCGATCATCAGGGCTTCAACGCGCTTGTTGTAGGCGGCGATGTAGCCGTAGCCGATGGCGAAGACCAGACTGAAAATATACGCGATGAAAATGCGCGCCGTGGAATAGAAGGCGTAGAGCGGCAGGTGCGAGGGCGAGCGCTGGATGGCGACTTCAGGAATGGCGCTGCTGAACCAGAACTTGGCGATCCAGAGAATGGCGTAGAAGCCGGCGAGCAGAACGGCGGCCACGCTGAGGTCGAGGAAAAACGGCCAGGTACGCTCGGCGATGAGCTCGCGCGAGAATGTGTTGCGGGCACTCACTCAGGTTCCCCGATCGATTCCGCAGTCTCTTCTGTTTCCGGCAGGATGAAACGGCGGCGGGCGGCATCGAAGTCGAAGAGCTCGGCATAGCGGCCCCAGTTGATGGCAGTTTCGAGCTGGCGCTGCGTCTCCTCCTGACTGAACTGCTCGTCGAGCATATCGAGGAAGAACTCTTCAGGAACTGTGTGATCGTTTTTGTTGTTGAGAGCGCGGGTGATCTGGCGCAGAAGCAGTACATGCTCGGTCGCGGCCTGGCGGAAAACCTCTTTCTGCTTGAGAATTTCCGACTCAGCGTACTGACGTCCGGCTGGCGTGATGACGGCATCGCCCTCTTCGACACGCAGGAAGCCGAGCAGCGAGGCAGCATCGACGATAGGTAGCAGATCGTCGATCTCAAAGGCCAGCTCGTCGGCCAGGCGGTAGATGTCGGCACGGCCGCTGCCATCTTTGCCGGTAAGGTCGATGACCAGCTCCAGCAGGCCGGCGATGCCGCCGGGGCGCGCGTGCGGCAGCATCTCATAGTGCATCTGGCGCTGGTCGCGGATTACGCGGCCGGGTGCGAGCGTGGGCATGGCGGCGGGGGCGACATCGGGACGAGTGAGCACCTTGTAGATGTAGTCGACGAGCTGCGTGAAAGCCGGGCTTTTGCGGTCGCGCGGATGCGGCAGCGCGGCGACTTTGAAATCGGTGCGGACGTGGCCGGGATTGCGCCCGAGCACGATGATGCGATCGGCGAGCAGCACCGCCTCTTCGATATTGTGGGTGACGAGGAAGATGGCCTGGGTGGGGATGGTCTTCTTCTGCCAGAGTTCGAGCAGCTCGCTGCGGAGGTTTTCGGCGGTAAGCACGTCGAGGGCGGAAAAGGGCTCGTCCATGAAGAGGACTTCGGGCTCGACGACGAGGGCGCGCGCAAAGCCGACGCGCTGACGCATACCTCCAGATAATTCTTTGGGGTAGGCGGCCTCGAAGCCGTCGAGACCGACGGTGTCGAGGATTTTGAGGCTGCGCTGGCGGCGCTCGTGCGGCGCCATACCACGCGCTTTAAGCGGAGCCTCCACGTTCTCAAGGACGGTGAGCCAGGGGAACAAGGCAAAGCTCTGGAAGACGATCGAGACGTTGATCTGCACCTTGGAAATGGGCTGGCCGTGCCAGAAGACCTCTCCGCCGGAGGGCTCGGAGAGACCGGAGAGCATGCGCAGAAGCGTGGATTTGCCGGAGCCGGAGGGGCCGAGCAGCGCGACGATCTCGCCGGGCACGATGGAGAGATCGGTCGGCGAGATGACCTGGATACGGTTCTCGCTGGGCTGCGCGTAGAACTTCTCCACTTGCTGTGCGCGAATGATGGGTTCGCTCATGGGCAATGCTCCACAGATAGATTTCAACGTGCGGAAGAAAACGACAATGATTTAACAGCCCGAAACGGTCAGGGCGGAACAGCCTTCATGCTAAGTTGCTAAGATTAGAGGAGGATGAAGCATCCCCCTGTGCCCAGCGTATCATCGTACAAGCAGAATCTTTTGATGAGCCAGGATATTCTGCCCCTTACGGTTGAAATTTACGGGGCATATGCGACCTGCCTGAAGTTTTGCCAGTCTATCTCTGAAAAGAAAGCGATGTAAACGAGCGAATGCCCGAAACCCCAGCGAAGCCCAAAGTGTTAGTCGCGGACGATGAACGAGTGATCGCAGATACGCTTGCCATCATCCTGAACCAGAGCGGATTTGACGCAACTGCCGTATACAGCGGCGAAAAAGCAGTTGAAACAGCGAAAGAACTGCGTCCGGACATGCTGATCAGCGATGTGATCATGACCGATCTCAACGGTATTGACGCAGCCATCAAGATTCGCGAGATGCTGCCCTCCTGCAAGATCCTGCTGTTTTCAGGCCAGGCCGCCACGGCGGATCTTCTGGACCGCGCGCAGGGACAGGGACACCAGTTCGAGATCCTGGCCAAGCCGGTTCATCCGCAGGACTTGCTGGCAAAGCTAAGAAGTTAGTTAAGAACCAGGGTTCAGTTATCAGTTCACAGTTCACAGTTGTAAGTCGTCAGTCAGCTACAGAACCTGGGACTGGAAAGAGCCTGGGACTGGCAACTGATCACTGGGAACTTCCTTAAATGCTGTGCCTTCCTTCCATTGCCCTGGTCATTGTGACTTCATCGGCGTATTCGATATCGCTTCCGGCGGGGACGCCGGTGGCGATGCGGCTGATGCGCGTGTCCGCGTGGCGCAGAAGCTGGGCGAGGTAGTGCGCCGTGGCTTCGCCCTCGACTGTGGGTGAGGTCGCGAGGATGACTTCGTCAATCTCTCCACGCTCGACGCGGGCCTGTAGCGTGGAGGTTTTTAAGTGCTCAGGGCCAACGCCATGCAGCGGCGAGAGCGTGCCGTGCAGCACATGATAGACGCCGTTATAGCTGCGCGTTTTCTCGATGGTGGAGATGTTGGTCGGCTCCTCGATGACGCAGACCAAGCGTTGATTGCGGGTGGGGCTGGCGCAGTAGAGGCAGGGGTCGACGTCAGTGATGTTGTAGCAGACGGAGCAGAGACGGAGCCGCGCTTTTACTTCGCGCACCGCTTCGGCGAGTGACTCGGCGTCTTCGGCGTTGGAGCGCAGGATATGGAAGGCGAGCCGCTGCGCGCTCTTGGCTCCTATGCCGGGCAGCTTGCGCAGCTCTTCGATGAGCCGCGCCATGGGTTCTGCGAATCGTGACAAACAGGCCTCTTGGACGAATGACTACAGCGTATTGTAAACAGCGGTGAGGAACATGGTGGGCGTCATCTCGCCATGCGACCACTGGCTGTCGAGGTCGGCGGTGACTTTGGCGGCGATGACCTGATCGAGGGCCTGCCCGGCGATCTTGAGCTTTTCGACGCGGTTGGCTACGGTGCTCAGCATTTCCCGGTAGCCGGCAAGGTCGGCTTTGTTACCGGGCTTGCCGTGGCTGGGCACCAGCTTTGTGCGGTCGTCGGCGAGGTCGAGCATCCGGTCCACCCCCTGAATCATGCCGTTGATCGTGCCTCCGGATGTGGTTTCAATGAACGGCCAGGCAGCGTTGAACCATAGTTCGCCGGTGTGGATGACGTTGGCGTTGACGAAGTGCACGAAAACATCAGAGTCTGTGCTGGCATTGGGCGCGTGGACCAGATCGAGCTCGTCGTTATTGAAATAGAGCTTTTCGTCTTCCGCAAAGGTCTGCTGTGGCAGGGCGCTGGCGGGCGCGGAGGGCAGATCGAGGTTGAACATGGGAACCTTCTGCGAGGTGGAGAGCCGGAGCCGGGTGTTCTCCTGTGCAATGATGAAGGCCCCAGCGGCATTCATCGCGGCGTTGCCGTCGGTGTGATCGAAGAGCCAGCTGGTATTGACGAGCAGTTTGATGGGGTGGGGAGCGAGTTTTGTGAGCGTCTCCAGGAGACGGTGCGCGCCGGTGGAGATTCCGGCATCGATGAGCAGCTTGCCGTCCGGGCCATTGAGGACGACGATGTTTGCGCCGACCCCTTGAAGAAGGAAGAGGGTGTCCGTGAGCTTCGTGGCCTGAATCGACGCGGTGGCGGCTGCGGCGCGCATGGACTGCAGCAGAGTTTGCTGCGCCTGCTGTGCGTTGTCCTGTGGCGAGTCCCCGGCCTGCGCGGCGAAGAGGGGGTTCTGCATGGCCAGCACTGAAGCCGCAGCGATTGCCGAATTTGCCAGAAAATTTCGTCGCGTGATCATTGATTTTCGGGCTGCACAGGAGGGCTGTGTGTCCGCCCCGGCTCCTGGATACCAATTGCTGAAGTTAGATGCGTTTAAAAGAGTCCAGGTGGAAGGTTCAGCCCACCGAGCATTCCCTGCATGCTTGATTTTAAGAGTTCTTCGGCGCGGCGTCCTGCTTCGTTGAAGGCTGCGGCGATGAGGTCTTCGAGCATCTCCACATCTGCCGTTGCCCCGCTGAGGCTGGCGACTGCTGAAGGGTCGATGGTGACTTTGAGGATTTCCTTCTTGCCGTTCATCTTCACGGTAACGGCTCCGCCGCCCGAGGAGGCCTCTACGACGCTCTGGCTGAGCTTCAGCTGCATCTGCTCCTGCATCTCTTTGGCCTGGCCGAGCATTTGCTGAATCTTGAAGGGGTCCAATGCATTCCTCCTGACGAGTTTCTCTTGCGCCTACTTCTTTTCCCTTAAATCGAGCACACTGCGCACCTCGGCTTGAAAGAGTTGCTGCGCCTGCCGGACAAGCGGATGGTCCAGCGCGGCGGCGTGGATGCTTCCGCTGGCGGCAAGCCTGGGGCCAGCGGCATCTTCGGATTGCGGTGCGCCTTCTCCCGGGATGAATGCGAGCTTTCGCTGCACGCCGAGGGAGCGCAGGGCGTCACGGCAGATTTTTTCCGCCTCCGCGCTCATGGTTAAACTGAGCATGGTCTTCCGGGTGGGCACTTCCACTTCGATGTTTGACGTACTCTTTTCGCGCCATTTGGAGTTGGCGAGCAGAACGGCGGCGGTATTGTGTCCTCCGGCGTCGAGTGCGGTGGTTATTGTGTCGCGGATGCGGTCGAGGTCGAGCTGATCCGCGGCCTGGTGCGCGGCAGCGGGTTCAGTTGCGAGCGCGAGTGCTCCAGAAGTTGCCTCCGGAGCGGATTCGGCGGCGGCGGATGGGACCTTTACGGGAACAGACTCAGCGGCGCGGGACGCGGTCTCAAGCGGAGAGAGCGCACGCGGCGCTGGCGTGGCTGCTGCAAGAGTTTCGCCAGTGATCTTGCGCTTCCGATCGGCCTCAAATGGCGAAAATGCGGGTTTGGGCGGCTCCGGCGGAGTTGCGGTTGTCGGACGCGCGGCTTCAGCCGAGGTTGCCGGGCGGCTTGCAGCGACCTGCGGGCGCGGCGAGGCTGGAGCGCTGCCGGATGTCGGCACAGGGAATTTGCTGAGAAGCTCTTCCACCGGCAGCAGGCGGCCCAGATGGACAAGCTTGATGAGGCCAAGCTCAAGATGGAAGCGCTGCTCCTGACGGTAGTTCAGCTCGTCGAAGGTGCGGAGCATGACTTGCAGGAAGCGGGTGAGGTCTTCTTCTGAAAATAAGGTTGCGGAACGCGCGGCGCGGGCGCGTTCATCGGGCGAGATCTGCAGCAGTTCGGAGGATTCGCCGTCGATGCGCGCCATGAGTGTGTTGCGTAAGTAGTGAACAAACTGACGGGCGAGTTGCGAGGCGCTGTTTCCCGCGTTGAGGAGGCGATTCAGCTCCTCGATGACCCCTGCGCTCCGGCATTCGCTGATGGATTCCATGAGCCGCTCGAAGACGGTGTTGGGTACGGTGCCCATCAGCTCGCGGACCTGTTCCGCGTCGAGATGCGCGTGGCCGTTTTCCTGCGGCGCGGACGCGATGGCCTGGTCCATGATGGAGAGCGCGTCGCGCATGGAGCCGTCTCCGGCCTCGGCCAGCTGCGCGAGCGCGGCCTCTTCGGCGGAGATGTTTTCTTTGCCGGCGATGTCGCGGAGCTGCGCGAGGATGTCGTCGAACTTTACGGCGTGGAAGCTGAAGTGCTGGCAGCGCGAGCGGATGGTCTGGGGAATGTCCTCGGGCTGCGTGGTGGCCATCATGAAGACGATGTGATCGGGCGGCTCTTCGAGGGTCTTGAGCAGGGCATTGAAGGCCGCATCGGTGATCTGATGGGCTTCGTCGAGGATGTAGATTTTGAAACGGTCGCGGGCGGGGCGATAGCGGGCGGCATCGCGCAGCTCACGAATCTCGTCGATGCCGCGGTTGGTGGCGGCGTCGATCTCGATGACATCGACGGCGTTTCCGGCGCGTACCTCGGTGCAGGAGTCACAGACGCCGCAGGGTTCGGGGGTGGGGCGCTGGGGTGTGCCAATTTCTGTTCGACAATTGAGCGCCATGGCCAGGATGCGGGCGATGGTGGTTTTGCCGATGCCGCGGTGCCCCGAGAAGATGTATCCGTGGGCGACGCGGTCCTGCGCGAGCGCGTTGAGGAGCGTGCGGGTGACGTGGTCCTGTCCGATGACGTCGGAGAAGCGCTGCGGGCGATACTTGCGAGCTAAAACCTGATATGCCATGCGAAAGATCGATTGTATCGGGAGTGAAGGCACAGTGCAGCAGATCAGTGTGGACGCCGGGAAAGTTCAATGATCCAATCCGACTTGCGCATGGTTGCGGGAAGCAATGAAGCAAGGGGCTTATCAAACGTGGCGAGCTTGGCCTGATGATGTATTGCAAGCCCAAGTAGATATGCATCCGTGATTTGCCGATGCCCCGATAAGTTTGGTTTGAGATATGCTGCCGCCTCGGCAAAACTCAGGTCATCGGCCAAGAACTCATGGGAAGGTCGGCTCAGATTACCCTCAAGCAAAATGATGGCCTCGATCGGAGAAACGGCATTCTGTGAAAATGCAGGGTTCGAAACCAATCGGATGAACGC
>JBARHV010000020.1:0-2085 GCA_049799415.1 Silvibacterium sp.
GGAGGTTTTTCAACAGTCGCCGAAACATGCGGGTCTCACAAAACTACCAAGGCCGTTACGGATCATGCTGCTGGATCATTTGAGTCGCGCCGCATGACGCCGCAAAAACGGCAAAAGTCGAACTGAGAGGCGAATGAAATTCGACCCGCTGGCCGTTTCTACTTTTGGGATCGCACATTTCTCGACAACATGACATGGATCAGTGACTCTGTGAACATGAAGGTGTCTTGTTTCGACCGCTTGGATTGTGACAACGCCACCATCAATCGGCCAAGCTCTTTGCGAATTGCCTTCCGAAATTGCTCCGCTCCAAGCTGTGAAGCCTCGAATATTTTACGGAAGATGTGAGTATTTTCGGTTGTGCCCATCCACTCACCTTTGACTTTTGGGAATTCAGTCGAACCTTGGCTGATGGAATTCACGTCCCGGATGAATGACCTCACCGACCGATGATTCCAAATCGCGTGAGGGATATAAAACTCGTACTGGATTGCATCGTAGTCTACGTGGTCAACAAATCGGAGGCCGGCTGCGGTGTTATGCTCGGTGATGAAGGGAGTCGGCTGTCGTCGGCCCGAAGCCCTCGCACCCGCTCGCTGATGATGCAATGCAACAACCTTACTCACGGCGGCGATTGTACTCCACCCATCCGCCGAACGCGCGTTTGAACACCTGTCCCGAATCTACAAAATTTCATATCCGGGGTAGGTCAAATGGCCTTTTCCGCGCACAGTGGATCGTCATTCTTCGGACGGTTGAGGTGGGACGAAACTGGCCACGCCTCCATCGCTGATGATTCAAACGGCCGCAACAAACTCTTTGGCGCTTGCTCGGTGATCCAATTTCCTGTCCTGAGCCTGGCGAAGGGTCTGTTCCTCTGCGCGACCTGCCCCAGCGCCTTCTCCAATTTTCTGGCCCACCGCAACCGTGACAGTGACACCGTAGGCCCTGGCGCTATCGAAAACGCGGACGGTGTTACCACCGGGTCCTGAATCGACGAGCGCTATCGTAGCTTTTGGATGGCTTGAAAGACCCCTGAGAGTCGTGCGTTTCTGGGAATCCTTGACACGTGTTATAGCGCTCCCTAGTGTAAAGGTTGAACCGGCTCATGGGCCGGTTTCGCTTTTATTATTTCAAAGGAGTTCAGTGTATGCCCGCCTTGAAAATTGGCATCAATGGTTTCGGCCGCATCGGCCGACTGGTTTTTCGAGCCGGAATCGGCAATCCGAATCTGGAATTCGTCGGGATCAACGATTTGGTTCCGCCGGACAACCTCGCTTATCTGCTCAGGCACGATTCGACGCACGGCAAATTCA
Source organism: Silvibacterium sp. (assembly GCA_049799415.1). Lineage (GTDB taxonomy): Bacteria > Acidobacteriota > Terriglobia > Terriglobales > Acidobacteriaceae > Silvibacterium. The sequence continues at coordinate 1,317 of JBARHV010000020.1, forward strand.
AGGGGACCGTGGAGGCGAAGGAAGACGGCATCGTCGTCAATGGCAAATTCGTCAAGTGTGTTTCGGTCCGTAATCCGGCCGAGTTGCCGTGGAAGCAGCTTGGGGCGGAATATGTCATCGAATCGACGGGCTTGTTCACGGACTATGCCGGGGCGGAAAACCACCTCAAAGCCGGCGCGAAGCGCGTCGTCATCACGGCTCCGAGCAAGGACCCGGAGAAGATTCCGACCTATTTGATGGGCGTGAATCAGAACAAGTTCGATCCGTCGAAGGACAAGATCGTGTCCAACGCTTCGTGCACGACGAACTGTCTGGCTCCGGTGGCGAAGGTGATTAACGACAACTTCGGATTGGCCGAGGGTCTCATGACCACGGTCCATGCGACGACCGCGACGCAGCCGACGGTGGATGGTCCGAGCAAGAAGGATTGGCGTGGCGGACGCGGGGCGGGGCAGAACATCATTCCGGCCGCGACCGGCGCCGCCAAAGCGGTCACGCTTGTGCTGCCGGAATTGAAGGGCAAGCTGACCGGCATGGCTTTTCGCGTGCCGACGCCGAATGTCTCCGTGGTGGACCTGACTTTCAAGACGGCCAAGTCCACCAGCTACAAGGAAATCTGCGCGGCGATGAAGAAAGCGGCCGAAGGCGAGATGAAAGGAATTCTGGGCTACACGGAAGAGGAGGTTGTTTCGAGCGATTTCCTGGGCGATTCCCACAGCAGCATTTTCGATGCCGGGGCGGGGATCGAATTGAATCCGAACTTCTTCAA
>JBARHV010000021.1:0-2175 GCA_049799415.1 Silvibacterium sp.
GGTAATCAGCAAAGGCTGCAAAAAAAATCGGGCGGAGGGAGGCGGGGGTTTCAACCCCCGCACAAAGCCGGTAAATCCAACGCGGGCTTTACAGGCTGCGGAAAAACTCATGTTTACCGGCGCGGTAATCTGGCCGAGATGATTTTTCGCCTTTTGGGCCTGTTTTGGCGTTGCATTTCGGTTGTTGTTTTGCTTCTGCAGGCCGCTTTGGCGGCCTGCAGACACACTTCGGCCCTAACTGGCCATCGCTTGAATCGGAATCAGCCTCCGCATGCGCACGATGTTATAGGCCGCGATGGTCATTCGGTAGAACCAGTCCACGCGCTTTAGCCCGCGCAGCTTTACCTGGCGCAGCCCGCGGTCCAGCTTGCCCCAGCCGAAGACACGCTCGATCAGCTTGCGTTTGCGCTGGCTGATCGAGCGCCGTTGATCGGCTCGCTCCTTTTTCGTCAGGCTGTTCTTGCCCAGGTTGCCCTCCACGTACTCGCTCACATGCGGCGCAACCTTGCGCTTCCTCAGTCCCCGCATGAACTCCGCTTCCTGATACTGCGTGTCGGCCCCCAGCGTGATCTTCTTCCCTCCGCGCTTGTTCCGGGGCTGGACCACCCGGTCCAATAACTTCAACGCCACTTCGCGCTCGGCCACGGTGCCCGCCAGGCTGGCCTCGGCCGCCACCACCAGCCCGTTGCGGTTCTCCATCAGCGCATGGCCCTGGTAGCTGGGAACGGCCTTGTCCGCCGCGGCCTTCTTGTACAAACGAGCATCCGGGTCAGTCTTCGATTCCACCTTGTCGCGCAGAAGCACCTCGCCCTTGTGGCCGGAACCGGCACCGGGCGCCGGCGGATCGGGTTTTTCCTTGAAGCTCCGCGCCGCCGCCCAGGCTTGAATCAGAGTGCCATCCACCGTGAAATGCTCCTCGCTCAGCAAGTCGTGGGCGCGCGCCTCATCCACCACGGCGGAGAGCAGTTGCTGGCTCACCGCCCCGGCAATCAGACGCTCCCGGTTCTTGGTGAACACCGTCACGTCCCACACCGGATCGTCCATCTCCAGGCCGACAAACCACCGGAACAGCAGGTTGTAATCCATCTGTTCCATCAACTGACGCTCCGAGCGAATCGAGTACAACACCATCAACAACGTCGCCCGCAACAGCCGCTCCGGCGCGATCGACGGACGGCCCGTGGCGGCATACAGCTGCTCCAGTTGCGCATCCATCCGCGCCAACGCCCGGTCCACAAGAACCCGAATGCCGCGCACCGGGTGATCCGCCGGGATACGCTGCCCCAAGGTCACATAACTGTACATCGCCGCCTGCTTCTGATCGTCTCCACGCATACTTCTTGTCTAAATCAGTTCCCTGTGGAGAAAAAGTGCCTACACAGAGACTTTTTCCGCAGCCTGTATAGCCGGCATCGGCGTGGCCGCAGGCGTGGTGGCCGGATTTGCCCTCGCGCGCGCAATCGGCAAGTATGTCGCGGAGGTGCATCAGCCGGGCGCGCTCCCTGTCATCGCCTCCGCTGTCGTGATTCTGACTGCGGCAGTGATCGCGTCGGCTGTGCCCGCGGCGCGTGCCGCCAGGGTAAACGCGGTGGAAGCGCTGCGCTCGGAGTGATTTGCAGATTGCAAGCCGCATGGTTAGCCGAGAGGATTGCCAATACGCTTCTGAGCAGGTTGAGCCGCGATCCAAACCCAGTCGGCTCTGAAGACGATTTAGAGACGAACGCATGATCGTCGCGTCCACAATGGCGCCAGCGCTGATTCGGATGCTCTTGCTTTCCAGGTAGCGATTCGCAGTCTTGCAGTTTATTCAATCAGAGCGCGAGTTGCGGACTTGTGCAGAGATTCCCTTCATGCTTTTCGATTGAAGGCGCCTCCTATTTTGCTGGAGTGATCACAATATTGCGAAAGGCAACGTGGCCCTTTTCGCCGCCCTGGAGATAAATTGGCCCGGCCAATGCTTCGTGGCTGTTCAATGCGCCCCCTGTAATTCCAGGGATCTCCTGGTTATCGATGATGGTCTGGCCGTTCTGAACCACAGTTACCTTTCTCCCGATCAGCATAATGTCGAAAGTCTGCCACACATCCGGGCGGCGCGGCAGTTCCGGCGATGGGGCCAGGAATCCGTAGATGCCGCCCGTATGATGGCTTGGCGGCTCCGCTTCCGATTCGGTCTCA
>JBARHV010000022.1:0-31257 GCA_049799415.1 Silvibacterium sp.
GCCCTGTCCAATGCCGCAAAGGCCGGCAGCAATGCCCATGCCGATTCCGGCACCGACGGGTATCAGGCTGTTGTTCCCCCCCCCGCCTCCCGCTGTCTGTGCGAATGCCGGGCTTGCCAAACACAGCATAGACAAAGTCATAAATAGATATTGCAGTTTTTGCATTTCTCTCTCCTTGCTTCCCTGTATGAATTGCCGTCAGTGGGTGGTTGAGGCTCACCGTGCTGGCCCCCTCACGCTCACGGCTTTTTAACGCGGCAGCGGAAGCGCTCCGCCGCGCGAAACCTGTTAAATATCTACTGGGTCATCGTGCGTAACCGCGATGGAAAGATAAATCATCGTCAGCAGCATGAAAATGTACGCCTGAATCAGCGATACGGCGAAGTGCAGTCCAAGGAAGATCACGGGCACTGCGATCGGCACCAGCGAAAAGAACGCCAGAGTCAACAGGTCGCTGGCCAGCATGTTCGCATATAGACGAATGGTGAGGGACATGATGCGCGCCAGGTGCGAGATGATCTCAATGGGGAACATCAGCGGCGCCAGCCACCAGATGGGTCCCGCAAAATGTTTCACGTATTGAACCGGTCCCTGGGCCTTCACGCCGTGCCAGTTGTAATAAACAAAGGTCAGCAGCGCAATTCCCAAAGGAACCACCGGGTCCGCGGTAGGCGTTTCAAAGCCCGGGAACAGCCCGAAGCAGTTGCATCCGAGAACAAACAGCAGAATTGTGGTGGTATACGGAAGGTATCGTTCGTATCCATGGCCAATCACCTGCTCCGCCTGATTGCCTACGAATTCGTGGATACACTCGGCAGTGTTCTGCACGGTGCCTGGTTTCTCCACACTTAACGAGAGGCGCGCCGCGATAAAGAACAGGAGCAGTATCGTCATCACCACCAGTTCCATTGTGAGCGAATCGCCGATGGGGTGGCTGGGGTGCGCAACGTGAATGCCAAGGTTTGTCAGCAGCACGACGAGCGGTGCGGCAAACCAATGGTTCAGCAGCGCGGTGAGTACTTTAATCAAAAACAGCATAAGTTTGTCTGAATCCAGGTTTGTTTCTCAGGAGCGCACCAGCCGCACGGCCTCAATTGTCAGAGCCAAAACCGCCAGTCCCAGACCCGCCACCAGGGCGTAAAGCGATCCATGGAAACACCTTAGGCTAGCATAAATAATCAACACCGCGATACCCATCCGCAGCAGGAACATGGTCAGGGTAAAGCCGGTCGATCGAGGCGTCTTCTGGTTATCCAGCTTGGCGTTGATGACCCCGATCAGTTGCTGCCATTCGTACAACCCGATCATCGAAATCAGCGCTCCTGCGATGAAGAGAGCCCCTGTCTGCCATCCGGCGGTAACGGCCAGCACAATGAATCCGGCGACGGCGAGGATCGCCGTAAACCGGATCGCCCGGCGCATGGAGGCCTTCAGGTCAGCATCGGTAAAGTTCAGGAAGGGGTTGGCTTCGGCCATTTTCTCTCAGATTGCCTATATCATTTTGCGTTAAGGGCCTGGCGGATGGCCTCAACCATGCCGGCAACTGCGCCGAAAATCAGACCGGCAATGTAAATCCAGTCCTGGTGCAGCCACTTGTCGAGCAGCGCCCCGGCTCCCCAGCCAATGAGCACGGCTGCGGGCAGCACAAAGGCAATCTGCGTGAGGCGCTCGGCCTTGATCAGGGTATCCAGGCCGGCGCTTCGTTTTCCGCCATCCGGGTTGGGATTCTGTTCCGGCATTTCCCTCGCATTTATACACTACGGAGACCGCACTGCAGAACGCTATACTGACCAAAGTATTTCTATTCAAGGAAACCACGTGTTCGAGTCAGATTTTGAGCGCGGCCTCTTCGCGCTCCGCCAGGAAAAACTGAAGCAGATTGAGGCGCTTGGCCAGCGTACCTACCCCAATTCGTTCGCTGCCAGCCATACGCTTGTGGAAATTCGCAGCGGTTATGACAACTCCACAACGGAAGATCTGGAAGCCGCGCGCACCAGCGTCACGGTGGTCGGGCGCATCATGGCAATCCGGGCGCAGGGCAAGGCCGGGTTCGCGCAGCTCCAGCAGAACGGCGTGCGCCTGCAGATTTATGTCCGCAAAGACGCTGTGGGCGATGCGGGGTTTGAGCTGTACAAGCTGCTCGACCTGGGAGACCACATCGGCGTCTCCGGCTATCTCTTCCGCACACGCACCGGCGAGCTGTCGGTTCATGTGGAGACCATCACGTTCTTGGCTAAGGCCATGCTCGCCCTGCCGGAAAAATATCACGGCCTGGCCGACGTGGAGCTGCGCTACCGCCAGCGCTATGTTGACCTGTTTATGAATACGGCTTTGAACGAAGGCACTCCTGCGGAGATTAACGTTCGCGAAGTGTTTGTGAAGCGGGCCAAGGTGCTGGCGGCCATTCGGAAATATTTCGATGCACGCGACTATATCGAAGTGGAAACGCCCATGATGCAGCCCATTGCGGGCGGCGCAGCGGCCAAGCCATTCAGTACGCACCACAACGCGCTCGATCTGGATTTGTTCCTGCGCATTGCCCCGGAACTGTACCTCAAACGCCTGGTGGTCGGCGGCATCGACCGCGTATATGAGATCAACCGCAACTTCCGCAATGAAGGCATCTCCACGCAGCACAATCCCGAGTTCACCATGCTGGAGTTCTACCAGGCATATGCGAACTACCATGACCTGATGGATTTGACGGAAGAGCTCATCAAGTTCGTAGCAATGGAAGTGAACGGGACCACGATCACCAACTTCAATGGGGTTGAGATTGACTTGGGAAAGTGGCGGCGGTTCTCGATGCGGGAGGTGATCATCGAGTTCTGGCCAAAAGATCTTGGTTTTATTCCTCGCATGGAAATGTTCGAAAATCGTGAACTCTTCCTAAACGGAATGACCAATGCGTTGCAGAGCTCAATGAGTATTGAAAGCCCAATCAATAATCAGGATTTTGCAGACGAGGAAGATAGTCTCGAAAATGAGGAGGGCACCGAACGCGCTGGAGAATCGTTTTTTGACCGAGCAAAGTATCCGAGAGAAATAATACTGTTCAATTCCATTAAAAATCAGGTAATCCGCGGAGAATCACTCGGAAAAGCAATTGCAGACCTTTTTGAAGGTCTGGCCGAACCCTATCTCATCCAGCCCACCATCATCTACGACTTCCCTCTCGCGGTTTCGCCCTTGTCGAAGCAGAAGCCCGATGAGCCGGATTGGGTGGAGCGATTTGAGTTCTACATCGGCGGATTCGAAGTAGGTAATGCCTTCAGCGAGTTGAACGATCCGGAGGAGCAGCGCAAGCGATTTGAGCAGCAAATTACTGAACGCGAGCGCGGCGATGACGAGGCGCACCAGATGGATGAAGACTATGTGCGCGCACTGGCCTATGGCCTGCCGCCCACAGGAGGCGAAGGCATCGGCATTGATCGGCTGACCATGATCCTTACCGGCGCAAAGTCGATTCGCGACGTGATTCTGTTTCCGCTGCTGCGCCCGCAGAAAAATAGGATCGCGGCAGACGAACCTGAGCCGGAATAGCCATTCACTCTCCCAGCAAAAGACGCTGGGTGGAAATGGCTCGTCCCGTATTTCCATCACACTCGATCAAAGTGGCGGCCATGCGCGGATCGCCTTTGGCAGCGTCGAATTTTGCAGGCATTCCGGTAAGAAAGCGGTGCAGCACCTGCTCTTTTTCTACGCCGATCACGCTGTCGTAGGGGCCGCTCATGCCCACGTCGGTCTGGTACGCTGTTCCGCCCGGCAGCACGCGGTCGTCGGCGGTTGGAATATGAGTATGCGTGCCAATCACGGCTGTTACGCGCCCGTCGAGATGCCAGCCCATCGCGACCTTTTCTGACGTGGCCTCAGCATGGAAGTCGACAAAAATAACTTTTGCTTTGACCTTCGTCAGCACCGCGTCGACGGTGCGGAACGGGTCGTCGCTCGACGCCATAAAAACGCGCCCCTGCAGATTGATGACAGCATAGGTCTGGCCGTTCGGTAGCTCGCCTTCATACACTCCGTGTCCAGGCGTGCCTGTCACATAATTGGCCGGGCGGATGACCCTCCGCGCGCGCTCATGACTTTCCGCTGGAACGGACTGCACGTAGTCGATCAGTTCGCGCTTGTCCCATACGTGATTACCGGTGGTCAGCACGTGCGCACCGAGGTCGAAGAGTTCCTCAGCGATGGCGGGGGTCACGCCAAACCCTCCCGCCGCGTTCTCCGCGTTGATGATCACCAGGTCCGCACCGCGCTCTGCTATCACATGCGCCAGGTGCTCGCGCACAATGCGTCGCCCAGCGCTGCCGAACACGTCGCCTACAAAAAGAATCCGCAAAATCTATCTCCCCAACAAAGAACTACGCCCGACAGGCAGGTAAAGTTCGATGCTACAACGGAGCATCGCAAAAAGCTTCCAGCATTTCCGCGATTCTTTCGCCAAGAGCTGTGGTAGCGTGGCTGCATGGCACTCAATACCCGATTCGCAACCGGCATTCAGGCGCTGGCCTTGCTCGCCGCCGAGCCGGACAAGCTGCACCGGTCAGAGGACGTGGCGCACAGGCTTAATACAAACTCTGTCGTCGTTCGACGAGCGTTTTTACAACTCCGGAAGGCGGGACTTGTCCTCAGCCACAAGGGGCCAAGCGGTGGATCGAAGCTTGCCCGGCCCGCAAAAGAAATCACACTCAGGGATATTCATCGGGCCGTGCATCCGCATGGGCTTCTGCACGCTTCCGGGACGTCGGCTACGCCCGGTCTTCAGGCCGCGCTCAAAGGCACCTTCAACGACGCATCGCGGGCCTTTGAGAAAGAGCTCGATCAAGTCACGTTGTCTCAGTTGGTAAAGAAGGCGCATAAGAAATCGAAGCACTAGAGCTGCGCCAGCGCAGCAGCATGAGAATGGCAATTGTAATCAGCGCGACGGTCAGCCCGGTCCACAAACCAGAAAGCCCCCAGCGCATTTCAAAGCACAGCACCGCGCCCAGCGGCAGGCCGAAGAGCCAGTACCCGGCAAAGTTCAGCAGCATGGGAATACGCGTTTCGCCCAATCCGCGCAGCACTCCAATGGAGACGATCTGCGTGCCGTCGAATATCTCGAACGCCGCCACGATCAGCAGAATATGCGCACCCAGCCGCAGAACCCGCTCATCGCGGCTATAGATTTCGAGAATCGGACGTGGCGCTACGATAAACAACAGCGCGGCAATCGCCATAAAGCCGACGCCCAGCCCAATGGCCATCCACCCTGCACGGCGCGCCTTCGCCGGATTCCCTGCTCCAATGGCATGACCTACGGCAACGGCTCCTGCCGCGGAAACTCCCAGCGGAACCATGTAGGTGAAGGCAGCACAGTTCAGAACAATCTCATGTGTAGCCAGAGCCACTGCGCCCAGATGCGCCGCTAGAATCGTTGCCGCGCCGAAGGCAGCGACCTCAAGCACAACCTGAAACGCTGCCGGAATGCCGAGATCAAGTAGCGTGCGGATACGCGCCCAATCCGGTCCTGGCCAGTGCGCAAACAAGCGATGGCCGCGTCTGCGCTCATGCTGCCATGCGAAGTACACCAGCACAGCAGCCATATAGATTCGCGCCACTACCGTTGAGATTGCCGATCCGCGCACGCCCATCGCCGGCATTCCCAGTTTGCCGTAGATGAAAATCCAGTTGCCTGCCAAATTCACCAGGTTCGCGGAGATGAGCGCAAAGGTCACGGGCCGCACGCGCCCCACGCCTTGCAGATAACGGCGAAATCCACCGTAGACAAGCAGCGGCAGCGTGCCCCAGTTCAGAATCCCCGCATATGACCGTGTAAGCTCGCCGACGATGGGATCGACACCGCGCCCGGTAAACAGTGGACGGGCGAAGACGATAAAGAGCATGAGCACAGGAGTAAACGCGAGCGCAATGTACATGGCTTGCGCCAGCGAGCGATGGCAATCGTCAAAGTCGCGCGCTCCCCACGAGCGCGAAACCAGAGTGTCGAGACCCAGCAGCAGCCCAATGCCGAAGAGTGACGGTGCGTAATAAATCGCGTTGCCTAATCCCACAGAGCCGATCGCCCTCGGCCCGAGTTTGCCCACCATGATCACGTCCACGACGGTCATGGTCATCCATCCAATTTCGGACAGCGCCACTGGAATCGCCAGCGCCAGCAAAGCGCGCAGTTCAGCGGCCAGATCTACCTTCGAATTATGCTCGTCGAAAACTTCAAGACCGGGAGTGTGCATGGCGCTAAACGGAAACAGACCAAGATTTCCCGATTGTACCCGTCCCGTCCGAACTGCGACCGTATGTTAAATTCAAACTAGTGCGTGTTGGAGAGATGGCCGAGTGGCTGAAGGCGCACGCTTGGAAAGCGTGTTTAGGGGAAACTCTAACGTGGGTTCGAATCCCACTCTCTCCGCCAGTGAGTCTTCCTCTCCTGATTTCGGAACTTTTCTGCCTCGAAATCCGCGCATTCGGCCGCGGGAACGTGAATTTGACCCCAGCCAGAGAATCGCCCAGACAGGAGTTGTCGCTCCTGAAATACCCGTTTTCTCTACTGGGATGGGTCGAAGTCCGGTTCGGGTACGGAGAACGCAGGTTGGAGAAACAGGCCGTTCAGTCTGTCAGGGATACAAACATAGCCAAGAAGCTGTCCCATCGCATCCTTCGAATGTGAAGAGTAAGAACCGGTCAGTGTTTCTCGATCAGCTTACCGCAGCGCGCGGATTGCTCAATCGCTCGACTGCTTCCAACGAACGTGGACGAAGGATAGTCACGCCGATATTGAGCGCGAACAGGCTTACGGCAGTGAGTTCAACCACTGCCGAGACGGGAAGAATTTTCCATGCCGGAGCCCAGATGTTTTCATAGGCTAACGGTTCTGCGATCACGCGCAATAGGCATCCACAGAAAAGCAGGTAGAGCGACCATCCCATGAGGCCCGTGCTCCAAAGGACACGCATTCCACAAAAAGCTGGCAGAACCCGCTGCCCGATGGCAAATACCATGGCGGCTACGAATCCAACGGTAAGTGCATGACGGCTGGCTCCCCATACACCGCCTGAAACATCCCAGCGAGCAGCGGTCATGGCGAGTAGGCACGATATCAGCAGCCATCCGTATGCAAACCTCACGAAGGAGGGAAAAGCCCGATGCACGTTCAGTAACTTGGGCGGATTAACGGACCGTTCCCAGACATGCAATGCGTCGATGGCCAGCAGTACGGCCAGCAGAAAAAGGACTTCGGCAACTGGAAAACATTGAAGAAACGTGGCAATGAGGCCCCCAATGCTCAAGGCGTAAGCGGTGTACAGAGCCGTCTGATTTGGCGTCTGCAGTCCGAGAAACACAGGGAGCCAGCGCGCATTGAATCCCCATATCGTGGGAACAAGCACGCCCCAGACGGCGAGTACAACAAACTGCTGATCGGCAACGTGCGGCAGCGCGGGAGAGGTGCCGCGCGTTGCCTGCTCGAAGAGCATCCAACCGTTTACAGCGAGAGCAGCAAGAAAAGCGATAGTAGCGCACGCAACCAGCCGCATCCATGCTTTGTCCTTGGTCCCCGTGCTGGAGGGGCGGTGCTTGCGTACCGAAACGTAGAAGAAAAGGAAGCCTGCAAACTCGAAGGCAGCAGAGAGAGGCAGGAGAACGCGCCACGCATCTCCAGTCACCCCGCCGATCCAGCGCATCAGAACGCCGGCGGTCCAGAGAGTCCAGGCTACCCAGCCTGCGCGAGCTGGAAATGTCTTTGTGCTTTTCATCTTGGTGAGCGAGTAGAACCCGATGCCAAGTATGAATGATCCGATCCAGCCGAAGATCTGCGCCTGCCCATGAGCCTGAAGCCATGCTTGTGGAACCGATTCCGGACGATGCCCCTGCGAAATATCGAGCAGGTTCCACACGCCGAGAAAGGTGCCCGGCAGAAGCATGAAGACCAGTCCGCTGATCACAAACGCTGTGACCAACCGCTGGCTTTGCCGTTCGCCGTCAATTCGAGCAGCGTCACCTGTTTGGGGCGGTGGATGAAGTGCTGCGGTCATGTTTCTCCTCAAGCCTTCATGTTCGCATCTGCGCTCAAGAGCCCGCAGTGACAAAAATCACTGACGAGATTGCGAAACCAAGCGGGGGGAAAGAACGTAGAGATGCATGACTCTTCAAGAGAAACTCGTCGCGTTAGCCGTAACCGAACTGTTCCGCACAGTGAACGAAGCTGCACTACGTGACCTGGCAACGAGTGTCCTAGAACGGCGCTTCGCGCGAGAGCAGGTCCTTTTTTCCGTTGGAGAAAAAGCAAATGGACTGTTCGTGATTGTCTCCGGATCTTTGCGCGCCTACCGTCAGACGCGCGCCGAGCTGGAGAAGCCTCCCGCACCGAATGCTTACGATCGTTCGCGGTGAGCTTCAAGATAGCTCTTCAACGCAACGGCGTTATTGTGCGCCGTGTCGTGGGAGCTGAACAGCAGGGTAACGACGCCTTTGCGCGCAGCGCCGCGAATCCGCTCCAGAGCCTCGGGTTTCGCATCCAGTTCCGCAAAATAGCGGCGCTGAAACGCCTTCCATTTCGCCGGATCGTGGCTAAACCACTGTCGCAGTGCCGTACTGGGCGCGGCATCTTTCACCCAGGCGTCAAGATGCAGGGCTTCCTTGCGGATGCCACGCGTCCAGAGCCGCTCAACGAGAAAACGTACCCATCTTTTGACGGTTCTGCCCGTTCATAGACTCGTTTGAGTTGAATCACCGCGTGTTCCCCTTTCTTAATCTGTTTCTTGTGACTTATGTCACGGCGGCTACTGCGGCGATTTCGTACTCTAGGAATGAAGGCCGGCTTTTACACAAGGATTGGAAGGCATTTATGCAACTTCACAACCTGCATGAGCTGGCAGAGTTGGCAACGAGAAGTTCTCACCAAAGGTGCTGATGAATCGCCCCGGCTATCGGCAGGTATCGTTGAATCTGCGCCGCGGGCAAAGCGTGCCGGAACATGCCACTAAGGAGATGGTCACGGTGTATGCCATCGCAGGCCACATCACGTTCTATGAAGCCGGGGCTCCATTCGAGCTGCACTCTGGCCAGGTGCTGTTTATCGAAGGCGGGATACCGCATTCGCTGGAGGCGCATGAAGGCTCCACGCTGTTGGTGGTGGCCGCCGGACCCTTCGCTTGCGTACCCTCGTCCATTCTCTATCGCGCTTTTATGCACATCACATCGAGATAGAAGAAGAAGAGGTGTTTCCAGCAGCACGCCGCATCCTTTCAGCCGCGGAGCGAAATACCGTGGGCAGAGAGATGGCAGAACGACGTGGCATCATGCGGCCGCATGGAGCGGACGTTATTCCGTAAGTGCGGCATCGATGCAAGCTTACAAATACTACAGGCGAGGGACTCATGATTGCTTTTGACGCAGTGCATAAGGCTGTGCACGATCCAGGCGATCGTCGTTTTCGAGTCTGGGTGAGACCGTCTATTCTGGCCGGTACCGGTGCGATTGTCCTTTCGGTGGTGATCGCAGCCTGGATTCAGTTCCTGTTCTTCGGCTTGCCCAGGATTCCGCCAATACCCCAGATTTATCCCAACAATTTCGTTGGGCCGCATGGCTTTCCGTTGTGGGTGCGCGTGAGCCACTTTTTCAACTTCCTTTTCGTCACCCTACTCATTCGAAGTGGACTATCCATTCTGTTTGATCACCCGCGGCTGTACTTCAACGACGGCTGTACACCCGGCACCGAGTGGCTGCGCGCAACACCAATCAAAGTCCCACGCGACCGAATCTGGACGGCGAAGGACGACGCCCGCTATCTCACACCCGTCGTCGGCACACCCGGATATCGGCATACGATCGGCGTCGCCCGTGTTTGGCACTTCATCAATGTGCATGGCTTCATCATCACCGGGATATTTTTCATCTCCATGCTCTTCTGTACAGAGCAATGGAAGCGTATTGTCCCCACCTCACCTCTTGTTGTCATACAAGCCTGGAATACTTGGGTGCACTACGCCACGTTTCACATGCCCATAGAGCCGAACGGCTTTTACGGATACAACGCTCTTCAGCAGATCGCGTACTTTGCTGTGGTCTTTGTTTTCGGCCCTGCAGCCATTCTCACTGGCATCGCCATGTCGCCCGCCGTCGTGAATCGGTTCCCGTGGTATGCGAAGCTATTCGGCGGCAGGCAGTCGGCCCGCTCTATCCACTTTCTCACCATGCTCAGTTTCCTCGCCTTTCTTGTGGTACATGTGACTTTGATCGTCATGACCGGGTTCGCGCGCAATATGAACCACATCGTGCTGGGTACGGATACTCGAGGTCACCTCGGAATATGGCTAGGTTTCTGTGGGATTGCCGTTGTGGTTCTATCCTGGGTTTTCGCGCACTGGCTTTCCTGGACCTATCCGCGACGCTTGCAGCACGCGCTGAAGATCGTGACATACCCGATGCAGTTGCTTACGCTAAACCGGCTTGTTCCGCAACAGAAATATGACGAGAAGGACATCTCGCCTTATTTCTGGCCCAATGGCAAGATGCCCGTTTGCGAAGATTGGAAGCGCATGGCAGAGAACGGCTTCCGCGATTTCCGACTTAAGGTTGGCGGGTTGGTTGAGCATCCGGTCGAACTGTCACTCGCGGAACTAGAAGAGCTTGGAGCGATGGAACACATCACGATGCATCACTGCATCCAGGGCTGGAGCGGCATTGCCAAATGGGGCGGGCTCCCGATGAAGAGGCTTGTAGAACTCGTGCGCCCGCGACCGGAGGCTCGCACCGTGGCGTTCTATTCTTTTGGCGAAGCGCTGTACGGCGGCCCCTACTATGACACGCAGAGCCTCGAAAACGTGCTCAAGGACCAGTGCCTGCTGGCCTCGCAAATGAATGGGAAACGGCTTGAACAGCTTTACGGCGCACCACTACGGCTACGGGTCGAGAACCAGCTCGGCTACAAAATGGTGAAGTGGATCGAGAGGATTGAGTTCGTCGAGTCGGAGAAACTGCTCGGCAAGGGAGAGGGCGGAAAGAATGAAGATGATGAATATTTTGATCTTCTGCCGAACATCTAATGCGAGGATTTCGTTCGTTGCGGCAGCCCTCAAATAATAAGGAGCATGGCTTTGGCAATGGCTCGCTGATCTTTAAATTCCCCGCTCTCGATGCGTTGGGCCCAATCGTATGCCCAGCTGACAGCTTTCACCAGCGCGGGAATAGGTTGTCGGAGATCCTTCACATCTGGCCCTGAAACAATCAGCTGCAACTCGCCTCGGCAGCGTTTGAGCGTGATCGGAATCTCAAGCCTGATGAGATCAGACCTTGATTCATTTTCCGTAAAGGCTCTTTCTGGCGTGCCTCCCCGAGCAGCTGTGCACGAAGAACATGCTCCTGTATCTCCAGGCAGACCACTTGCTGTGATACCGTAGCCCGGCTTTGGATTTTGGTCAGCATCGCATTCATGTGCGCCGTGGAAGAGTGGTCTAGTTCTCTGGCTTATCTGTCGGACGCCTCTATAAGGTGACGATCCACCACATGATGAGATCTCCGATGTCTGAGAAGTAATCAGTAGGGCTGGCCGTTGCCGTGGACCTTGGTGTCCTGTGTCCAGTTGCCGGACAGTACGCCGTTGGGGTTGGAGTTGGGGTCGTTGGTCTGATACCACTGCGTCTGGTTGCCGGTGGTGCTGGACCAGGTTTGGAAGTAGGCGCTGGAGACCTTGACGGTGCCGCCCTGGCCGGTGACGGTCTGCTGGTCGAGGGAGTAATCGACCCAGTCGGAGGCGGCGGTGGAGCGAGCGTTCATGGCGTTGTTGGCATTGTTCATGGAGCTGTGGAAGGAGGACTCCTGCTGCGCCTCGAAGGCTTCATGATTGCGGAAGGAGGACTCCTGTTGAGCCATGAAGGCTTCATGATTACGCTGGGAGGTGGCCATGAAGTCGTCGAACTGCTTCTTGATCATGGCGTTGCCGGCCTGCTCCTGGCGGGTGAGGTTGATCTGATCCTGGCGAGCGCGCTGGGTGAGGGTCTGCTGTACACGCATGGCCCACGCCATTTCGAACGGCGTATTTACGAGATCGTGGGCGTCGACCAGGGCGCAGAGGGCGTCGAGCTTGCCCTTGGGAGCGCGCACGACGTCGACGTGGGCGGAGCAGCCGCCGCCGTTAGTGTCGGGTCCGCTGGTGGAGATGCGGCACTCGACGTAAGCGCGGAGACGCTGCTCGATGATGAAGGTGCCGTTGCGGGTCTCGACGCGGACGGCAGCGGCGTTAGAAGAACCGTGAATGTTCGGACCTATGTGGCTCATGTTCACAGCGACCTGAGCGACGCGCTTCTGATAGGCGGCGCCGACGGACATGGGGCCGACGACATGCAGACCGTTGGTCGCAATCATCTCTTCATATTTTTCGAGAAATTCCGCGGCCGACATGGAGCCGCTGTAGTTCAGGCAGCCACCCACTGGGCGGAAACCCCTGAAGCTGGGGTGGAAGGTCCAGTTGAAGGCAGGCTGCAGGCGAATCTCCTGAAGGCCATCCGGGGAATAGGCGCGGAAGACAGGGAAGGAGACGCGGCTGCAGTCAGGGCCGGGGACAACGGTGCCCTGGAACTTCCAGCCGGCGGGGATGGTAATGGTGAAGGCCTTGATACCGTAGGCGGGGTCGGTGATTGAGACAGTAGTGAGAGATTGCGCGGTAGCTGCCTGAGTGGCGAGGTACGAGCAGCCGGTGAGGGCCAGCGCGAGGATGGCCAGCGCGCGGAGCCGGGAGGAGAGGAATGGCAGTCGGGAATCGTTGAGCATGGTGAACCTCAAGGAAATAAATTAGGTGGAATACAGAGATAAGCAGGACGCAAACAGGTCAAAAGGACCAAAGAGATCAGTTGGGGGCGCCGTTGCCGTGGACCTTGGTGTCCTGGGTCCAGCCCGCGGGGATCGTCATGGTCTGTGCCGCCATACCGTTCATGGAGGGCTCGGTGAGGCTCGCGGTGATGAAGCCGTGAGGCTGGGAGGCGCTCTGGGTATCGGAGGAACGTGAAGAAGAAGAGCAACCGTCGAATACGAGAGCCGCGAAGCTCAAGAGGCGAAGTGCGTTCTGCGAGGTTATGAGATTGCTCCGCCGATTCGTTTGAGGCAAGTGAGAGGTTTGGCCTTGAGTCAGGCTGGCAACGGATAGGGATGTATTGGCCATGGAAATCTCTCTTCGATGAATATATAGAACCTTCTACAGGGTTCGCGTCAGCTACCGAAGAAATGCGTCATGGGGTGGCTTAAGATGCTTTGCTGTGGAGCTTAAGGGCTATCGCCACGACTACTTCCAACTTTTGGAACGAGAGGACGCAGCGGACATGCATGTGCGGTGATCGGACGCCACAGTGGGGCTAGATGAGGGTGATCGTCGCCGTCGGACAGCGAATGCTTAAGTGCTGTTGCAGCTTGGCCAGGTCGGCGACGACGTTATCTCCTGCGGGCAGCGGTGATGGCTTCGTCGTAGTGTCCGGTTTCGACATAAGCCTGGGCGACGAAGTAGAGAGGTTCGGCAAGGGTGGGAGCATGCCGTAGATTTAGCGCCAACTGGGCATGTCTTGCACCATGATGAGCAGGCCCTCTTGTGGGCGGCTGGCCTGCCCGATGTTTTGTACCAGTTGGATTGTTAGTGTAGCGCAACGATTGATCGGATTGATCGGAAACGAGTATAACGCTGGCAATCCCTGTGACCGCTACATCATGGCTCAGAGCTCAGCCAACACCCGATGCACTAACGAAATCGCGATTGAGCCTTCGCCTACCGCGGAGGCCACGCGCTTCACGTTGCCGGCGCGAACATCGCCTACGGCAAATACTCCGGGCTGGCTCGTCTCGAGCATTAGAGGCGCACGCGCAAGCGGCCAATGGTAGTCGAGTATTACGGGGTCTAGATCGCGTCCGGTAAGAATGAACCCTTTGTTGTCCATCGCCACGCAGCCCTTTAACCACTCGGTCCGAGGAGAACCTCCCGCCATGATGAACACGTACCTGATGTCATGGATTGAAGTCTCGCCAGTATTTTTATCCTGCCAGGTCACTCGTTCGAGTTGCGTATCGCCATCGAGGCCAACGATCTCCGTGTAGTAATGCAATTCGATCACAGGATTCTCTTCAATGCGCTGGATAAGATAGCGCGACATCGTGTCCGACAATTGACCGGACCGCACCAGCATATGGACCTTGCTTGCCGTCTGTGAGAGGTACACAGCGGCCTGACCGGAGGAATTTCCCCCTCCCACGACAATTGCATCTTCTTTGCCGCACAACTGCGCCTCGATATAGGTGGCTCCGTAATAGACGCCCTGGCCTTCAAACTTAGCCAGATTTTCAAGTTTTGGCTTTTTGTATTGCGCTCCGCTGGCAATTACAACCGTGTGCGAGCGAATTATCTGACCCCCATCCACGCTTAACTCGTACGGACGCCGATCGCAATTGAGTTTCGTCACCTTATTGGCGATCAGCACTTTGGCGCCGAACTTTTGCGCCTGCGCTGCGGCGCGTCCCGCCAGTTCCTGTCCTGAAATTCCCATGGGAAAGCCCAGATAGTTTTCGATCCTGGAACTCGAGCCAGCTTGCCCACCGGGAGATTCGGCCTCGATTACTAAAACATCCATCCCCTCCGATGCCCCGTAAACCGCCGCTGCCAGACCCGAGGGGCCGGCGCCAACGATCACAAGGTCCCGCACCTCCGACGCTGTGATGTGCGCGTTGAGCCCCAGGCACCTCGCCAACTCTTGAATCGATGGGCTGCGCAGCACGGTGTGGTTGTTGCAGACCACGATAGGAATTTCTTCTATCGTGACGTGAAAGTGATCGAGCATCTCCTGAGAATTGGTGTCGGTATCCAAGTCAACGTAAGTGAACGGATGTCCATTGCGAGTAAGGAACTCACGCAGACGCAGCGTCTTGGCCGAGTGCCGTGATCCCATCAGAATCACGTTTCCCTGGCCGCGGTTGATTAGTGTCACCCGGCGTAGGATGAAGGCGCGCATGAAGATTTCACTCAGCTCCGCGTCTCGTGCAACCAGCGTTCGCAGTCCGGCGCTGCTCAGCTCCAGAAACTCGCCGGGCGCCGTGACCCGCCCGCGCACCAAGCCGCGGCGGCCGGAGATCATGGTGATCTCTCCGGTGAACTCTCCAGCATCTTCGTTGACGATCAAGCGCTCACCGTGTATGTCGGGCTGCACGATTTCCATGCTGCCCGAGAGCAGCACGAAGAATGGGATGTCGAGGTCACCCGGCTCAAACAAGATTTCTCCCGCGTTCACTTTTCGCACTTTACTCAGAGGACGAATGCGGTTGATCTGTTCCGCAGTGAGAACGGGGAAAGCTTCACCACGAATATCGGCAGACAAAGGAGTTAATTGGGTAGACATGATTGCTCCTGCCAGGACCTAATCAGACGAAAGGTTGAGACTAGTCGATGGAGCTGACGCGAACTCGGGTTCAAGCGGGGCAGAAGGCGCTAATTAGGCCCTTTCCATAATTTTCCCACACATCTCCGCTGGAATTTCCGATTTGGACCTCCAACTCAGCACTGTACATTTGTTCTGGTCTCCTACACAACGAATTTGCCACCAGAGCAGGACCCTTCGGTGGGGTTACGGCGTTCCGTCGGCACTCTTGTGACGTCCGACGATGGATGACCTTAACACGCAACGAAGATACACGGCTACCCGCGCTCGGCGAGAAAGAACATCAGGTCTTCCCACACGTCAGTGTCCAGCGGCCAACCCTGGCGGAACACCACGGTCTGTCCTTTACTCCAGTCCTTGTATTAGATCGTTGTGTCATCTTCCATCGTCATTGTCGCCATTGATGTTCTTCTTCTGGGGTTGAATTGTGTGCAAATCCTGAAAGTTCCGCCTCTCTGCGGACAGCAACAAGGTATGAGGCAGCGAACTTTCAGCTAATGCTTTCTGAATCGAGAAATAGAGACGCTTGTCTAACAAACGACTTGTGAAACTGAAACAGTGAGCCATGCCCCGCGTCGGGGTAGTTCAATAGCATGGCGTTCGGGAGGTGCTCGCTCAGCATGTAGGAATTGCGAACTGGAATCATGTTGTCGAAGACGCCGTTGACGACGAGGCATGGTTGAGTTATTTCGCCGAGCTTGGCGAAGCGTTCGCCGCTGAAATGTTCCCAGGCACGAAAGGCATTGATTTGAGCCATCGCAACCTTTGGGCTCGCCAGTGGCTCGCGATCTGCCTTCCGCTCTGCGAGTCGGGCCACGAAAGCCTCGCCTGCCGCCTGACTCGACTTGCTCGGCGCGAAGAAAAGTCTCACCAGCTTCTCCAACCCAGGAATATTTGGATCCTCCGTAATCTTCCTCAGCTCTGGCTTCTCCATGTGCATAACGTCCTCACCGCCCTCTGGAGCAGTGGCGACCAGGAGCATTTTGCGGCCGAGCGAAGGACGCTCCAGCGCTATCTGCTGTGCAACCATCCCGCCGAGAGAATACCCAAGCACATCAACTCGCTTGAGACCAAGCGCATCTACAAACGCGAGCGCGTGCGCGGCCATCGCGGACATGTTTTCGGGGACCTCTCCCGTCGAGCGGCCCAGACCGGCGCTCTCAAACAGAATCACCTCACGTTCCAAAGCAAGCGGGTCGGTTACAGCCGGGTCCCAGTTGTCCAGGGTTCCAGTAAAGTGCTGAAGGCACAAAAGGGGTAGGCCGGCCCCTTTTCCGAAGCGACGATAGGCATACTTTTCGAGCTTGGTCTCAATGAATTGTGTGGGTGCGGTAATGTTGCTTGCGTTAGCCATTGCAATGATCTCCTTCCGTTTTGAGTACCGCCTTGAGCTGTTCCGTAGTTACCCCTAGATCGCATCTGTCTAGAGGCGTGGGTCGAAGTTGCGATTTGGATATGGGGTCAGCTTGTGGTGGATCTTAATGGCTTAGTATTCAAACCACTGGCTAAGCGCCTGCACCTTTTCCTCCGTATACGGCGGGAACAAATGCTCAATGACTACGTCGGGCGGCGATATCAGGACCGATTTCGCATGTGTAAGAGCGTCAAAGCCATCCTTGCCGTAATAGTGACCGATGCCGGAGTATCCAACTCCTCCGAAAGGCATGCTTTCGATAAACAGATGAATGTTCACTTGATTGATGGCACCACCGCCGAAGGACAAGCTCGCGAGGAAGTGGTCAATGGACTTCTGGTCGCGGCTGAACAAAAAACCGGAAAGGGGCTTTGGATGCTTCTTCACCTCACGAATGGCGGCATCCATGTCCTTATAGGTAAGGATGGGAAGAAGCGGCCCGAATATCTCGTCCTCCATGATTGGATCGTCCCACGTCACGGGATAAATGATCGTGGGATCTAGATAGCGAGCCTCTGGGTCGGACGCACCCCCTGCGACGACCTTCTTTGGATCGATGAGGCCTGCAAGGCGTTCGACGGCCTTTGGGCTGACGATGCGCGAGTAGTCGTCGGGCCTGTTCCTCGGATCAGTCCCGTACAACTCGATCACGGCTTTCTTGCACTCCTCAACGAACTCCTCGACAACTGATTCATGCACATAGGCGTATCCGGGCGAGGTACACCATTGGCCGCCCCAGGCCGTCGCACCCCAGACAATTTTCTTCGCGGCGTCCGGGATATTGGCGGTCGCATCCACGAACGCAGGATTCTGGCCGCCGAGTTCGAGAAGGATAGGGGTCAGGTTCTTTGCCGCCGCCTCCATGACGATCTTGCCCACCTTGACGCTCCCGGTGAAGAAGATGAAGTCGAACGGCAGCTTGAGAAGTTCCGTGATTTCGTCTTTGCTTCCCGAGACAGCGGCGACGGACCGAGGATCGAAATACTTCGGCACGAGCTCCAACAAGAGCTTACTTGTCGCGGGCAAACCCTCAGAAAGCTTGAGGATGCATGGATTTCCTGCCGCAAGAACCTGGACCGCAGGATCGAAGAGCAGTGTCAATGGTCCATTGAAAGGGCCGATAACCAGAGTGACGCCGTATGGCTCGCGATAGACCTTGGCAGTGTGTCCGCTTTCCCGAAAAGCCTTGGGAACAACTACATCTACAGGCTTCATCCATTCTTTTAGATCAGCTTTCGCGAAAGCGGCGGTTCCTACAGGAGCCATGATTTCAAATACTTTTTCCTGACTGGCGGTCTTGAAGTCGCTGCTCATCGCGTCTTCCAGCGCCTGGGAGTTCTCGTTGCATAAGTTCTCCAGGCGTGTCAGCTGATCGATGCGCCACTCGTACGATTTGGTCGCGTCCGAATCGAAGTATGCTTTCTGCTTGTCATAGATCTCCTGGAACGGATTCATCTGAGACTCCTTCACACATTCGGTTTGTGATGCCGCTTTGCAACAAGCTTCTAACCTTCTTTAGTCCATTGTGAGGACGATGCGGAACCGTGCTTCACCAGACATCATTCGCCTATAGGCCTCTTCGGCCTTTGCCAACGGAAGCGTTTCGATCATCGGACGAACGTCGGTGAGCACGCTGAAATCGAGCGTGTCTTGCATCTCTATTGCTCTTCCTGTCAGACTTCCGACAACTGATCGCCCACCAAACACGAGAGGTATGCCGTTGAGTGGGATTGCATCGCCTGAGACTCCAACCACCACGAGTTTTCCGCGCACTGCAAGCCCGGGAAGCAGGCTACCGATCGCGGTACCGCTGGGCGCGGTCGCCAGGATGACATCGGCGCCTCCTAGTTTTTGCAACGCGGCTGCCGCATCCTCAGACTTGGCGTCGATGTAAATGTGTGCTCCTAGTTTGGTAGCGAGATGTTGCTTATCCGCGCCGCTGCCGATTGCAACCGTCCGAAAACCCATCTTTCGGGCATACTGCACACCAAGGTGACCGAGCCCACCTATCCCCTGGATGGCAACGGTATCGCCTGCGCGTCCGGCGTTGCGTAGTGCGTTGAAGGTCGTAATGCCAGCGCATACCAGCGGGGCCGCATCTTCTGATTTGAGTTCGTCGGGTATCAGGGCCAACGCGCGCGCTTCTGCGATCATCACCTCCGCGTAGCCGCCATCGCTCGTAACCCCGGTAATGATCGGATTTTGGCAGTACGCTGTATCGCCACGGCGACAGGCTTCGCAGGTTCCGTCTTCGCCTCCGAAGAAGCCTACCCCTACACGCTGGCCAACCTTCCAAGTCGTAACGCCCGGACCAATCTCCTCGATGCGGCCAATTGCTTCGTGGCCCGGAACGCGCGGATATACGATGCCGGGGAGTTGTGCTTCAACGGTGCCTGCATCCGAGTGACACACACCGCAAGCCTCTACACGGATACGGACCTGTCCCGCACCTGGCGAAACAACAGGCTTCTCGACGAGGCGAAAAGTCCCGGGCGCCGATATTTCAACCGCCTTATATGTTGCTCCCATTTTCGTCTCCTATCGATCCATACAAATTGACTTATCGTCGCTCGCGCGAACCTCGGAGAAGCGGTAGTTTGAAACTCTCCATCCCCGCCCTCCTGGCATTGTTGTCCAAGAAAAATGCCGTGCTCAGCCGGGGAATTTGTCGCCGAACATGGGAAGGCCGCTCTTGGAGGTTTCGCGCGTTGCTTCATCCTGGATCACATCCCAGTGCTCGGCTAGAACTCCGTCCTTCATGCGAACAATGTCCGCCACGATCCAGTTAGCGGGCTGGCCGATGCCTGAATATCGCCCATGCACGATCACGAGATCGTTCTCGGCGAGAATTTCTCTATGTTCGTATCTAAGAGTTGTCGGAATGTTCTTGACGAGATTAAAGAGGCCATCGCGACCGGGCGGGATATGGGCGCTGTGTTGAATGTAGTCTGGAGACCAAAACTTCTCCGCCGCCGCATAGTCGCGCTTATTAAAAAGCGTGTCGAATGCTTCAAGGACACGTTCTTTGTTTCTCGATTCAGTCGTCTGGTTCAATTTGTTCTCCTGCCGTTCCTGTCTTCGTCGTTTGGGCTTTTCCGCGCTGGGATCATCGCTCGGAGATGAGATCGCCGTTGTACAAGCTCTGCGCATTCCATTGTTTTGGATGATTTCAAGCCTTGTCTTGATTGAAAGTGTCGTAATTTGGAGTTTCCGTCCGGCTTAACAATCTTCGGCAGGTAGGCTGAACGCCTTCGGCATCGGCGCGTTTGCTCTTCGCCACTGCCCGGGCGAAGTTCCAACAATCTCTCGAAAGCTTCGGTTGAAGGCTGGTTGATCAGAGAACCCTACTTCCAATGCAACCGTGAGCAAAGACTTGTGGGAGTGCAACAACAACGACTGCGCGGCTTGAATTCGCCGATGAAGCACGTAGCGACGAACTGGAACCCCAAAGGACTTCTTAAAGGCGCGCATAAAACGACCTGGCGATAGTCCACATTCTCCCGCCAGATCGGCTAGCGCAATGTCACCGTCCAAATGTTCATTCAGCAATTCCATTGCTCGATCTTGTTGCCAGACCGCCAGCCCTCCGGTCACAACCTCCGAGAGCTGGCTTGGGTCCTGGTATGTCCGGACCAGATGAGCGCAGAGCAACAGGATCATTTAGTCGATAACCAAGCGTGGAAGATGGAGCGGACCATTCGCGAATGGCATCATCATTCGGGCCCAATGGAGAATCACATCATCCCTGGTTCCCGGAGTGCACTGCAAGTTGCGAACCCGCTTTTGCTCGCTCTCGTCACTGAAGCGATTGAGAACGGACCGGGGTATGTAGACGTGAACCGAATCAAAGCCTGATGTCCGCAGAGCGACCGGCTCCGACTCCATATCGAATATCTGAATACCGCCAGCGTCCCATTCGTTAACACGATGAAAGCGTCCGTCGAGCCACGTTCCCCAGCCCTTAATGCTGTCGGGACGACGTAGATGCACCGATATCGAAAAAGCCTCCTCCGGTGGAATGTGCGGCGTGGGTCCAGGAAAGCCGTTCGGCATTCTCATACGGGTCAAGGCGACCTGAGTCTTCCCTGTGGGGCCAAGTAGCAGAGAGGAAGACTCCAGCAGGGAGAAATGCTGCGCTAGTTTTTGCCCAAACATACCCTGAAGCATAGGCTTCGCCTCACAACGAACTAAAACTTGCCATTACTGTTCTTCCAATCGCCGCGCGGTGGAATCGCTTCGAGAGTATCCCAGTGCTCGGCGATCTTCCCGTTTTCAATGCGGTACATATCGTAAATGCCGGTGGGTACGTCGCCGAAGCTAGCCTCGGTGACGACGAGTACGAAGTCACCTTCGCCGAGTATCTTGTGCACGCTCTTGTATACGACCGCGTGGCCTTTAGTCGCAAGGGCCTGCAAGCCCGCAATCAGCCCTGGAATTGTATCTGCGACCCAGGGGTTGTGCTGAATGTACTGGATTCCGTTGAAGTAGCTGGGAAAGGTCTCACGACGACCGGCGAGAAGGTCGTCCATGTAACGCTGCATGAGCGCCTTATTGGCTTCAGTCTGATCAAAGTCGGAGGCGGTGGTCGGACCGTCAATCATCGTGTGTCCGCTAGGGCTGGGTTCGGTGGCGGTCTCCTGCAAATTGTCCCAGTGCTCGACGATCAGACCATCTTCGAACCGGAAGATGTCGAATCCGATTCGAGGACCAAAGAAGTTGTACTCGGTGTGGGCGAAGACGTAATCGCCGTCCTCGAAGACGCGGATAGTGTTGACGGTCGCCTCGGGCGGCAAACTCTTGACGAGCGCAGCCACCCCGGATGGCCCATCGGCGACGCGCAGGTTGTGCTGGATGTATTTGTTCGGGTTAACGTAAGCGAACGGCACCGGGTCTTTGGTCTCGAGCGACTTCAGCAGATCGACGACCTGCTGTTTGCGAGTAGGGGGCATATATCCTCCGGGGTTAGGCTAAGTGGTCGTTACGGTCACGGGAGGCGACGACAGCATCGCATTCCCTTCCTCCGCAATAGTGAACCATCGGGTTCTATATTTTGGCAAGCCCCTTACCAAGAATTGATCGATAATACTCCAATGGGACGACGGAAACTGTTCAGCCGAGAGGGTGTCCTCGATAAGGCGATCCCCGTCTTTTGGAAGCATGGCCTTGCCGAAACGACGGTTCAGGACCTCGAACTGGCCACAGGCGTGAACAAATCTGGCTTGTACGCGGAGTTCGAAGACAAAGAAGACCTGTTCGTAGCAAGTATGCGCCAGTATCTCGACGCCCTGATGGCACGCGGAACCCTGACGAAGCAGCCTTTGGGTTGGAACAACGTTCAGAACTTCCTGAAGCTCTGTTACGGCAGTTGGGGACAGAAGGGGTGCTTTTCGGTGAATTCCATGCGCGAGTTTTCGGACCTCCCTCCCAAAGCCCGCCAGCTCATGATTGCGAATGTGATGAAGATCCACCACCTGCTGGTCGACAATCTAGCCGCGGAGCGTGGCAGGGGCGACGATAACGACTCACTCGCTGGCCTCATACTCACGTTCTTTTCCGGAATCTGTCTGGAGCAGAATCTCGGCCCCGACCGGACGCGGATTACGAAGAAGATTGAAAATTTCATGCAGTTGATTCGTGGAATATGAAGGGCATCACTCTTGCGCACAGTCGCGTCGCAGGGGACAAGATGCCCGTCACCCCGGCTGCGCACGATGCGCAGAGATTTTGCTCGACCAGGATTGCTCTGCCCGGGAACTGCTGCAGCTACTCTTTGCTGTCTTTCAGTTTGGATTTCCCAATCGTCGCCGCTGCGGCGGCGGCAGCGGCGACCGCTGAGGCGCTGGCAATGAAGACGATCAGACGAAACCCAGAAACAAAAGCGGTGTCGATTGCAGTTTGTGCCCGGGGATCTTCTGTCTGAATTGCAGCCAATCGGCTCCTCTGGACCCACACTTCCCTCCCTGTGTCGGGCCTCACTGACTCCCGCCTCAAGTCTCTGCTCAGAGAGCTTGAAAACATGTGAAGAAACAGCGGAGCCGTTACGGCAAGCGCGAGAAGACCCGCAGTCTGTGAGACTGCGTTGTTTACCCCGGACGCTGCCCCTGTCCGTTTTTGGTCCACAGAACTCATGACCACCGTAGTCAGCGGAGCGACGCTGACTGTCATGCCCAAGCCAAGGACTACCATCGCCGGGAAATACGTCGTCCAATACGATCCGCCAAGGCCAGTCCTGCCTAACAACGCATACCCTAGAGACGCGACGAGCGGTCCGACGATCAATGGAGCCCGCGGTCCCGTCCGTTCGATCAAACTGCCCGCCCATCTGGCGAGGAGAAACATGACAATCACCAGGGGAAGCATCGCGGCCCCGGCTGCGGTCGGCGAGTAGCCCTGTACCTGAATCAGATTCAAGGGCAGGTAGAACAAAGCAC
The DNA here is from genome assembly GCA_049799415.1 of Silvibacterium sp. Classification (GTDB taxonomy): domain Bacteria; phylum Acidobacteriota; class Terriglobia; order Terriglobales; family Acidobacteriaceae; genus Silvibacterium. The sequence goes on from JBARHV010000022.1 coordinate 23,253, forward strand.
TTGAGAGCGCACCATAGAGAAAGAAGGTCAACAGGTTCGCACCCGCAAAACTTCGATTGCGAAACAGATCCAACGGCATCGTGGGAGCGACAGCGTGCTTCTCGACGATCACAAACATCGACAGAACAACGATTCCGGCTACCCCGGCAATGTGCGCCCCAATGCCACCTGTGGACCATTCCATCAGGGAGAAGGTGACGCCAGCTAGGCCACATGTTCCAAGCAGTGCGCCGACCCAGTCTGTCTTTCGTTTGTCGTGTTCTATCGGAACGGCGGGCGTCTTGCTCAATGTGATCCAGACCGTCGCCACGGCAATGGGAACATTGAGAAAGAACACATAACGCCACGAGCCGTGTTGGACCACCCAGCCGCCGACGATTGGCCCCAGGGCGGTCATCATCGAGGCGAAGCCGGACCAGGTTCCAATCGCGCGTCCTCGTCTTGATTCCGGAAAACTCGCACTGAGGAGGGCCAGGCTATTCGGCACGAGAAGAGCGCCCCCGACGCCCTGCAGGCACCGTGCGATTAGAAGCTGCGTGATGCTGCCTGCAACGCCGCACCAGACCGATGCAGCGGAGAAAATGACGACTCCCGTAAGAAATGAGCGCCGCAGCCCAAAGCGGTCTCCGAATGATCCGCCCACGAGTATCAGTGCTGCAATAAAGAGTGCATAGGCCTCGACCACCCATTGCACTTGGCTTCCTGTTGCGTGAAACCCTGCCTGCAGGCTTGGTAAAGCCACGTTCACGACTGTTCCGTCTATGAACTCCATGCTCGAACCAAGAACGGTCGCAACCAATACCCAGCGATCACGTGACGGGTCCTCGATCGACGGCTTGCGTGATCGTATCGAAGCCTCGGTGCAAGGCATGGGGCCAGTATTCATACAACTACCCTATTGCATCTTTAGCCCTTGATGAACGAATTGAATGGTCATTGGACAACAGGAACAGCTCCTGCACCGAAGCGGTGGTTGGCGGGATGCGGTATCGCGCTAAAAGGAGGACTGGCCTACTGAGTTCCACGCGATACAATCCCGTCGGGTGGGTGGGCAGCTGGGCAGGCGATCTGAAAAATGTTCTTTTCTGTCGCAGGTGACGAGAAGCGCGTTTTAGGATACTAACCGAGCATGTTGACCATTATCCGCATTTAGTGACTTGGCACTTTCGCATTTGTTGACATTCGATCTCTGGAGTCGTGCGCTTTATGAAATAAGCCCGTTGCGCTATAGCCCCTCGTTAATCTCCAGAACGGATTCGGACTGTGCCAGCGAGAGCAAGAGAGAGATGCAAGGGCTTTGAATTGCTGCCTACGTGCAAGACAAATTCCCCTTGGGACCGGCTGCTGACACGTAGACGTGCGCCCGGCGTGATGCCGTGAGCTTTGAGTCGTTTTAATAAAGCCGCATCCTGATCCGAAACACTATCCACGACAAATTTCCCGGCCTTTTCGATATCCGTCAATGGTTTAGAAATCTGCTTCGGCATTTTTCCATCCAAAGCGGGAATGCAATGTCCATGTGGATCGAACTTTGGCCGTCCTAGTTTCGCATCAATACGCTCCTCGAAGCGCTCCGAGATGAAATGCTCCAACCGCTCGGCTTCGTCATGGACCTCCTCGACGGGGTAGTCGAGTACCTCATATAGAAATGCCTCGAGCAACCGATGATGACGCACGATCTCCAACGCGCGCCGTCTACCGGAGACTGACAACCGAACACCCCGGTGTCGTTCGTATTCAACGAAAGGGGGCGAGAAAGACGCCAGCTTTTGCAGCATGTTTGTGATCGATGCTGGAGTGACTCCAAGCCGCTCCGCCAGCGCGGTACTCGTCACGCGCTCCTCCTCAGATCCGCCCAGAGTAAAAATGGCCTTCAGATAGTTGTCCACCGATTCCGTATTCAGGTTGACTCGGCGCGTTGTCATGCTCAGTCCCCATTTCTCCAAATTGACACAGCTCTATTTTAGGTGTATCTAATTTAGTTAGGTAAGCCTAAATTGGTTTCCGCGAGGCTACCTTCCCGTATTCCGCATCAGGCAAAACAACCCAAGACAACCGGAGATGGATATGCACGCGCTTCAAGCATGGAAATACAGCCTTATCTTCTTTTCGGTGTTAACCATGGTTAACCCATGCTTGATCCAGGCGCAGAGCGGGACCAGCAGTGCTCTCTCCGGTGAGGTGACGGACCCGAGCGGCGCGGCCGTGTCCAGAGCTACAGTCACCGCTACCGACGTGAACACGAAAGCGACCCGCACCGGCGAAACGGATGCTGCCGGCCATTTTCTCTTTTCCCAGCTCAACCCAGGAACGTATCAGGTCACGGTACAGGCTTCCAGTTTTGCGGCGGCAACTTCAGAACCCACGCCGGTACTCGTTGGCCGCAATGTGGCGTTGAATTTCACCCTTCAGGTCAATTCTGCATCGCAGACGGTAAACGTCACGGCGCAGCAAGGTCTTCTGAGTCTCGACAATCCAAATACCACCACAACGATCAGCGCAGAGGCCATCAAGAACCTGCCCAATCCCGGCCAGGATATAACCTACCTCGTGCAATTTTCGCAAGGCGCTTTGATGAATACGGCTGGATCTTCAAGCGATGCAAAGGCCGCCGGTGGCTACGGCAATGTTGAGTTTAATGGCCTGCCTGCAACCTCCAACGGCTACATCCTTGACGGTTACGATTCTAACGATCCCTGGCTGGGCCTCAACATTGGCCTCTCGACCAACCTTGTCATCGGACTTGATGCCGTCCAGGAAGCGACCGTCAACAGCAACTCCTTCTCCGTCGATCAGGGCCGGTATGCCGTGGCCCAGGTCAACTACTTCACCAAGTCCGGAACGAACGCATGGCACGGGGACGTGTCCGAAATATGGAACGGCTCACTGGTCAATGCGGAAAACTATTTTCTCCACGCAAACGACACGCCGGGCAACATTGCCCAAAAACCGCGCTCTGTCGTGAATGAATTCGGCGTCAGCGTGGGAGGGCCAATTCGCAAGGACAAGCTCTTCTTCTTTGCCCACTATGAGGGCGTTCGCATCGCCTTGCCGCTGGTCACGCCAACAATCTTGCCGACACCCGCGTATCAGCAGTATGTTCTGGGACAACTGGCTACGGGTGGACCTGACCCGGTCACGGGCACGAATCTCCCGGCACAGCCCGCGGAGATTCCATTCTACAAAAGCATGTTTTCGCTGCTCCCGGCTCCTGGAGGATCGCCGGTGGCGATTACAGCCTGCCCGCTCGATGCATCTGGGAATGTCTTGCCTGCTCCCACAAACGGCACTCTGCTCGACGGCAGCGGCTGCGCGACACAGCAGCAGCGGTCTCTGAACAACAGTGACAGCGAGGACCTCCTCGTGTTGAAGATCGATCACACCATCAACGCCAAAGACAGCCTATGGTATCGCTTCCAACAGGACACGGGCCTGCAGGCAGAATGGACCGATCCCGTCAACTCGATCTTCAACGCCTTTTCACCGCAACCGCAGCGCACCCTTGTCGTGGGTTACACGCATCTGTTCAGCCCAACTCTCGTGAACCAATTCAACCCTGGAGCAAGTTGGTACTCCAGCATCTTTGAACCGAACAATTACGCTCAGGTGCAGCAGACTTTTCCGATCGTGCTCGCCTCAGACAGCGACAGCGTGCCCTTCACGCAGATCGGAGGCCTGAATAATACGTTTCCGCAGGGGCGCAAGGTCACGCAGTGGCAGATCAATGACAACCTGACCTGGACGCGCGGGCAGCACACGTTGCACTTCGGCATCAATACGCGCCGTGTGGATACAAGCGACTATGACCTCGGGGAAGGCATTGTGCCGACGGTGACCTATAACGACCTGGCGCAGTTCACCTACGGCGCGGCCTACACCGCGCAACAGAACTTCCCGGTCTTTCTGAAGGAAAGAGTGTCTGTCGGCAACCTCGAATACTATGGAATGGACACTTGGAAGCCGTCTCCAAAGGCAGCTATTACATATGGGATGCGCGTAACCTGGAACACCAACGTCACCAGTCCGCAGGCCCTCTTTTCCCGCACGGCCGGGTCCTTCCTGGACGCTTCACATGAAACCAATCAGCCACTGAACCAGGTTCTGCTGGGCAATGTTCATAATCTGTTTCCGGCAACGCCGCTGTTTGTCTATCAGCCACGCGCCTCAATCGCTTACCAGCTTCGTCCGCACACCGCCATCCATTCCGGATTCGGTGTTTTCAATGACATCATTCCTCAATCAGTTGCCGACAGTGGCCTGATGAACGCTCCCAACGATCCCAGCTTCGTCGGTGGTCTTGCCGGTCAGGTTGGTGGAATCGGGATAGCACCTGGTGTTCCGGGAAGCGCCGTTGACGCGACAGCCAACGCCAACAAGTCGTTTCAGACAATTTTTAGCTCCGGTGGTGCGCCTTGTGCGGGTATCCAGCCGGGTGCTCCAACCTGCCCGCTTGCAGTCAGCCTGAACACCTTCCCCACCGGAACGCTGAAGACGCCCTACTACTACCAGTACAACCTCGGCATCGAGCAGCAGGTTGGCTCACGCGGCAACATTCGTGCTGATTATGTAGGGACTCGTGGGCTGCACGAACCCTACCAGGTGCAGCTCAATGGCTACCAGAACGTCTGCAAAGGATGCTTTGCGCCATTTCCGTATCAGCAGCCGCTCGATCAGCGCTTTGGAAACGTCACCGAGTTCCAAACCGGCGCGAACAGCATCTACAGCGGATTGCAGACTGCCTACATGCAGCAATGGGGCGGATTGACCCTGCGCGGTAACTATACGTTCAGCCACTGCCTGGATGAAGTATCGAATGGAGGTTTGCTTGCATTCTCCACGCAAGGGCTGGAATCGCCTCTACCGGGCGAGTTAAGTCGGCAGTATGCGAACTGTGACTATGATGTGCGCCATAACATCTCCGCGTTCGGGATGTATCAGGTGCCGTTCCACTCCGGCCATGCACTCATGCGTCAGGTCTTCGGAGGGTGGTCATTTTCGGAGACGGGGTTCCTGCATTCTGGGTTGCCCTTCAGTGTGCTTAGCCAGGCATATAGCGCCAACGGCAATGGTGTCCTTCAGGCATCGAACCCCGCACAGACCATTCAGTTTGCGGTGCCGAATTATGCGAATCGGGTCCCCGGTGTTCCGCTCTATCGCAAGACACCCTATCAGGGCATTACGGTAACAGGCACGAAGCAGTGGCTCAACCCCGACGCGTTCGTCTCGGTTGTCGATCCGACGACCGGGGCATGCTATACCGGCGTGCTCGGCGTACAGAACGATAACTCAGCGATCTGCCAGTTTGGCAACTCGGGCCGCAACTCGGTGCGTGGACCGCACTTCACGTATTCGGACATGTACATCACGAAGACCTTTTCGATCAGGGAAGGAATCAAGCTACGCATCAATGGCCAATTGTTCAATGCATTCAATCATCCGAACTTTGCGCTGCCCAGCACCGTAGAGGCAGGCGTACCCGGCTCGGTCCCGTCAAAATTCGGAACACTGCAAGGCACAACTTCACCACCGACCGGGTTGCTTGGCGTAGGACTAGGCGGAGATACTTCACCGCGCATGATCGCATTTCAGGGAAGGATCGAATTCTAAAAGCGGGAGCAAACAGTGATGGTGATGATTGAACCCGTACTTAACAGGGTTCAACGGGCGATAAAACGGTCAAAGCGCTTCAAATCGCCACACTGCTCATCGAGGCTGATCGGTACCGCGAAGCCGGCTTGTCTTTACTAATGTGCCGTTTTGCTAGACACGCTTGAATCTCAATTGGCGATAAATGGAAAGTAGTCCATTGAGCGCCTCCTTAGCCCGGGGCGAATCTGGACGTACTGCCCGTTTACAAAGATATCGGTTTAGAAACAACACTTGCTTTATTCAGATTCAGCCTTCCTGCTTCAACGAAAAACACACGGGCAATCGACTCAGAGAGTCCATTGCCCGCGCATTGTTACTTGCTGACCGTCATATTGTAAGTAGCGGTATGTGTAGTCGATCCCGAAGTTGCCTGCACCGTAATCGCGTAGGTTCCGGGATGAGTTTCAGGAGCGCTGCTGGCGCCGCATCCAAGCACTCCGCCAACGACGGCGAAGCACAGGATCAGCAGTGTGACGTAGCGAATCCACTGTTGCCTGATCTTGCGCGTGGTGAACCCGATCCAACCGATCAGCATGAACGATATACCACCGAGGGCATACAGCGTCCACTTGATCCTGCTGGGCAAAGATGACCCTGTGAGCGGCCAGATACCTGCTGTCTTCGCGCCGTCCGTAGAGATAGTAAGGGTTGAGGTTGCCGCCGCGCCATTGGGCGTGACGCTTGCAGGATTGAAGCTGCAGGCCGCATCTGCCGGAAGGCCAGTGCACGACAGGCTGGTGGCTGCGTTAAAGCCATTGGTCGGAGTAATGGTCACAGTGACTTTGCTTGACGAGCCATCAGCCACGGATCCACTGGCCGGCGTCAGCGCTATGGAGAAGTCTGGCGCCGGAGGAACTGCGGTTACGGTGAGGGTTCCGTTCACCAGCGTCATATTGTAGTCTGCGATATTTGTGCCGGTAATTGCGGGAACGATGGGGTAGGTTCCGGCGGGCGAACTCGCCGTTGCGGTTGTGGAGTAGCTGGCGGTAAGCGAGTCGTTATTCACGACACCGGTAACGGTGCCAGTAAAGGTTGGATTGGCCGCGCCCACCACGCGCGTTGCATTAGCGGCTGTTACCGTGAGCGGAGCCTGCGCAACCGTGAACGTGGCGCTGGTCCCGGTGCTTCCAGGGTCGGTAGACGTCCCGGCGTACACGGCCGTAATGGCACCGCTGCCCGCGGGAAGTACCGCCTGAACAGTTGCCACTCCTGAACCGTTGAGGGTGCCCGTGCCCAGTGAAATGCTGCCTTCACTGAACACCACGCTTCCTGAGGGGGTTCCGGTTCCACTGGTCTGCGTTACGGTAGCCGAGAGCGTGGCTGCCTGTCCGTAGACGAGGCCGCTGGACGGCGAGATTGCGGCCACGGTTTTGGTCGCGGCAGCAGCGGCGGTAATGGTGAGCGTCTGCGTGGCTGAGGTGCTGGTGTCGTAGTTGGTGTCTCCGCTGTAGACGGCGGTGAAGGTGTAGGCGCCTGCATCCAGCGAGGTTGTGGTGTAGGTGCCCGTGCCGGTGTCGCTCAGTTGGACGGTCTCGAGGAGTGTCGGTGTGGAATTGGTCGATGTCGTGTAATTCAGGTCGACACTGCCGGTAGGAACCGGTGAGCCTGTGGTTCCGGCGACAGTGATGTTGAACACAACGGATTGGTCAGTGGTGGCGGTGGTGGGCGAAACGCCCAGGGTCGTTGTCGAGGTAAGAAGGACTGGTGAGATCTTGCCGAAGAAGGGGATGGGACCCGTGCCGGTAGTCGCCGTTGAATACGTTCCTGTCGTCGTCGGCCACGCCGTAAGGTTGGTTGATCCAATCGAGTAGCCTTCAGTCGCATGCGTCATACCAACCATGTACATGTTCCCGGAAGAGTCCAGAGCAAGCCCGTTATGCATGGATGCAGGAGCGCTAACTTGATTGCCGCTTGGAGCAATTTGCGATGAGAACAATACGGTCGATCCTGTTGGGTCCAAGACGCTGATAAACGCATAAGGCTGGTACCAGAAATTTGGATATTGCGTCACGGGATTCACTGCCGGTATCGTGCCTGTGCCTGAGTCACCGTAGATGTAAACATTTCCCTTCGCATCCAGAACGATCGCGTTGGAATCTGCCGAAGATGCGTTGCTCTGCGTAGGATTCAGGAACGTGGACCACTCGTACGCTGTGCCTGTGGAGTTGAGCTTCGTAATAAAAACTGTGTTATCGCAGTAGTTAGCCCCGGACCTGGTGTCAGCAGCGCACGTGCTGGCGTAGGCGCCTTTGGTAATTGGGAACAAGGCATCTGTGGTGTAGCCGGTGACGTATGGGTTACCTTCCGAATCGGCCGCAACAGCCGCGAGGTTCGTTAATGCCGCGTTATTAGTATT
>JBARHV010000023.1:0-8732 GCA_049799415.1 Silvibacterium sp.
AAAGGCCTTTGCATCGTGGGGAGTGGATTACCTCAAATATGACTGGTGCAGCGCCGGCAATATATATAAGGATAGCCAACTGCAGGCCGTGTATCAGAAAATGGGCGCGGCGCTCGAAGCCACGGGCCGTCCATTCGTGTTCAGCCTATGCGAATACGGCCGCGGCGATGTCCAGACCTGGGGCAAGGACGTGGGCGGCAACCTGTGGCGCACGACCGGGGACATTCGAGACAGCTGGGCCAGCATGACCGCTAACATCGAAAAACAGGCCCCAACCGCTCCGTATGCCGAGCCCGGCCACTGGAATGATCCGGACATGCTGGAAATAGGCAACGGACACATGACAGATGCAGAATATCGCACGCACATGAGCCTCTGGGCGCTGTCTGCGGCACCGTTACTGGCGGGCAATGATATTCGAAATATGTCCGCTGCAACCAGGGCAATCCTGCTGAATAAGGAAGTCATCGCGGTCGATCAGGATCCGCTCGGGAAGCAGGCAACGCCGGTACGCAATGGCCAGCTTGAAACCTGGGTCAAGCCGCTGGCGGACGGCAGCGTCGCTGTGGGAGTTGTGAATTTCGGGCCGGACACAGCCCACGCAACGATTCAGGCCGACGAACTGCACTTGCACGGGAAAGTCCGGCACGCCCGTGACCTATGGGCGCATAAAAATGTGAAGTTTCGGAACGGTGAATATTCGGCAGACGTACCGTCGCATGGCATTCTCATGCTGCGGGTAAGTGCGAGTTAGAACTGTGATCCGATCACGTCGCGCTAAAACCTGAACAACGCCAGTAACCGTCGCCCCTATCCTGCAGCAGATACACGCAGCGAGGACAGGGGCGTACGAACCCATGACCGTTCGCTCACGAAGCGACAATGCCGCGACCTTCTTCAATGGTGATGTAACGGTTGACCGGTAACTTTGTAAACACATCGACTCGCTTGCTCGGCAGCGGCCAGTGAACCTCCAGACGGTCGAGCACAGGATTTGTCCCCAGCCCCAGTACCATGCGCGGATCGGAGCTGGAAAGAAAACTGCCGCCGCCAGTCTTCATCCTGTGCCGCTCCAACGCACCGGCCACCCACTTCACGCGCGCACCGATGGCGTCCCGATTGCACGTCTTGCCCACCAGGTGGACGCCCAGCCAGGAACGGCCACGCGCAGCCTGATTGCGCAAAAGCAGTGGCGCTCCATTGTTGATCGCGATCAGAGCATCCACCGCGCCATCATTGTCAAAGTCGCCCAGCGCAAGACCGCGTGCGGCAAAGTCTTTCTGAAACACCGGACCGGCCGAGGCGCTTATATTTTCGAGCGTTTTGCCGTCGTAGTGAAATAAGAGCAGCGGCTCGCGGTATGTCACAACAGGGGAGACGAGCGCAATCTGATCGTCCGGGTGACCATTGGCGATGATAATGTCCAGGTTGCCGTCGTTGTCATAATCGAAGAAACGCACGCCCCAGCCGCTCATCTCGCGAGTCGATTGCCCGAGCGCCGTCCGCGTCGCCATGTCGTCAAACGTCCCGTCGTGGTGATTGCGATAAAGCGAATACATCTGGTGGTCGATGTTGGTTACAAACAGATCCATCCACCCGTCCTGGTCGAAGTCCGCGGCATCCACACCCATGCCCGAGCGCGCCTGCCCATCCTGGCTGTAAGCCACGCCTGCCTCCAACCCTTGCTCGGTAAACTTGCCGTGGTCATTGACGAAGAGAAAATTCTCGACTGTGTCGTTAGCGACGAACAGGTCCATCCAACCGTCGTTGTTGATGTCCGCGGCCACCACGCCCCATCCCTTGCCGAGCGATCCAGCAATGCCGCTCGCCTCCGAAACATCAGTAAACGTTCCGTCGCCGTTGTTGTGAAACAACCAGCTGCGCGAAGGTGGATAGATGCTCGGGATGCAGTAGTGGCGCTCGTTGGTCACCGCATCCCCGCAGAATTTGTTCGCCTCGCGGTTGTATTTGACGAACTGGCAGACGTAGAGATCAAGACGTCCATCGTTGTCGTAGTCAAACCAGACTGCGCTTGTTGACCAGCCGTCGAGATGAAGACCGGCCTTCTTCGTTACGTCAGTGAAGGTGCCATCTCCATTATTGCGATACAAAAAAGAGCGGTTGTAGCCGGTCACAAACATGTCCGGGAAGCCGTCACCATTGTAGTCACCAACCGCAACCCCCATTCCGTAGCCGCTGCCCGCAACTCCGGCCTTCTCCGTAACATCGGTGAACGTGCCGTCGCGGTTGTTCTGGTAGAGCGCGTTGCGCAGTGGGGTATTGGGCGTGTAGAAGTCGCATGCGCCGCTATTAACCAGGTAGATGTCCATCCAGCCGTCATTGTCATAGTCAAGAAATGCGCACCCGGCGCCGGTGGTCTCCGGCAGGTAGTAATTCGGCGATCGACCGCTGGTGTGGCGCCACGTAATGCCGGAGCGGGAGCCAGGGACCGGTACGAATAATGGCTCTGACAATTTTGGCGCTGCAGCGCCGAACACCCGCGGCAGCAGCATACCGGGCGCGCAGGATCCCATGATGGCGAGCAGGCTTCTTCTCGATACGGTGTTCAAAACTTCATTCCCTCTCGTCTGGCGACTCAGCGCATTCTCGCAACACGGTACAGAGCAAAGCGCGGCAATATCCTAATTGTCCGTCAGCTCCACCTGAGGACGGGCTTCAATCACCCGCATCTCCTCGCGGTACTGTTCCTGATTCTTTTCCTTGATTTCGCCGAACCGCTTCTGCTGCGCGCCGAGCCTCGGGTCGCGTGTTTGGGCATAGAGTTGCATGAGCGCAAAGTTAGCAACGTAATTGTCTGTGTCGAGTGTGAGTGCATGCTGAAGTTGTTTTTGCGCCTCAGGATACTCTCGCATCTGCACATAAGTTTGCCCCAGTTCGGCAAGAACAGCGGATTGATCGGGCTGCAGCGTCTCGGCCTGATTTAACTCCACCAGCGCCTTGTCGTATTCCCCTTGCTGGCGAAGTATGCGCCCGAGATAATAATGCGCCGGAGCTGCAGTGCTTGCGGTCTTCGCAGCTTGCTTCAGCCACAGCGCCCCGTTGACGTAATCATCATCGCGGAAATACGCCGTCCCCAAAGCCAGGACGCCGTCCGGATCGCCGGGACGCAGCTGATGATATTTTTTCAGATAGGGCAAGCCCGCAGAGGCGTCCTGTGCGTAAGAGGACACGACGCCCAGCGCAAAGTTGTACTCTGGCGAGTCTGGATCCAGCTTGACGGCCTCGCCCATCGCCCGACGCGCTTCACCCAGAAGGTTCAGCTTCAGGCAAATCCGGCCGTACTCGTAGGCGAACGCCGCGTCATCAGGCTTGAGCGTACGAGCATGTGCCAGATAGCCCAGCGCCTGCTTGTACTGCTTGCCTGCGAGCGCAATGCGCGCGAGATCCAGCAGCGGTGCGACCTTCGTATCATCCAGCGCAAACGCGTGTTCAAGCACCACCGTTGCCTCTGCCGGCTTGCCCTCCGCTTCTTTCGCGAGACCAAGCACGCGCAGCCCGTAAGCCGACAGCGGCGTCCGCGCGTTGGCCGCAGTAAATATGGCGTCGATCTGGTCCGCGCGCCGGGCCGTGCGCAATGCGGGGAGAACAAACACTGCATCCTGCTCGCTAAGCTCCGGGTTAGCTACCATAGCGGCCGCAGCGCGATTGGTTGCGGACGTATGTCCGAGGCCCGCCTCATCCGCACACCTCAGCGCTTCGACCCGAATCTGCCCGCGCATCGCCGCGCCGGTTCTGGCAAGCAGCGCAAGCGACGCCGCATATTCCCCGTCCCACATCAGCAGCGTTGCTGCCTGGAAGTTGGCTTCTGCATTCGCCGGGTTCATGCGCAACACCTTCTGGTAGAGTCGCAGCGCCTCAGCCCGCGGCGCAGCATGGTTGCCTGCCTCCTGCATCTCAATGCGTCCCAGGTTCAAATAGGCGCCGACGAGTTTCGGATCGTATTCAATGGCTGCGGAAAATGCCTGCCGGGCAAGCTCCGTCTCGCCCTGCTCGGCCTCGACAACCCCCAACAGATTTTCAAGGCCCGCATCGGAGGGGAAGCGTTTGAGCGCCGTGCTGATCAGCGTTCGTGCGTCGCTCAGTCGGCCTTGTTCAATTTGCTGCTGAATCTGCGCCAGTGTCTGGCGATAGGAGGCTGCCGCTGGCTGCGCGTGAAGTTGTGGAGCAAGGAGCGCACATCCAAAGACCACCGCAGGCAGGAACTGCATCCGAACGCCTGGAGGTAGGAGTCGGAGTGATCTGCGCGCTCGTTCCAGCTTCGACCTTCGTCGACAGACCTCCGCCATACTGGCCTCAATTATACTGGCCTCAATACCACCGCTAACCGTGAACATCTCTCCACAGCTCCGCTCAATTTCCGCCCTGTGCGTGCTTGCGCTATTCATCATAGAGCCTTCCGCGCTGGGCGCGAGCGCTTCCACCCCTGCCGCCCAACCGGCACAGGATTTCTCGCAGGTCGATGCGCTGGGGCTTCCGCCCGCCACTGCGTCGCAGTTGAAACAGGCCCTCAAAGCTCACGACTACATTGCGGCGGAAAGATCTTTGCTGGCAGAGATCAGCCCCGACCCTCATTCGCCCGAGGCCGCCCGCCTGCTCCAATTCCTCGGCGGAGTCTATTTTCTCGATCACGACGTCTGGCACGCGGCCATCGCCTGGAACAAAGCGAAGGCCATCGCCCCTCTGCCGCCTACGCTCTCCTTCTCGCTGGCCATGGCCTACATCCGCATCGGCCACCCGGACTGGGCCCGCAAAGTGCTGAATGAGCTTGCCGGGAAAAACGGCGAAGACGCGCTCTACCCCTATTGGCTTGGGCGGCTGGACTACGATGCTAATCACTACGACAATGCGATTCTGCAATTCCAAAAAGCTATTCAACTCGCTCCGGATATGGCCCAGGCCTATAACAATCTCGGTCTCTGTTATTTTCGGCAGAACCTGAACCACCTCGCCATTGTGAACTATCAGAAGGCGATTGACCTAAACCTGAAATCCGGACATCCCGACGCGTGGCCGTACCTGAACCTTGCCATCACTGAGCGCGTCCTCAATCAGCGGAGCGAGGCCGTGGTCAACCTGCGCGAAGCCATTCGCCTGGACCCGAATCTTGCGCTCGCCCACTTCCAATTGGGCAACATCCTCGAAGATACAGGGCAGACGGAAGATGCCATCAGCCAATTTCAGGCCGCAGCCCGCCTCGACCCCGGCTATGCTGAGCCACATTACGCTCTGGCCCGCATCTACCGGAAACTCGGCGACATGGCCGCTTCAAAGCGGGAAGTGGAAACCTATCTTCGGATTCACTCGCACCCCCAAACTCACGCTCCTACCTCGCCGGTACCCTCTCACCCCTGACCTGTTGACGGCACGAGTCGATCCACAACTCCCTGCTACCAAAAAAATCTGGAACCGATCGCATCCGGCATTGCATTCGGGCACGATCAGTTCCAGCGGATGAATACAGCAAGCAGAGGTCAGAACTCGAAGCGTCCTGCCACCTGAATGTTGCGAGGGTTGCTGACGGTACCGTTCCACTGCCCGAAGGAGTTGCCGGGAGCGGCCACATCAGTATTAAACGCAGAGCCCGGGCCTTCCCCCTGCGAAACAAAGTAATGACTGTTGAGGAAGTTGAAGAAGTTCGCTGTGAATTTGAAGGTCGTACGCTCAGTGATCTTTATGCTCTTGGCAAGGGCAACGTCCACGTCCTGGTACGACGGCCCATATACCGTCGAGACCGACTTTCCATAGCCCGTGTTGCCAAAGGTGGAAAAGTCACTCTGAAACGCCAACGGGTTTAGATACTGCCCGCTGGTTGTCGCCGGATCGAAGCCATTGCGTCCGTGAAGGAGCGGGCTCTGACCCGGGAGAATCCCCGGGGCACATGCTTCGCGGAAATACGGAGCCAAGCTGGCGGTCGGGCACGAAGACGAGCTGAACGACATCGGTGTCCCATACTCGTAGCGGTACAGCGGACTGACCTGCCATCCCCCGATCACTGAATTCAGCGGCCCTCCCGTGCTGAGGAACCTCTGGTTACGCCCAAACGGAAGGTTGTATACCGCCGAGATCTGCAACGTGATCGGCACATTGGTTGGAGACAGCGCCCATTCACGTGCTGGATCAAAGGGCGAGAAGCTTCCATTGTTACTGCCGCTGCGGTCTTGCACCGATTGGGTTGAATATGTGCCATTTGAGTACATCTTCGACACCGTTAAGGAGCTGAGCAGATACAGCCCATTGTGCATGCGCCGCTCCACTTCGCCCTGGAACGAGTTGTAGATTGAGTTGGCGTGCCCCTCATTCAATCCCAAAAGCGTACCGCAGTATTGCGGATACGGCACCAGCGCCTGTCCAATCGTCGGCGCGCATCCCGTCATCTGATCGGCCCATCCAACATAGGGCACCGCTACACCATCGTTGGCAAACGTTGCCGCCCCGTTGGGCGAGTTGTAGCTTACGCTCAAGTCCGAGCCGAGCGAAGAGATGGCCTGATCATTCGGATTAAGCACGTTGAGTGGACTCAGCGCCGAGGGAAGGTGAGTACCCTTCGTGCCCACATACGACAACGTAACCCCGAAGTTATTCGGCAATTGCTTGCCGACACTGACGTTCCACTGGGAAGAATACGGTCTCCGGTTTCCATCCAGGGGCCGGTACAGCGAAGGGGTTTGCCCGTTGTCGAAGCTCGAAGAGATGTCCTCGGTGGGTCCTACGTCGGCCGGGTTGATGCCACTTTCCAGATACAACGCCGGAACCTGAGAACCGCCACTCGGAGTCTCGCTCACCGTGTAGTCCTTATTGAAACCGTCCTGAGCCAACCCGCCGTTCCAGCCTGGATAGAACGCCTGGCCGAAATAGATGCCATACCCGGCTCGAACCACCGTCGTCGGCGTGATCGCATAGGCAAAGCCCACACGCGGCGAGAGAGCGTGCCTGAACGGAATCTCCGGATACGGAGCGCCGTAGCTCGCATCCCCGAATTTCGTCCCAGCAAAAGCCAGCCGCCCGGGCAACTCCGCGCCCGAGCTGGTCACCGCGCCTGGATTCAACCCGGTCGGATCGAAGAAGGAAAGGTTGTTGAACTTTTCGCGGAATGGCGTGATGTAGTCCCACCGCAGGCTGTAGTTCAGCGTCAGCTTTGGGTTGACGCGCCAGCTGTCGCCTGCGAAGGCAGCCCAGCCATCCTGCCGCGGATACATGGCGAGGACGTTGTAATAGTTGACATTCGCGTTGCTGGCCGCGCCCAGATAAAAGCTCGCTGCGCCACTGCCGGGGCAAGATGCGGCAGGACAGTTTTGATTGCCGGTCGTGTCCTGACCGAATTCGAAGCTCCCACCCTGATTGATACCGTTTCGAATGGTGGTGCCCGCGAGGTGCCACTGAAACCCGGCGGTGATTGTGTGAGGGCCGGCCACCTTGGTGAAAACGTCGTTGAACGCCCAGGTTCCGCGAGTGGTGAGCGACGCCGCCGCGCTGGGGCCGTAAGGGTTGCCCAACTGGGTATAGCCGTCTACGGTAAACGTTGGCAGAAAGGTGCTGTCAGCCACGCCCGGCACCGTAGGCAAGTCTGCCTTGCCGTTCAGCGCAAAGTAGCCTTCATTGCGGTTGAGGTACCCAAGGGTCGCGTGGTTGTTCATCGTGCCCGAAAAGTTGTGCTCCCAGTTCAGACGCTCGATGTTCGCATTCTCCGGATCCGCCGGCTGGGCCGTCGAGATGGCAACCGGCAGGTCGCTCTCTGAATTCACCCCGGTGTACTGCCACCAGGTGCTGTAATAGACGTGGTCGTTGTCGCCAAGATTAAAATCGACGCGGCCGAAGTACACATTCTCGCTGTTCGTCAGCGATCCCTGCCCGGACTTAGGGATGAAGTAGTTATTTGTTTCGCCGCTACCTGTCGGCGTCGGCAACTGCGCCATCCATGCTGCGGCAACCGGGTCCTCATACGCCGGATTGATTTGGTTCGTCACCCCCTGAAAGGCAATCGGCTGGCCCGCATCGGCACCGTACTTCGCCGGGTCGTCCGGATAGTAGAGTTGAGTGCCCGCGCCGCTGAAGTTTCCCGTGCGGTCATTCAGTGAAGGTATCGTCAGAGTGGACGAGTTTACACCGCCTGCCTCCTTAAATGCCTCCCAACTGAAATAAAAGTAGCCCTTCAGAAACCCCCTCTGAACGATCGGGCCACCGAGCTGCGCACCATAGTCGTTCTGCGTGTCTTCGGGCTTCGCCTCTCCGACGGGCGCGCCATACTGAAACGCATTCAGCGCTCGATTACTCAAGTAGTCGTATGCCGCTCCGTGGAATTGGCTGCCACCGGACCGCGTTTGAATGATGATCTGCCCAGAGGTGGTGTTGCCGTACTGCGCACCATAGTTGGCCGTCAGAACCGTCACTTCGCTCGTAATGTCAGGTGACATGCCGAAGTCGGTTTCCAGGCTCACCATGCCGCTCTGGTTCATGAAGCCTTCCATCGCGGTGGCACCGTCTACCAGAGCCTCATCTCCGCTTACCAGGCCGCCGTTGGTCTGGGCGTTATAGGCGTTGCCGCTGGCACCGGTCGTCACGCCAGGCAGCATGAGCGCCACGGTCGCCGACGAACGTGGCGCCCCGGATATGATCAACGGAAAATCCTGCAGTGTCTCCGGCGCAATGCCGCCGCCCAATGTCGCATTGGTGACGTTAATGGTGGACGCTCCACCTTGAACGGTCACCGTCTG
>JBARHV010000024.1:0-1738 GCA_049799415.1 Silvibacterium sp.
TCTCAGCACCTTTCAATCGCTGAGGAACTGGGATTCCAATTTGCCCAATTCTGTATTGCTTAACGGCAAAGTACAGACATTCTCTTTTGAATAAATAAGAATTTAATCAGGAACTGAGGGATGGGGGCGGAAATCGCCAGGGGAGCGGATGCGAAAGCGGCTGTGGCCTCCCTTACGGTTGGCATATCCCGGAGAATGAGCGAGGCTCTCTACAGCTCATCTCAGATTGTTCTTTACTCGTATAGCCGTGTTTCCCTTTCATTGTTTCGCTGCCTTGATGGCCTCGGTCAGCGCAGGAACTACTTCAAACAGGTCGCCGACGATGCCGTAGTCGGCCACTTCAAAGATCGGCGCGTCGGGGTCTTTGTTGATGGCTGCGATGCACTGCGAGCCTTTCATGCCCACCAGATGCTGAATGGCTCCTGAAATCCCAACCGCCAAGTAAAGCTTCGGCGCAACCGTCTGGCCGGAGCTGCCCACTTGGCGCTCCATGGGCAGCCAGCCGTTGTCGCAGATGGGCCGCGAGGCGGCCAGCTCCGCGCCAAGAGCCGTGGCCAGATCCTGAACGAGAGGCAGATTGTCCGCTTCTTTGATGCCGCGCCCGACGCTGACGATGAGCTGCGCGGAGCCGAGATCGACGGTTTGTGATGAGCCGCGGAACGGCGCTCCGGGAGTGGTGCGAATCTGGTCCGCGTCAAGCGTGGGCGTGAAAGCAGTAATCATAGCTGGCGCCGCAGTGGCGGCTGCGTCGGAGACTTCGACGCGAAATGCTCCGGCCTGCACGGAGACAAAGCATGGACCGCTGCCGGTGTGCCGATATGCGCCGTTGAGGCGTCCCTGCATCAGTTGCCGTGTAAAGAACGGGCCATCGCCTATAGCCACCACATCGCTGATGAGTACCTGGCCCAGGCGCGCAGCCAGCGCCGGGGCGTAGTCGCGCACTTGGTAGGTGTGCGGGAGTACTACGTACGTAGGCGTTTCGGCTTGAATCAGTTGATGCAGAGCCAGAGTGAATCCATCGGCGGTGTATTGGGCGAGCAGCGGATGCTCGACGCGCAGGACTTTGGCGATGGCGTGCGCTGCGATTTCGGTGGCGAGGGATTCAGTGCTCGATCCAACGATGACTGCGCTGACAGGCAGGCTCAGTTGCGCGCCCAGGCGCTGCCCTGCGGCCACGGCCTCCCAACTGATGCGAGCAATGCGACCCTCACGCTGCTCGACGACGACCAAAATTCCGCTCATAGGACGCGCACCTCGAATTTCAGTTTCTCTACCAGGGCCGCCGCGGCTTCTTTGGCCGTGCCGGGTAGCATCTGGGTAGATTTCTGTTTGTGCGGCAGCGTGACTTGCTGCAGAACCACGACCGGCGTAGCGGCCACGCCGAGTTCCGCGGCAGTCAGTTGGCGGACTTCCTTGGTCTTGGCGCGCTTGATGCCCATCAGCGTGGCGTAACGCAGCTTGTTGCCGCCCGACTGGATGGTGAGCACGGCGGGAGTGGGCATTTCGATCTGCTGGAACCAGCCTTCTTCCAGCTCACGCTTGACCTTGATTCGCGCTTGCGGTCCATCGGCTCCTTCCACCTCTACATGCAAAATCAGCGAAGCGTGCGGCAGGCCAAGCAGTTCGGCAACAATGACGCCTGTCTGGCCTAGCCCCAGGTCTTCCGACTGCAGGCCGGTGAGCACCAGGTCTGGCTTCTCGTCTTTAACGGCAGCGGCCAGCAGCCGCGCTACGCCGA
>JBARHV010000025.1:0-11762 GCA_049799415.1 Silvibacterium sp.
CGTTTATCCAAGGTGCGAGAACGTCCATTCCTTCTATCGCAAGCAATAGGAGGAGATGCGTTTTCTCGAACAGTGCCACAACGCAGGCTTCCTCTGTCAGTATGATCTGAATTCAGCTATGAGCGAATTGCTGCGTTTGCGCTTCTCCAGCCGATCCAAGAGTGTGTCCTAAACGAGTGACCTGCGGATGTTCTCGAAGAGATAACAGTCGGTCTTGTGGAGCGCCTGGCAAGACTTCCACGTGAACGGCCCGCTGCGGTTCTGCGGGACATAGCTGAAAACATGCCGGAAGCTGCCTCGCGAAATAGCAGAGTGAACATTCGGTCTGCTGTGCATACTCCGAATACCTTGGATTGCCCGATGTGAATGAGATGGTCCGCCGCTTGATCTTCCTGTAGGAGCGGGGGGTCCTGTTGTGAGAGGTTCAAGGAGGGTCATCTTATGGAGATTCGGGTTATTGGCATTGATTTGGCTAAAAGCGTCTTCCATCTGGTTGGGATGGATCAGCATGGGAAGATCGTGGTCAGGAGGCGGCTATCACGTTCTCAGATGATGGTCTACACAGCAAAGATTCGCGCAGGAAGTCTGTTCGTTGATCCCTGCCTTCCGGATCACTCCCGCTACCGAAACTCCTATCTCCGCCTGCTTCAACACCCAATCATCTGCTCCACGGGGAACCATCTCTACCGCATTCCAAATCCTCCTCATTTACAGGATTAGATTTGATCGAAGACTAAACATTAGCTTCGGCTCAAAAATATCGGGGTCGATCAAAGATCGCTATTCTCAATTAAGGATTAAGGAAGGCGCGCCGATGTATAAGCTTTGTATTGGAAGTACCAATTGTACATAGAATGTGTGTGCGTTCGAACTAGAAGCTGACTGCCACTGTGTGACAGCTCGCGTGAATGAAGGGGCCTTGACCAGGAATGAGGCTGATTTTATAGACTTCTTGAGGTGGAAATTTGCTTATATTTCTACGAAGACAGGCAGCTTTGTTCTCCTGTATAATGGATGAACCAAATGATTGCGGCAGGAATTGGACATATTGCTATCGCATTCGTGATCGAGGTTCTAGGACTGCTCAAAAATGAATTTCACTATGAAAGCTGCCTTGCTTCATGGCGCAAAAGATATCCGCATCGAACATCGGCCTCAACCTCAATTGAATTCAGGCATGGTGTTACTACGCAATCGCCGCGTTGGTATTTGCGGCTCTGATCTGCATTACTACGAGCATGGTTATTGCGCGGGCTTTGTACCGGACCGTCCATTTGTTCTAGGGCACGAACTTTCTGCCGAAGTCATCGCTATGGCTGACGATGTGGACGACGTGAGGGTTGGCCAGCGCGTGACGGTAAATCCAGCGCGCTCTTGCGGGACTTGCGAGTATTGCAAAAATGGTCGATCTAATCTATGCCAAAAGACCATCATGCTCGGCAGCGCCAGTACCACTCCACCGACTGACGGAGCTTTTGCGGAATTCATTTCAGTGCATTGGGGCCAATGTCACGTGCTGCCGGTGGGAATGGACGATGGTTCTGGAGCGATGATTGAACCTTTTTCCGTCGCCCTGCACGCGGTGAAACGTGCTGGCATCCTTTCGGGCAAACGTGTTCTCGTGATGGGGGGCGGGCCCATAGGCCTACTCACTGCGATAACCGCGCGTGCGTTCGGCGCAGTTCCGGTCATTGTCAGCGATATCGTTCCCGGTCGTCGTCAGAGAGCGATTGAACTAGGTGCGGATCAGACTCTGGACCCCGTAACAAAGAATTTGCGTGATCAGGTGCGCGAGTTAACCGGGGACGGGTTCGATGTTATTTTTGAGGCGTCCGGTGCAGCGCCCGCGTTACAGAGCGCGTTCGATCTGGTCCGCCCCGGCGGCACCATCGTGCAGATCGGCACGCTCGGCACAGAAAATATTCCGATTCCCGCCAACCAAATTATGACCCGCGAGATTAATTTCATCGGATCCATGCGTTATGGTGAAACTTTCGATGAAGCAATCCGGCTGGTCGCGGCTGGACGCATTAATTTGCGTCCTCTTATCAGCAACACTTTTGCTCTAACCGAATCAGCTAGAGCCCTACAGTTTGCTGCGAACAAATCTAGCGCGATGAAAGTTCAACTCGAAATGTAGTCAACGGCGCTTAAACCCATATCATCATCAGGGCTTAAGAGCGGCCACATTCCACTATCGCGGGCCCATTGCTGTATTACGAGAGAATGACGGATGCGCATCGACGGCCAACCCTAGTAATTCCATTCCTTATTCAGAACCGGCTCGAGTATCTTCCGGACGGCAGCCACCAAATCCATATCGCATGGTTCGTTGGATCCCTCTATATTGAGGCGTACAGTTTCAGGATTGGCTGTACTGAATAAGGTCGTAGATATCTCTGGGTTCTGGCTCGAGAACTGCAATGCGAGCCGACTGATGGGCGTTCCCTGATTTCGGCAGAACTCGGAGGCCTCACGGAAACGATTCTGGTCTTCGGTGCTGGCAGGATGCCAGGCGGCCGCGCCGCGATCCGTCAGAAGCCCAGAAGCAAATGGGGAACCATTCACAATACCAATCCCCTTCTGTCGAGCCACTGGCAGCAGGTCGAGCAGTTGCGTGTCGTTGAGGCAATAATGATTGTGAACCAGGGCGGCATCGATATCGAGCGTTGCAAAGATTCGCTTCCACAAATCCATGGGATAGATGCCGAAGCTGACGTTTCCCAACCGGCCTTCCCGCTTTAGTTCCTGAACTGCGTCATATCCTTCGGTTAAAGCCCACTCAGTACATTTTCTATTCTGGTACTCGATATCGTGAATGTGAATGATATCGAAATAGTCCACGCCCAGCCGTTCGGCGCTCTCAGCCAGCGAAGCCCGAATGCGCACTCTCGAGTAGTCCAGACGGTCATTGCCGTAACCACCGGGTTCCGTGTATTTCCCTACTTTGGTCGACAGAAAATAGCGATGGCGGGGGACGCCGCGTAGGGCTTTACCAAGAACCTTCTCAGAAAGCGTTCCCCCATAGGCTGGCGCTACATCGAAGTAGTTGATGCCATAGTCAAGGGCCGCATGAACCGCGGCAATGGCTTCCGATTCGTCCACGGGATGAAAAACGGCTCCGAGTGACGAGGCTCCGAAGCTGAGCCGCGATATGTTCAATCCCGTGTTGCCGAGCAAATTGTATTGCATGACGAAGCGCCACCTTTTCTGAAAGATTTAGTACCCTGTCATCGAGCTGCCCACGGCCAGGAGCACGATGGCCGCAATGAGAATCGCGAGACCTGAATAGAGCGTTCGTCTGGACCCAACCGGAGCCCTTGTCCACTCGCCAGTGAGAAAGCCAAAGGCATTCGCAACGATGAGGGAGGAGGCAATATTCACGGCCCATCCTACGGAGGTGCCCAGCCGGCCCAAATAGTAAGAGCCCATGCCGTACGGAATAGTGGCAAGGAACCAGACGACTCCCATCACCGCTCCCATCAGCCAGTCATGAGCGGCACCCGGCCCAGTATTTTTTCGCCACGTTCCCCTCTTGATCTGTAAAGTTCCAAACCAGAGTAGAAGCGATGTGGCGGCTCCCCAAAAGACAGGCATCCAACTGGCCAGAGTGGAGAATACCGAACTTGCGCCGAGTCTCTGGGCTTCATCGCCGACTCGACTGGTGAATGCAAATCCCAGGTTTGCGCAGGAACTCAGCACTCCCGATGCTGCGCAGACCAGTAAAGCCCCGCCGAATCCATGCCGCTGGTCCGTGGATCCAAACTGTCGCTCCCGTAGAGCACCTGCCCTGCCGCAAACCGCGACTCCGATCACGCATCCCGCGATGCCGGACAAGATCACCATGCCTCCTGGCGTCAGAAGGTCACTAGGTGACTTCACCAAGAACGGAAGGATGGATCCGACCGCGGTATTGACCCCCATGATGATCGCATAGCCGACAGACATTCCCGCCATGGTGACACCGTAGCCGAAGAGGATCGCCCCAATGCCCCAGCCAAACCCGTATGCCATGCCTGCGTAGACTGTTTGTGCGCCTGCAGCATGCACCGCTTCCATCCAATTCGGCGTAACGAACGCCGCCATAACCAGAGGAAGAATGATCATCATCACCAGCGTTGCAGGAACATAGATGTTTTCTAATTCGAACTTCCGGCGCTTTTTGAGCGGAACCGCTAGACCTCCACCAGCTACCGCGGCAATAAAAACGAGTGTGAATCCAAGAACAGGTGAATGCATGCGAATGTTTTCCCCTTCTTAAACTGTGATCTATCGATCCTGCATTCAGCGAGTCAAATCCATTGGTTCAGCCATAATTATAGTTGGATTCTAAAGATACTCAGCTCTTTCTTCAAGTCTATAGCTTCACGTTGTGCCCGCTTTAAGAACCATATTTTGTGCCGACGAGAGCAACACCAAACATGCAAGAACACGAGTTGATTAGATTTACCGGACTCCTGTCAAATCCGAGTGCATGCATTTTGGACGAACCAATTTTTGATTGACATGCGTCATCGCCACATGATATCCAATATTGCGATCCTGCATTCTGGCATTTAATGGATGGACCATAAGCTTGATGCCGCTCGGTTAGAAACATGGGACCACCCGCGTGCGGTATCAGGAATTAATTTCAAGGAGGCACTATGTGCAATCGATTTGAAGATGGGGGTACCTGGCAGAAGCCATCGAGGCTTCGCATGCTGGTCTACTCCCTTCTCGCGGTATTACTGACCATTCCCCTCGGCCTGCACGCCCAGCAATACTCCGGAACGATTGTAGGAACGGTCACAGATTCTACCGGCGCGGCGATTCCAGGAGCGATAGTCACGGTTATCAACACGGGAACGGGCTCTAGGATTACCCAAACCTCCGGCGGCCATGGTGAATTCACCTTCGCGCAGTTACCCATCGGAACCTATGAAGTGCATGTGAAGCAGGGCAACTTCAAGGAATTCATAGAAACCGGCGTCATCGTTCACACCTCGACCAACACGGAAGTTCCTTCAGTACTACAGGTCGGTTCAGTCACCCAGAGGATCACGGTCGCGGCGGATTCCATTCAGGTGCAGACTACCTCGGCAGCGGTCGGCGAAATCGTAACCAGCACACAGGTGCATGAACTACCCCTGAACGGCGAGAACTTTATGGGCTTAACGACACTGTCCCCGGGTGTTAGTCCTCCACAGGGCTTCAATGCCACTGGCAAGGGTCTCCAAGGCAGCCCCGGGTTCTCAGTGAACGGCAACCCTTACAGTTCCAACCTGTTCCTGATCGATGGGGTGAACAACAACGACACGGCGTCTGGCATGACCATTCTCGTCTATCCGTCAGTCGATACGATTGCGGAATTTAAAATGATCCGCAACTCCTATGGCCCTGAATATGGAAACGCAGCGGGCGCAATCGTCAGCATCACAACCCGTTCGGGCGAGAACCAGTTCCATGGCGGCTTCTTCTATGCGGGCCGTAATGACGCTTTGGATGCCAACGACTGGATTTCCAATCACAACGGCACCGGCAAAGCGGAAGAGCGCCGTGACGATTACGGCTACAACATCAGCGGTCCGGTCCTGAAGGACAAGCTGTTCTTGTGGTGGAACCAGGAGTGGAACAAAGACATTGAGGGTGCCTCGTTTGCGACCTGTGTTCCCACGGCAGCGGAAGAGGGCGGCGATTTCAGCGGGTACTCGGGTACGACCGATCAATGTGGTGCGACCATTCCAACCATTCCAGCCTTCGCTCAGGCGCCAAGCAATTCTGAAGTAATTGCTAATCCGGATCTGGCAGGATCACTAATAGCCCAGTTTTATCCTACCGGGCCCACTACAACCACGAATGGCGACAACTGGACGACTCAGATCCGCAACCACATCGACTGGAGCGAATGGAATGTGCGCGGAGACTACCAGGTCACGAGGTCCGAACGCGCCACCATGCGCTGGACCCAGGATTCGTGGACGAATCCATCGCCGAACAATCCCCAGAGCCCGCTCTGGGGTGAATCCGCCTTTCCGACAATCGGGTCCAGCTGGGGCCAGCCGTCTAAGAGCGTGATGGCCAAACTAACCTCTACCGCTTCCAGCACTCTGGTCAACGATGTTCAGTTCGGTTACGGCTACGCCGCCACCATTACAACCCTGGCAGGCACAAAAGCCGATCTCGTGCCGCAAATCCAGGCCGCCTACCCTTCTACCTTCCCAAGCTCGATCAAGCAGAAGGACGAGCTCTTCGGATGGGGCGGTCTGCAGGACTACGCCGGCAATCTTGGCAATAACAACTTTTTGATGTGGAATGTCGCTCCGTTTGGCTATCACCAAGATCTGTATACGATCCAGGACAACCTCTCTAAGGTGAAGGGAAATCATCTCTTCAAGGCTGGTATCTTTCTCGACTCGGGCGAGGTGGTTAACAATGTTGGAGACGGTGAAGACAGGCCGACCTTCCCGAGCTATGGTTGCTACAATCCGACCTGCCACGCTACCAACAACAGTCTTGCTGACATTCTGATGCCGGGTGCTGCCTCTTACGGTGCAAATGCGCAGATGTTCTCCGGCATTACCGAAAACAGTATCGATGCCGTAACAGACACTCATTGGCATGACATTGAGCCATACGTTGGTGATACATGGAAGATTGCACATAACATCACGCTCGAGTATGGCTTCCGTTGGTCGATCTTCCGCGAACCTTACGGTGGAACCAAAGGCGGGAATACCGATCCCACCAGTCAGAACAGCAGTAACTATCCTAACCAATGGGCGAACTGGAACCCTGCCCTCTGGAGCGCTTCCGAAGCGGCGGCCAATCCGAGCGATGCGTGCAACGGGATTATGGTTGTGCCGGGGACCAACCCTTGCGCCAGCCAGAAGGCCTTCTTACAGACGCTAGGGGTGAATCTGCCGCTTTCCAACGGCACTCAAGGTTCGAACTCAGCCCTAGCCCAGCAAAACAATCATGCTATCGCCCCTCGTGTTGGTATTGCATGGGATGTGAGAGGAGATGGAAAAACCGCGCTCCGCGCGGGCGGCGGTCAGTTCAATCAGCGTGAACCTGTAGGCTCGAACGCACCCTTGGCTCGTAACGCGCCATTTGTGCTCGGCATCGACACCAACCGCACTTTTGATACGGTAACCCCGCTTACCACCGCCTCGATTTCGCCTAGCGCGGCCAAAACCACGAACGGTAAGATTTCCAACTCCTGGCAATGGAACCTGACTGTGGACCAGGAGTTGCATCGCAATACAACTCTGGAGTTAAGCTATGTAGGCAATACCGGTCAGCACCTCACGTCGTTGTATGACGCAAATGCGATTCCCACCTCAAGCTTTTTGCCGGCAACTTTTGCGAGCACCTCGACTACTCCTACCATTAACTCGTATCGGCCAGCGTACAATTTCGGAACGATTAGTGGAGAAGGCCGCGGCGGCCATGCCAGTTACCACTCACTGCAGGCTCTCTTCCGCATGCAGACGGGCAACTTCTCAACCTTCCAGGCAGCCTACACCTGGGGCCACTCAATCGGCAACGTAGACCTGGATGTCAACGACAGCACTATCGAGGCCGAAGCCACGACAGACCAGAGCAATCCTGGGCTGGACAAAGGCAACACCAACATCAACCGTCCCAATATCTTCGTTGCTAATGAGGTGCTGTTCCTGCCGAAGCTGGCAAGCCATGGAGAATTCGTAAAGAATACTCTCGGTGCATGGGAGGCTAATAGCATTGTTAGCCTCGATGAAGGCAGTTCCCTCACTATTTATACCGCCGGTGCTACAGGTGGTTGTACAGACTATAACGCCGATGGCTCGTGCGCGGCAGACGGCACCAGCAACTTGTCCGCTCTTGTGGGCACCGGGTATACCGGTAACAACCGGCCTCTGGTGACGGACACTAGCTGCAATACGGGCCGAAATGGGGATCAGATTCTCAACCCGGATCACTTCACGCTGGTCGGCTATACCCTCGGAACCTTCCCGAGCAACATGGAGCGTCGCGGTTCCTGCTTCGGCGCGCCTAATACGAACATGGATGCCCAACTGGCCAAGAACTGGAACTTGAAGGAGAAGTACCGGATCAAGTTCAGCATTGACTTCTTCAACCTCTTCAACCACCCGAACTTCAGTAGCGGTAATCTGGAATCTGCTGATTACACCGCAAGCAATGTTTATTGCGGAGGAGCCACTCCCGCTACCCCTGGAGGCGGACCCACCGGCCAACCCTGCAGCCTAACGAATAACGTCATCACGTCTGCCGTCGGCGCGCCTACCTCCACGACCAACTCTAGCGGCTTCGGCACGGCAACCGCTATTCAAGGAGGCGCACGTCAATTGCAATACACTCTTAGATTCACATTCTAGATGTGGAAATCAAATGACAAAGTCTGGAGCGGCGGCGCTTGCATGCCACCGCTTCTTGTATTTTCCAACTCCCAAAAATCCGGCTGCGCACCGCTGTGCTGAAAACAACAATTCACTCCAAAGGCTGCGCCGATGAATCGATTATTTTCGCCGACGTGTCTTGCTTATCAAAGAACTGCTACGCTCAGTTCCGGAATAGTACTTTCTTACTCCGATGCACTTACTCAATCTCTCACGTCTTAGTTTCGTTCTTGTATTGGTCGCGATTCCTATTGGCGCGGTGGCGCAGCAGCCTGCTGTTTCTTCACCATTCCACTATGACGCGAAAACTCGGGTCTTCCGCATCGAGACATCAGAAAGCACCTATGCCTTCGGCGTAAATGCGCACGGAGAACTACAGAGCATTTACTGGGGTGGGCGCCTGCTCGAGAGCGATCCACTGTCCACAGCGCAGAGTAGTGTAGGGTTGATTCCATTTGAAACCGAAGTTGGAATTACTTCGCAGGAGTTCGGCGGATGGGGCGGTGGCATGTACGTGGAGCCGGCTCTCAAGATTACGTTCTCCGATGGCAATCGCGACTTGGTCCTACACTATGTGTCGTATGCGATCACTCCCGGCGCGCTCACCGTATTGTTGAAAGACATCTCGCGCGATGTCTTCGTAAACCTCCGCTATACCGTCGATCCTGAGACCGGCATCATTGGCCGCTCGGCGGTTATCCAGAACAAGACAGGCTCTCCTTTTATGGTCGAGCAGGCCGCCGCGGGCAGCTTCAATCTCCCGGTGGGGAGTCACTATGAGTTGAACTACCTGACCGGTCGTTGGGCCAGTGAGTTTCATTTACAACAACGCGAGATTACGCCCGGCAAGATTGTGTTAGAGAGCCGCCGCGGATCGACCGGCCACCAAAACAATCCATGGTTCGCGATCGAACGCTCTAAGTCCAGTGACGAAGACCAGGGCGCAGTCTGGTTTGGGGCGCTCGCCTGGAGTGGCTCGTGGAGCATTACTGTTGAGCAGGATCAGATGCAGCGAGTGCATCTTACTGCCGGTTTCAACCCGTTCGACTTTGGCTACAAGCTCGCGCCCGGCAAAGAACTCACGACACCTGTGCTCTATGGAGGATTCACCAATGAAGGCCTGGGTGGAGCATCGCGTCTCATGCACCGTTTTGAACTTACGAAAATTCTGCCTGAGGCACTGAGACCGAAGGTCCGTCCAGTTCTCTACAACTCATGGGAGGCGACCACCTTCAGCGTCGATGAGGCCGGACAGGAGGCGCTCGCCGAGGAGGCAGCCAGTATCGGTGTCGAGCGATTCGTCATGGACGACGGCTGGTTTAGCCAGCGAAACAACGACCATGCAGGCCTCGGCGACTGGTACGTGAACCCGCAGAAGTTCCCGCACGGTCTCAAGCCACTCATCGACAAGGTCCATTCCCTCGGCATGGACTTCGGCCTCTGGGTAGAACCTGAGATGGTCAATCCTGACAGCGATCTGTACCGCGAGCACCCTGACTGGGTGCTGAACTTTCCCGGACGTCCACGCACTGAGTCGCGTAATCAACTCGTGCTGAATCTCGCCCGCCCGGATGTTCGTGACTACATCTTTCAATTCCTCGACCAACTCCTATCTCAAAATGACGTAGCTTTCCTCAAGTGGGACTACAACCGCAACTGGTCCGAGCCTGGTTGGCCCGCTGTCGCGCCCGACGATGAGAAAGAGGTCTATGTCGATTACATCCAAAACTTCTACAGTATCCTGCGCAAGATTCGCGCCAAGTACCCGAAGCTCGAGATCGAATCCTGCTCGGGCGGCGGTGGGCGCGTGGATCTCGGCATCCTTGGCCTCACCGACGAAGTCTGGACCTCCGACAACACCGATCCCTTCGATCGCCTGCTCATTCAGGATGGCTTCACCTACCCCTATACCCCCGGTGTCATGATGGCCTGGGTCACGGATTCGGGAAGCGGGGTCAACGATCGTGTCAGCTCACTTGATTACCGCTTCCTCGTAGCCATGCAGGGATCGCTCGGTATCGGAGCGAACCTGAACAAGTGGACTCCTGATGATTTCGCCACGGCAAAGCAAATGGTCGCAGATTACAAGCAGATCCGCGAGACGGTCCAGCATGGTTCACTCTACCGCCTCATCTCACCGCAAGACGACAGCGAAGACTCAGCCACAGAATCGGTTTCGCTCGACAGAACGCAGGCCGTGCTCTTCACTTTCCTGCACTCCAGCCAAGAGCGCAATCCTCACCCGACCATATACCTCCTTGGCCTCGACCCGGACCGCCAATACAGCCTGCACGGACTTGGCGACGCACAAGGCGAAGCTGCGCCCACCTCTGCCAGCGGCCGTTATTGGATGCAGTACGGTATCGCGCCTCTATTGAATGGCGACTTCAAAGCCGCAGCCTTCGTCCTCACCGCGACGTCGCGTTAGGGTGGGCCAGATGCCATAGACCGGAAATGCGCGCAGCTTATGGCATTCACGGCTGTGAATTTGGTTCAACCAATATAAATACGTCTCTTTCATGCCAAGTGCGAAATCTGATTAGCAAATTAGCTATTTCTATTGATTGCATTCAATAACTTCGCTACAATGAGGGGCTGAACATTGGACGAGCCAATAAGTGCTCCGGGGCTCTCGAGTCGCACTGAGAGGCTGCATCCAACACCACTCAAACTTTATCTCCATGAGGCGGTTGGCGCATAATGCAACTAGATTCTCATCAGCACTTCTGGCGCTACAGTCCGGACGAGCACATCTGGATGTCCGATCAGATGGACTCTTTGAAGCACGATTTCCTGCCAAATGACTTGGAGCCACTGCTCGACTCACTTGGGTTTGACGGCTGTGTCGCAGTGCAGGCACGCCAGAGTCTTGAAGAGACTCGGTGGTTGCTTCAACTCGCAGAAGAAAATGACTTTATCGCTGGTGTTGTCGGTTGGGTTGATCTCCGCTCTGATGGTCTGGTGGACCAGCTTCAGCGTTTTGCGGCACACTCGAAATTTTCTGGCGTTCGCCACGTAGTCCATGATGAAGCCGATCCTGCGTTCATGCTGCAGCCTGCATTTCGCCGCGGTATCGCGCAACTGCATGCCTTCAATCTGAGTTACGATCTGCTGCTATTTCCCAAACACCTTCCGGTGGCTGTGCAACTGGTGCGCGAATTCCCCGAGCAACCGTTCGTTCTCGACCACATTGCAAAACCGCTCATTAAGGAGGGTCTGCTCTTTCCCTGGCGTGACGACCTCCGCGAACTGGCCAGCTTCCCCAACGTCTACTGTAAGCTCTCCGGCATAGTCACCGAAGCAAAATGGGGCAAGTGGGAACCTTAGATATTTCAACCCTACCTCGATGTCGTCTTTGGCGCCTTCGGCTCGGAGCGGTTG
>JBARHV010000026.1:0-1715 GCA_049799415.1 Silvibacterium sp.
GCAGTGGACTTTGCCGGGGGCCTGGTTGCGGAGGCGGCCTTGACGCCCGGTGTCGCTTTTCTGGAGGAGGACTTCTTTGGTTTGGAAACAGCGGCCTGCTTCGCAGCTTTCTTTGGGGCGCCGGCTGCCGGTGGTTCAGTTGGAACCGCAGCAGCTTTGGCCTTGCTGCGGGCGCTGCGGGTTTTGGCGGCGAGCGCTGCTTTGAGCTCGTCATCGAATTCAGCGGGCGTGAGGGGGCGCGCGGATTTGCGGAGACGTTCAATGTCGTAGAAGGAGCGGCGCTCCCTAAGAAAAACGTGAACTACGAAATCGACATAGTCGAGCAGAATCCATTCACCGTGGCGACGGCCCTCGACGGAAGAAGGCGTCACGCCGTAGTTGCGCTTGAGCGTGATCTCGATGTCGTCGGCAATGGCGACAGCCTGGCGGTCATTCAAAGCTGAGGTAATGAGAAAGAAGTCGGACAGGCCGGAGTCGACGGGGTCGAGTTCGAGGATGCGTGTGTCCTCGCCCTTCTTGTCTTCACAGATTCTGGCGGCGGTCTGGACCAGGATGCGGGTGTGTTCGTGCGCCTGCGGGTTGGTCATTCGAGGGAATTGGTCTCCAACGCAAATGGTAGCAGGGTGGAAGGAAACGGAGAAACAGAGAAAGAGAGAAGCCGCGATGCGGGGCTACCGGTAGAGGCTGTGGGCGACGATGTAATTGAGGACGGCTGGAGACAAATCGGAGCCGGAGCCAGGTTGGGTGAGGGTGGCGGGAATCTGTTGGCGGATTGAAGAGGCGCTGATGTCGATGTGCATCCCGGGCAGCAGGTAGAAAGGCGCGGTGGCGCCGGCGGAGTTGCGCAGTGCGTAGGTGTGGAGCTCGATGGGTGCGTCGGACGCAGTGAATGCGGGATCGAGGGTGAGGCCCGCGGGGAGTAGGTCGGACAGGTCGTCGAGAAGTCGGCCGGGGCGGGAGGCAACGATGAGCGGGGCGACGAAGGGAATCTCGGCTCCACGATGCCAGCGGCGGAGGCCGAGGAACGAGTCGGCGCCCATGAGACAGAAGAGCGCACCGTTGGCAGGCAGTTCGGAATGGAGGCTTTGAAGTGCGTCGATGGTGAAGTTGGGCGCATTGAGCGCGGAAGGCGCATCGAGGAGCGAAATACCGAAGCCCGGCTCGCCGGCGATGGCAAGGCGCGTCATAGCCAGGCGATCGTCAAAGGCGGCAGTCGATCCCTGTGGCTTGAGCGGCTGTGCACCGACGGGCGCAAAGAGCACGGTGTCGAGATGGAGCGCAGTTTGTGCAGCGCGAGCGATAGCAAGGTGGCCACGATGCGGCGGGTCAAAACTGCCTCCGAAAAAGGCGATGCGCGCACCCTCATGATTGCCGCCTTGAAGCATGGGTTCATGGTAAAGCCTCGCGGCATGAGCAGTGAGAATACTGCAAATCTGGTCTTGCGATAGCATCGAAGGCATGCGTTATGTAATTGCGATTCTCGCCGTGGCCGGTGCGCTGGCTTCAGCGCTGGCGCTGCAGGTTCATTATTCGACCGCAACGGAACCGTGCTCGATTAACGAGAAATGGGACTGCGGGGTGGTCAATCACAGCCCATTTGCCATGATGGGGCGTGTGCCAGTGGCGGCGATTGGCATTGCTGGATACCTGCTAATGGCGGGGCTGGCACTGGCGCGGCAGAGATTCCTGCTGCATGTGGTTGCGCTGTTCGGAAT
>JBARHV010000027.1:0-6150 GCA_049799415.1 Silvibacterium sp.
GGGATCAGGGATCAGGGATCAGGGATCAGGGATCAGGGATCAGGGATCAGGGATCAGGGATCAGGGATCAGGGATCAGGGATCAGGGATCAGGGATCAGGGATTCATCCGTTGTTGGCAGACAGCCCGAAAGGGTTGCCTGAAGTTTCTTTGTTTCGCGTTTGCGCATTGATTTGTGCCGCAGCGGCGAGGCAACTTGTGCTTGCTTAGAGGACTCCACCTATATACGGCGAGGAATCTCGTCCGCTGAAGGAGGATTCCGTCATGAAGCAAAGTTTGAGCAGATTTCTGATGCTTTCCAGCGTGGTGCTGGTGAGCGGCACGCTGGCGCTGGCGCAGCAGCGGCCGATGGGGTCGTCTGCGGAGACGGCTCCTACGAATCCATCGAATCCTACAACCAACAATTCGGATACGAATGGTACGCAACAGATGCAGCAGACGCAGAACTCGGCCGAGGGATCGATGATGGACAAGGCCTTTGTGGAATCGGCACTGCAAGGCGGGATGGGCGAGGTTGAGCTAGGCAAGCTGGCTGCGCAAAAGGGTTCGAGTCCGGATGTGAAGCAGTTTGGACAGAAGATGGTAGACGACCACACGAAGCTTGGCGATCAGATGCAGCAGGTGGCGCAGCAGATGGGCGTGCACGGCCCTAAGGGGCTTTCAAAGAAGGACAAAGAATTGGTGGCGAAGCTGGAAACTCTGTCCGGCGCTGAGTTTGACGATGCGTATATCAAGGCGATGGTGAAGGACCACAAGAACGATCTGTCCAGCTTCCAGGCGGAGGCCAACAATTCTCAGAACTCGACGCTGCGGCAGGCTGCACAGCGGGATGAACCAATGATCGATGGACACCTGCAGCTCATTGAGCAGATCGCGAAGACGCACGGCGTGAAGGGCTAGGGACTTGCCGTCCAGGCACACGCGCTTCGCGCCAAACCGCTGCCAGCATATGTGGCCGCTTCCGTTGGTCGCGGATCGCAGGCGTTTGGGTGATAGTGTGGGCTAGAGTCCCGCAGTTTTTGGCCTCAGGCGAGACGCGCGAACTTCTGTCTCCGGACTTCCCACTCTTCGGTCGGGAAGAGGCTGGGGCCGATGTCGATGAGGCGCGGGAGCATGTTGAAGACGCTGATGCGGCTCCATGGCTTGCCGGCGCGGGTGCGGAAGCCCTTCTCGTTCAGGTCGCTGACGACGCTGGAGAGCGGAAAGTCCTGGACGAGCAGCTCCATCATGAGAACCAGTGCCTGATGCTCGCGCGGCGCGACCTCGAGGCGAGTGCAGTCGTCGGAGATGCGCAGGCCGTAGGGAATCTCGTCGTCGAATACCCCTTCCGTGAGGGGCGCATCACCGGGCAGCTCGCGCCGCCACTCGATGGACACAAGCTGCCAGCCGGCGGAGCCCCGCTGCTGCATGATTTCCGGGCTGAAAGGCCCCGAGATAACATCGCGAATCCGCTCAAAATACGCCATTGCCTGCCTCCTTACCTCATTGGCGTATCAGCATACGCCTGCGCAGAGAACAAAGTTGTCAAATTTTTGTGGACTGGCCGTCCAGGGGATTTGCCGTCCCGGCATACGCGCTTCGCGCCAAACCGCTGCCGGCATATGTGGTCGCTTCCGTTGGTCGCGGAGATTAATCTTCGCCGACATTTTGAAAGGATTGATCGATGCGGTGTTTGGGAACATAGATTTTGAAAATAGCGTAGTAGACAGGGATGGCAACGACAGGCAAGCGAAAAAGGCTGCTTCTCCTTCTTTTCTGTAGAATTACGGCGATGCCTCGAATTTCAATCCGGCGCGGATGGCTGGCGCTGCTGTTGCTTCTTCTTCCGGTTGTGGCCGCGATGCCGTCTTTGGCCCAGGCGGTCAAGAGCCTGCCGAAGCCCACCGATTATGTGAGCGACTTTGCGCATGTGCTGTCGCCTGGAACGATTCAGCAGCTGGGTTTGGTGTGTGGGCAGGTAGACCACGAGGCGCACGCGCAGATTGCGGTGGTGACGGTCCAGACACTGGACGGCGATTCGGCTGAGGACTATGCGGTGCAGCTCTACCAGGCATGGGGGTTGGGCGCGAAGGGTGGGCCGGACCAGGACCGGGGTGTACTGATTCTGCTTGCGGTGCAGGACCGGAAGCGGTTTATTTCGACGGGATATGGGCTTGAAGGCATTCTGCCGGATGGCAAGGTAGGCGAGATTGGGCGCGCGATGGTTCCGATGCTGCGCAGCAACGACTTTGACGGTGCGATGACGCTTGCAGTAGGGCAGATTTCGCAGATTATTGCGGCGGACGCGGGGGTGAAACTGGCTCCTCTGGCCGGCCAGACGGCCATGCCGCAACAGCAGCAGGTGCAGATCGGGCTGGGGCAGATGATCTTCTTCGGGGTCATTGTGCTGCTGGTTATTTTGTTCCTGGCGCGCTTTGGCGGCTCGGGGCTGATTGGCTTTCTGCTGGGCATGTTCTTTGGCGGGGGCTTTGGTGGTGGCGGCGGCGGTGGTTTCGGCGGCGGTGGCGGAGGCGGCGATGGTTTCGGCGGGTTTGGCGGCGGGAGCACCGGCGGCGGTGGAGCCGGCGGCAGTTGGTAAGATGAGCGAGATTGAACGAGATTTGAGAGGAGATTGCGAACGATGATGCGCAAAGGGTTGTGGGTTTTTGTGGGGATCGTGGTGGTTCTGGTTCTGGTAGCGCTGTTGATCTTTGGCAGCTATGTGAGCGCTCGAAACCAGATGGTGGCCAAACAGGTGGCGGTGCAGACGCAATGGTCGAATGTGCAGACGCAGTTGCAGCGGCGGTCGGACCTGATTCCGAACCTGGTGGCGACGGTGAAGGGATATGCCACCCACGAGGAGACGGTGTTCGACAATGTCGCGAATGCGAACGCGGCGATGCTCAACGCGCAGAAGGCTCAGAACCCGAAGGCGGAGATCCAGGCGAGCGGGCAGCTGAGCGCGGCGCTGGGGCGGCTGCTGATGTTGACCCAGGCGTATCCGGATCTGAAGGCGAACCAGAATTTCCTGGCGCTGCAGGACCAGTTGGAGGGCACGGAAAACCGAATTGCGGTGCAGCGGCAGAGGTATAACGAGTCGCTGCAGGACTACAACACCTTTATCCGGCAGTTCCCGAACAACATCTGGGCGGGTATGGCTGGGTTCCAGCCGAACGATGCGTACTTTACGGCAAGCCCCGGGTCGCAGAATGCGCCGACGGTGAAGTTCTGAGTCGCTGAGAAGCGGTCAGCTGGAAAAGCGGCCAGCTAAAAAGCGGTCAGCTCAGAACCGGTCAGCATGTTTTCGTTAGGAGATGCGACTGCGGGACTTAAGAAATAAAAAGGTGGAGAAGAAATAAAAAGGCGGCTGGCGGGTAAATCCCGCTCACCGCCTTTTTGATTTGCTTTTCGGCTAACCGCTTTTTAGCTAGCCGGATTTTAGCTGGCCGTTTTTCCGCTGGCCGGCCCTTGGCTGTATGTTTAGCTATGGGTGAAGGAGGCGATGGCGCTGGCCTCGTCGTCCTTAACGTCGAAGACGGTGTAGAGTTTGGTGATCTGCAGCAGGTCGTGAACCTTTTTGGTCAGGTTCAGCAGCTTCAGCTCGCCGCCCTGGTTGCGGGCGGTGGTATAGGCGCTTACCAGCTCGCCAATGCCTGAGCTGTCGATGTAGTTCACGTCGCCCAGATTGAGCAGAATATGCTTTGATCCTTTGGCAAGCAGATCGCGGACGGCATCGCGCAACTGTACACTGCCCTCGCCAAGGGTAATGCGTCCGCTGAGATCCAGAATCGTTACGCCGTCCACCTGTCGGGTGGTTACTTTCATGCTCACTAAAATTCCTCCTTAGCTACCTGTTTGGGCAGTCCCCAGATGCTTGATCAGTGTCAGCTCGGTTCCGGGATGCAATTGCTTGAAGTGTACCTCATCCATGAATGAACGAATGAGGAAGATACCGCGGCCGGAGCCGCGTAGAAGGTTTTCCGGAGCGAGGGGATCGGGCAGGGTTTCCGGATCGAGCCCTTTGCCCTGATCGGCAATGCGGATGACGAGCGAGCCCCCAGTATTTTCAAACGATGCCGTGATGCGTTTTTCAGGGTCGTAGGAGTTGCCGTGGAGCACGGCGTTGACGGCGGCTTCGCGGACGGCCATCGTGATCTTGAACAGCTCATCTTCGTCGACCCCGGCCTTCTTGGCCATCTGCTCGGCGGTTTGTTCCACCTTATTTACGCTGTCCAGCGAGGACTCAAGCGTGTAGGTAATGCGGCTTGCCTGTTGTCCGGCCAATTGCTCTTCCTCGCGATGCGGCATGACATCCTTGATCTGTGGGTACTGCTAAAGCCTTTCAGCCTGTACGACGCAGTTTGCTTGCTGGAAGAAACAATGTCAAGCGGCAGGTGCTCCAAAAAGCCGTGAGAGGGTTATTTTAAGGTAGACTTCAGCGGAGAACCGGGCGGGAATTCCGGCTGGAAACGGCCCTGGGGAATGCTACAGGAATGCGCGATCCACAAGCCATTTCGCCAACACTGACCACGATGCTGGGCACGCCGGTAACGGACCGCAGCGGGCGGCTACGGGGGCGCGTGAAGGACCTGGCCGTGGGCACAGGAGCCGATGCCGGGAAGGTCGCGGGGTTGGTGCTGAAGACGCGCAAGGGAGCAGAGCTTGTTCCGGCGACCGGCCTTCGCCAGACACCGAGCGGCACGCTGGAATTGCGGCAGGAGGCCGAACTGCAGCCGCTGCGCGGCGGCGAAGACTACATTCTTTTGCGGCAGGACCTGCTGGACCGCCAGATTATTGATGTTCACGGGCGCAAGGTGGTCCGTGTGAATGACGTCGACCTGCAATGGTTTGAGCAGGACGGCATTGAAGACCTGCGCGTGCGCGAAGTGGAAGTGGGCCTGCGGGGCGCGGTGCGGCGGCTCCTGCTGGGGGTGCTTCCGGCGGCCGCGTTGAATACGGTTGCGAGAAAATTTCCGGCGCGGGTGATTCCGTGGGAATTTGTTGACATGATCGAAGTGGACCCGGCGCGGCGGGTCAAACTGAAGATCGAACACGCACGCCTGGCCCAATTGCATCCGTCGGACATCGCAGACATTCTGGAAGACCTGGCTCCGGCGGAACGCGAAGCGGTTTTGACAACCCTGGACGAGGAAGTCGCCGCCGACGCGCTGGAAGAGGTCGAGCCGAAGCTGCAGAAGTCGATGATGGAGTCGCTGGATTCCGAAGTAGCGGCGGGCATTGTCGAGGAGATGGACCCGTCGGCGGCTGCCGATCTGCTGGCCGAGCTGCCGGAATCGCGCTCCGAGGCGATTCTGGAAGAGATGCATCCGGAAGAACGGCAGGAGGTCGAAGACCTGCTGGTCTTCCGCGAAGACTCCGCTGCCGGGCGCATGACGACCGGGTATGTGGCGGTGCAGAAGCTGGCCACGGTTGGGGACGCGGTGCGGGCGCTGCGGGAGTTCGACGGCGATATTGAGACGATTACGGAAATCTACCTGATCAACGAGCAGGACGTGCTGCAAGGGGTGGTTCCGCTGGCCCGGCTGGTGTTGGCATTGCCGGAGACACGGCTGGATGTTCTGGCTGAGCCGCGCTTCATCTCCTGCCCGGCGGATGCGCATGAGCAGCAGGTGGCGGAGCTGTTCGATAAGTACAACCTGCGTGCTTTGCCGGTGCTGGATGCGGACGGGAAGCTGGTGGGAGTGGTGGAAGCGGACCACGTCATTGCTTTCCTTAGAGGCAGCCATTAGCCAATAGCCATTCGCCATTAGCCATTCGCCATTAGCCATTCGCCATTAGCCATTCGCCAATAGCCATTCGCCAATAGCCATTCGCCATTCGCTCCTCCGTCAATGTTTAGAAGCTGTTCATCATTTTCACGAGCATCTTTCCAACCTCCTGCGAAAGACCTTCGGCAATCTGTAAGTCCTGCTCGTTGCCCAACCTGAGTTGGCGTGCAATCACGAGCTGGGTTTGGACTTCAAAGCTCGACCCGCGAGCCATACTGAGGAAGCGCTTATAGTCGGATGTCGATCCTCGCCCGAACCCTTCGGCGATATTGCTTGCAGTGGAGACGCCAGCACGGCGAAGCTGACTGGTCAATCCATACATTTCGTCCTTTGGAAACTTCTCGGTAAGTTTGTAGACAGCAATACTCATTTCAATCGATTTT
>JBARHV010000028.1:0-7765 GCA_049799415.1 Silvibacterium sp.
CGATTGCTGTTGCGCTTTCCTTCCGATGCGCCTTGGGCTTGATCTGCGCAAAGGAAAACGGCACCGCGTCTGGATTGCCGTGCGGAGCCAGCGCGTCAATCCACGGGCCGCCCGGATAGCCCAGCCCCAGCAGCTTCGCAACCTTATCAAAAGCCTCGCCGGCGGCGTCGTCCACCGTGCGGCCCACATTGCGATACGTCCAGGCCTCGCCGTGCCGCCGGGCCAGATAAAGATGCGTGTGCCCTCCGGAGACGACCAGCGCCAGCGCCGGCAGCTCCAATGCTTCCCGCTGCGACTGCGCGGCAAGCTGCGCCTGCTCCAGCAACACGGCGTGAATATGGCCCTCAAGATGGTTGACGGCAATCAAAGGCTTGTTGAGCGCGAAGGCCAGCGACTTCGCATAGCTGATGCCCACCAGCAGCGCGCCCGCAAGGCCCGGCCCCTCCGTCACGGCAATGGCGTCCAGATCGGCGAATCCGATTTTCGCCTCACGCAGGGCTGCGCGCACCACCGGCACAATGTTGCGAAGATGTTCGCGCGAAGCCAGCTCAGGAACCACGCCGCCATAGGGCGAATGTGTGGCGATCTGCGAAGCGACAACGTTCGAGACGGTCTCAACGCCGCGCCGCACCACCGCCGCAGCGGTTTCATCGCACGAGCTTTCTATGCCGAGAATGAATCCGTCACGCATCTCATTCTCTATAGTAGACAGGTGGAAAAGTCACTGGCACAAATCGCCGCCGAAGAAATCGTCGCGCGGCTGCGCGCCGAAGGATACGACGCCTATTTCGCGGGCGGATGCGTCCGCGACCTGCTGCTGCAACAAACGCCGGCTGATTTCGACGTGGCCACCAGCGCGCATCCCGACGCCGTGCTCAAAATGTTTCCGCGAACCTTTGCGGTAGGCGCGCACTTCGGAGTCATCCTGGTTGCCGATGAGCTGGATGGCCACGAGATCGTGACCGAGGTCGCAACCTTCCGCAGTGACGGAGCCTACTCCGATGGCCGCCGTCCCGAATCGGTGCGGTTCTCCGAGAGCGCCGAAGAAGACGTGGTGCGTCGCGACTTCACCATCAACGGAATGCTGCTTGATCCCCTCGCTGCCGGTCCGCAAACGGACGCCGTGCTCGATTTCGTGGGCGGACGCGCTGACCTCTCCGGAAAACTCATCCGCGCCATCGGTGATCCAGCCCAGAGATTCGATGAAGATAAGCTGCGGATGCTGCGCGCCGTGCGCTTTGCCGCGCGTTTTAACTTTGAGCTGGAAGCTCGCACCGAAGCGGCAATCAAACGCTGCGCCGCGCAGATTCATCAGGTCAGCTGTGAGCGCATCCGCGATGAGCTTACCCACATGTTGACCGAGGGCCGCGCCCGCCGCGCCTTTGAACTGCTCGACCGCACCGGCCTGCTGAAAGAAGTTCTGCCTGAGATCGACCGTTTGCACGGTGTGGAGCAGCCGCCCGAATTTCATCCTGAAGGCGATGTGTGGACGCACACCATGATGCTGCTCGAACAGTTGCCGGCTGCAGCATCGGCCACGCTCGCCTGGGGCGCGTTGCTGCACGATGTCGGCAAGCCGGCAACCTTCCAGCCCGGGCCGGGACGCATTCGCTTTAACGGCCACGTTGAAGTTGGCGTTCGCATTGCAGAAGACGTTGGCCGTCGCCTGCGCTTCTCAAACGATGAGTCCGCACAGGTTGCCGCGCTGGTTGAAAACCATATGCGCTTTGGCGACGTGGAGCGAATGAAGACTTCCACGCTCAAGCGTTTCTTCCGGCTCAACAATTTTCCTGAGCATCTGGCGCTGCACAAAATGGATTGCCTGGCAAGTCACGGCGGCCTTGAACTCTACAGCTTTGCCAAATCAAAGTATGAGGCCATGCCCATGGAAGAGGTGCGGCCGGCGCTGCTGGTCACAGGCCGCGACCTGATCGAAGCAGGATATAAACCCGGTCCGGAATTCAAGCGGCTGCTTGCGCTGGCGGAAGATGCGCAGCTCGAAGGCCGCATCCATACAAAAGCGGAAGCGCTCAAGCTCATCGCCAGCCAATAATGCGGCGGCTACTCCGTCACGACCGCCTTCACCAGATTGCGCGGCGCATCTACATTCACGCCGTTCAGAATCGCCGTGAAGTAGGCAAAGAGCTGGAGCGGCACCACTTCCAGCAGCGGCAGCAGAAATTCGTCCATCGCAGGGACGGCTACAGAATACTTGCTGAGCTTCGCGGCCTCTTCATCGCCCTCCGTGGTGATGGAGAAAATCGTAGCGCCCTGCGTGTGCATATCGCGCATCAGCTGCAGCGTCTTCTGGTAGCGCAGTACGGAATCCGGATCTTGCTTGTCGAACGTTGCCAGCACCACCAGCGGCGCATCCGCGCTCACCAGCGCATTGGGCCCATGCTTCAGCTCGCCCGCGGGATAACCCTCCGCCTGCATGTACGCCGACTCCTTCAGCTTCAGTGCGCCTTCGCGCGCAATCGCGTAGTGGATCGCGCGGCCCAGGTAAAGAAAGCCCTTGGCCTTATGCAGATGCTTCGCAATGCCGCTGATCTGTTCTTCCCACTTTGTTAGCGATGCCTCAAGCCGTTGCGGCAACTCGTTCAGATGGTCGAGATGCGCGGAGACAGCTTGCGCCGTCATCCTTCCGCCCAGCCGCGCCAGATAAAGCGTGAGCAGATAGAGAACGGTGAGCTGCGTTGTAAAGCTCTTCGTCGCTGGAATCGCCTTTTCTTTCCCGGCCAGCGTCGGCAGCGACGCATCGGCTTCGCGCGCCATCGTGGAAGCGGCATTGTTGGTGATGGCCATGGTCGCCAGCCCGCGGGTGTGCGCCTCGCGCAGCGCAGCCAGGGTATCGGCGGTCTCGCCCGACTGTGAAATCACCAGCACGCCGGGGTCGTGCAGTGTGTGCGTGGAGCGGTAGCAATATTCGCTGGCATATTCCACATCCACAGCCAGGCCCGCATAATCCTCCAGCATGATCTCTCCTGCCAGTCCGGCATGACGGCTCGATCCGCTGGCGGCAATCACCAGCCGCTGCCGCCCGCGCAAAATCTCCGCAATATTAGGAAAGGCGTCCGCGCTCAGCGAGCCGCCGGGAGCGTAGTGTTCGATCGTTGTGGAGAGAGCCTTTGGCTGCTCATAAATCTCCTGAAGCATAGCGTGCGGAAACGTGCGGGTATCAAAGGTCTGCGGCATGGCCTTCTTCTTCATCCTCAGCAAAGTTACTCTGTTCTCTTTATCTTATTGCATTTGTATATACGACTAGACTTTCAGGCACGGCAGGCGCCACCAAGCAAAGCATTACGGCAGAACGAGAGCGTTCTGCGCATTTCTCCCGAACAAAAAAATAGGGTGCAGACATCACCCTGCACCCATGTGAGGCTAAGCAACAACACTTTTAGGTGCGCCAATTTCGACGCAAGCGCAACTGGACACTGGATCGATTCCCGGGAGGTGTTTTGGCCCAAATACGCAGTGCAAAAAGCATTTGCGGCTCGCTCCTGGAATTGTTTTCCGTTACCAGCAAATTACCGAACTTATAAATGTATAGACAACTACACCGTGTGGCAAGTAAAAGATATAGGTTGAAGAGGAAAATATGCGCTGCCCGAATACGGTGCCGCCAAGAGAGGCGAAGATGGGAAGGGAATCAGGCTTGAAGGGCGCCCACAAAACGCGCAGTGATCGATTCGGGACGGGTAATCGCCGATCCCACGACCACGGCGTAAACGCCCAGGTCGAATGCCCGGCGTGCTTCCTGCGGCTGCCAGATATGTCCTTCAACAACAAGAGGAATCCGCAGATGGTTCGCCAGTCTTTCCACCATCTCCCAGTGCACCGCGCGTGCTCCCGCGGTCTCCGGGGTGAACCCATAGAGCGTAGTGGCCACAGCATCCGCGCCGCCCGCTTCGGCTGCAAGAGCTTCGTCGAAGGTCGCTATATCGGCCAGCACCGGCGTTCTCAGCTCGGCATGAATGCGGGCGATGAGGGTTGGCCACGGCTCGGCCTGGGGATGCCGCGCCGCAGAGCAATCGAGTGCGATCACGTCAGCGCCCGCCCTGGCGATAACCTCCGCCGAGGCGAAGTCGGGAGTAATCGAAGCTTCACTGCCGATCTTCCGTTTTTGGATTCCAATCACCGGCAATCGTGTCTCCCGTCGAAAAGCTGCGATGCACTCCGCGCCGTTGGCGCGCAGGCCTCCCGCTCCGCCGCGGAGGACCGATACGGCGATGCGCGTCAAGGTGTCGAGGTCATCGAGAGGATCGCCGGGCGCTGCCTGGCAGGAGACGATCAGCTTGCCTTTGAGCGAAGCGGGGAAAAGCGCGCTGGTCATCTCAGGCAAAATCCTCCATTTACAAAAGGTGTCACAGCCAATACTAATGGGTGTTGGCATAATAAAGTGCGCATTCATCAGCGGGCTTACGCGCAATTACCAATGACGGAAGGGATGAAAAATCCAGGTGCCTAAGAGTATTGCCAACAACCGCTCACAGGAAGGCGACGTGCAGCCGCTCGACAAGAACGGCTTCATCCCGCTCTACTACCAGATTCAGCGTGCGCTGATGGAAAAGATTCAGTCCGGTGCACTCTCTGAAGGCGATCCGCTGGCCTCGGAAGAGGAGCTCTCGCGGACCTACCAGGTGAGCCGCATGACGGCGCGCCAGGCCCTGCATGGACTGAAGGTCAACGGATACGCATTCAGCGAGAAGGGTCGTGGAACGTTCGTTACCCGGCCCAAGCTCGAAAAAAATATCATGCATCTGCAGGGCTTTACTGAGGACATGCGCCAGCGCGGCATGAAAGCGAGTTCCAAGCTTCTCGCCCAGTCTGTGGCCGCCGCCAGCGGCGAGCTGAGTGAAAAACTAAAGCTCGGCTCCGGTGGGCAGGTACTGCGTTTGCGCCGCCTGCGCCTGGCCGACGGCACTCCGATGGCGATTGAAGATTCCCACATCCCACTCAGGCAGTTTCCCGGGTTGGAGCGCATCGACTTTGAAAAAAATTCTCTCTATGCAACGCTGCGCGAGCGTTATGGTGTACGCGTGGGTTATGCCGATGAGACGATCGAAGCTCTCCTGGCGACGCGCGAAGATGCCGAGCTGCTGACCATTCCCAGCAGGGCGAGCATTCTCTCTATCGGCCGCATTATTCTCACCACCCAGGAAACACCGATCGAGGTAGCCAGTTCGCGCTATCGCGGCGATCGTTATTGCGCGTCGATTCGTGTGCCGATGACAACGATCGAATAGAGATTTTCCCTTCTGCATCAGCGACGCGGCTCTGATTTTGTTGGAGCCGCTTTTTGTTTTGCGTTCTATGGATAACGCAAAGCAATCTGCGCGAGATTGAATCGCGCACGCTTCCTTTCATCGCGCTCTGATAGAAAACAACCGAAAACCCTGTTAAACTAGGGTTTCGCGTCATCCCTTATCGGCCTTCATCACTCACCAACACGCTGGAACGCTGTTCCCGGGAAAGGAAAACTCATGATTCGGGAACGATTGCGGGCGATATGTGGAACAGGGGTCGCGGTTTTATTTTTCGTGCTTCTCCCGGGTCTCGCATTTGCTGATGGCCCTCAATCCACACCCAGCATTTTTGCGCCTGCCTCGACGCCGGCAGCCAACATTTATAGCCTTTCGCTGTTTGCTCT
This sequence comes from Silvibacterium sp., assembly GCA_049799415.1. Classification (GTDB taxonomy): domain Bacteria; phylum Acidobacteriota; class Terriglobia; order Terriglobales; family Acidobacteriaceae; genus Silvibacterium. Next base: position 5,651 of record JBARHV010000028.1, read on the forward strand.
TTCCGTTACTGGAGGCATTTTTGTCGTCGTCGGCAGCCTGCTGACCTATGTCATCATTCGTTTCCGCGACCGCGGCGGTAAAGACGACGACCGCGAACCGGCGCAGATTTACGGCAGCAATCAGGTTGAACTCGCCTGGACTGTAATTCCCGTGCTCATCGTCGTTGTGCTCTTCCTCACGACCGCGCGCATGATCTTTGCCATTCAGGACGCGCCCAAGCCGCCCGATGCGATGGACGTGACCGTCGTCGGCCATCAATTCTGGTGGGAGTTCCGTTACCCCAAGCTGGGAATTGTGACCGCCAATGAGCTGCATGTGCCGTTGAGCAGCGACCACGCCCCTAAGCCGACATACTTAAAGCTGCTCTCCGCCGATGTGGATCACAGTTTCTGGGTGCCCCAGCTGGCGGGCAAGACCGACGTAATTCCGAACCATCCGAACCTCACCTGGATCGATCCGAAGCATCCCGGCCTTTACGTTGGCCAATGTGCGCAATTCTGCGGTGTCGAGCACGCCAAGATGCTGCTGCGTGTGTACGTGGATACCCCGGCGCAGTTTGCCGCATGGGTAGCAAATCAGCAGGAGCCCGGCGTGCAGGACCCGGCGGTCGCCGCGGGAAGGCGCATCTTTGAAACGGAAGCCTGCATGAACTGCCACACCATTCGCGGCACAGCGGCAACCGGGCGTTTCGGCCCCGACCTGACCCACCTGATGAGCCGCGACACGCTGGCTTCGGGAGCGGTGCCGAATACCGAGGCAAATTTAAGGCAGTGGATAAAGGCCCCGGACAGCTTCAAGCCGGGTGTGCTGATGCCAGCCATGCAACTGAACGACCAGCAACTGGACGAGCTCACGGCTTATCTGGAGACATTGAAGTAGGGAAGAACGATGGCAGACCGAACATTTCCGATTGCAGGCACTTTGGATCTCACGCCGCCGCATGTTCACCAGCAAACCTGGCTGGAGACGCTGCATGAGTGGGTCACGACGGTAGACCACAAGAAGCTCGGACTTCTCTACATGATGCTTTCGATTTTCTTTATGTTGGTCGCCGGAGTCGAAGCGCTGGCCATACGCATTCAGCTCGCGGTCCCCAACAGCCATTTCTTAGCGCCCGACACCTATAACCGCATGTTCACCATGCACGGCACCACCATGGTCTTCCTGGTAGGCATGCCGTTCCTGTTCGGGTTTGCGAACTACATCGTCCCCCTGCAGATCGGCGCGCGTGATATGGCTTTCCCGCGCCTGAATGCCTTCAGCTTTTGGATGACGCTCTTCGGCGGCCTGATGCTGTATTACAGCTTTATCGGGGGCAGCGGCCTTTACGGTGTAGGCAATGCGCCGGATGTGACTTGGTGGGCTTACGCGCCGCTGACCTCCCGCGCCTTTTCACCCGGCCACGGAGTGGATTACTGGGCCCTCTCCCTCATCGTAACCGGCGTCGGGACCCTGGGTGGAGCGATTAACACCATTGCGACCGTTCTCTCGATGCGCTGCAAGGGCATGACGCTGATGCGGATGCCGCTATTCACCTGGCTGATGCTCGTGGTGAGTGGTCTTCTGCTGATTACCATCACGCCGCTTACCGCTGCGCAGGTCATGTTGACCATCGACCGGTATCTCGGCGGCCACTTTTTCGATACGCAGGCCGGTGGATCGGCCGTGGTGTGGATGCATTTCTTCTGGATCTTCGGGCATCCAGAGGTATACGTGCTGGTTTTCCCGGCCTTTGCCATCGCAAGCGAGGTTATCCCCGTCTTTTCGCGCAAGGCCATCTTCGGATATCCCGCGATGGTTGCCGCTTCCGTCGGCATTGGTTTCATAAGCCTCGGAGTATGGGCCCACCACATGTTTACCGTCGGCATGACGTCGGTCTCCAACAGCTTCTTCGTGCTCTCGACCGAGTTGGTCGGGGTTCCCACTGGCATCAAGCTGTTCAACTGGATAGCCACGATGTGGGGCGGAAAAATTCGTTTCAAGGTGCCGATGCTTTTCTGCATCGCATTTCTGTTTCAGTTTCTGATCGCGGGGCTTACCGGCATCATGCTGTCCATCGCGCCTTGGGACTGGCAGCTCCACAACTCCTATTTCGTCATCGCGCACTTCCACTA
>JBARHV010000029.1:0-1570 GCA_049799415.1 Silvibacterium sp.
CCTTCGAGGCGGTCTCATCACGGAAGTGAAGGGGTATGACTTCCGCTTCGGAGGTAACGAAGCAGACATTATAGGGTCGCACGGTCAGACCGAAGTACGAATCGAAGTCAAAGGCACTACAAAGGGATTCGAGTATTTCGGCGAGAAGGATATCAACGCCGATTACCTGATGTGGTTTGATTTCGAAGAGTTGCTCAGGAAAGGCGGTAGGAATTTCGCGCTTTACGTGCTTCCTCACCGAGAGGCCCGATTCAGCGGTCCTGTGAAGATAACAATCAAGAGTCTGAAGAAGATTGCTGGATTAGAACTCAAAGAAAAAAGGTACAACATCGGTGATTTGTTGAGCGCTATCACTTCCCCTTCACTAGACTGATTGCAATGGACCTCGCACTTCCAACACCCCCCGCTGGGCTCAAGAGTGCTTCTCAGATGGCGCGGGTATCCACCGAGCGCTGGGCCGCCGACAACTTCTACTGCGCCGCCTGCGGCACCGACCTGATTACCTACCCTCCCAACACCAAGATCTACGATTTTTACTCGGCCGAATGCAGGGAGAAGTTCCAGCTCAAGTCTGCGAGCCGCATCTTCTCGACATCGATACTCGGCGGGGAATACGAGACGACGCGAGAGAGCATCTTGAAAGACGCGTTCCCCTCGCTGATTCTGCTTTACTACGACCGCGCCAAGTGGGCTGTGCAGGACCTCTCCCTCGTGCACAGGGCCTGCATCACAACCAGTTGCATCGCACCCCGGATACCGCTCTCCTCCACCGCCAGGCGCGCGGGCTGGCAAGGCTACACGATCACGCTAAGAGAGATTCCCGCTCAGGGACAGATTGCGGTGGTCCGCGGGGGACAGGTCCGGGAGAAATCACAGGTACTCGCGCAGTGGAAGCAGACGGATTCCCTTCTCAAGTCGAGGCCAGAGACGAGAGGATGGCTGGCAGACGTCCTGAGATGCGTTGAAAGGTGCTTCACAAACTTCACCCTCGCGAATATCTACGACTTCGAGAGCGAGCTTGCAGCAAAGCACCCTGACAACCACAACGTGAGACCAAAAATCAGGCAACAGCTCCAATTCCTGCGCGACTTGGGTTTCATCGAGTTCTTAGAGTCAGGAGAGTATCGTTATGTGGACTCCCAGTCCTTGTAAGCAGATGGGCGCTTATATCAGCTCAGTCAGTGATCCATACCGATCCGACATAATATGAATCCGCCACGAGCATCTGACAGGCTTGGGCAGGCTCTGACAACGAAGCAGCTCGCTATCAACGCCTGCTCAGAGCAGCCCGAACCGCTTCGCTCAATCTACGATTTCGTTCACAGCTGGAAGCCTGAGGTCCCGGAACACTCCGTAAGGGCTAGACTCCACGAGGCCGTGAAGGAGGGCACGATAGTCCGGGTCGAGGAGGGGGTATACTTCGCGCGTTCAGGTGAGGCCCAGATACTCCTCGTCGAGGGCAACGCTTGGGACATCATGAAGAAGCTGGACGACGACTCGCTCGACCTTCTCCTCTCTGACGTTCCAGGCAAGTTCGGCCGGGAGTGGGCAGGCACCGGCACCACGAGGC
>JBARHV010000030.1:0-46840 GCA_049799415.1 Silvibacterium sp.
TGCTGGTGTGCCCGAGCTGCGGCCCGACCCGCATCGGCCACAAGTTTGAAGGCGACGTGAAGGTGCGCGTGTGCAAGAAGTGCGGCACGGCGCTGACCACGCGGCAGAAGAGCAGGAAGAAATAAACAGTTGTTCGTTGTCAGTCCCCGGTAAGCGTGAAAATCGCTGGCGACTCAGAACTGGCAACTGACAACTAAATTGAACACCCTCCGTAACGGTAGACGGCTTCCGCCAATCCGAGACCGGAGAGAAAGATGGAAGACGATGGCAGCGAGACTGAAAGAGAAGTATCACAAGGAAATCAAGGGCGCGCTCCAGAAGGAGCTGGGCCTTGAGAACTTGATGGCTGTGCCGCGGCTGGAAAAGATTGTCGTGAACATGGGACTGGGCGAGGCGACGCAGAACTCGAAGATGCTGGACCCGCTGATTGCCGATCTGGCCACGATTGTCGGGCAGAAACCGGTTTCGACGCGCGCGAAGAAGTCGATTGCAGCCTTCAAGGTGCGCGAGGGTATGCCTATCGGCGCGATGGTGACGCTGCGCGGGGACACGATGTATGAGTTCCTCGACCGGCTGATTTCGGTGGCTCTGCCGCGCGTGCGGGATTTTCGTGGTGTGTCGACCAAAAGCTTTGACGGACGCGGCAACTACACGCTGGGCATGAAGGACCAGTTGATCTTTGCGGAGATCGACTACTCGAAGGTGGACAAGCTGAAGGGAATGAACATCACGATTGTGACCTCGGCCAAGGACGATAACTCGGCGCGCGCTCTGCTGAAGCAATTCGGCATGCCTTTCCGCGCGGCCGCGTAAACGAGAGGATTGAGAGAGTATGGCAACGACAGCAAAGCGAGTTAAAGACGCCCGTAAGCCCAAGTTCAAAAGCCGGCAGCATAACCGCTGCAAGCTCTGCGGACGCCCCCGCGCCTTTCTGCGCAAGTTCGGCATCTGCCGTCTGTGCTTCCGGCAACTGGCGCTCAAGGGCGAGATTCCCGGGGTAGTGAAAAGCTCCTGGTGACGCTGGCCGCGTCGGGCACACGCGCCTTACGGCGCGCGGCCGGTTGAAGTTTTTGGCGCACCCGTTGGGCGCGAAGTAAAGATCGCGTGATGAAAGTCACGCTTAGACATTCCCGCTGGTTCTTGGCTGAGAAAAGCTGAGCGAACGGGGGATGAAGGAGAAACGATGAGTTTGACCGATCCTGTAGCAGATTTTCTGACCCGCATTCGCAACTCGATTCGCGCGCGTCACCAGAAGCTGGATGTTCCGGCCTCGAAGCTGAAGACCGAGATCGCCCGGATCCTGAAGGAAGAGGGCTACATCGCCAACTACAAGGCCGCCGAAGAGGATGGCCGTCAGGTGCTGCGCGTGTATCTGAAGTACGGCGCGAACAACGAAGCGGCGATTCGCGACCTGTCGCGCATCTCGCGTCCCGGCTGCCGCGTTTACATCGGTCGCGACGAGATCAAGCGCGTGCCGGGCGGACTGGGCATCAGCATCCTGACCACGCCGCGCGGCGTGATGACCGGACGCCAGGCCAGACGCGAAGGCGTAGGCGGCGAAATCCTATGCGAAGTCTGGTGACACTGCGCGTGTCGGCGACACGCGGCCTTCGGCCGCCATTCTTGCCGGCGCGAACCGTTGTGGCCAAGCCTTTGGCTTGGATTGAGGTTGGAAGTTAGTGATGAGGCCAAGCCGCTGGCTTGGGTTGAGATTGAATGTTGGGCCGCGCGGTTGGCGTGGATTTAGGGTTGAGGTTTTTAGGCAGGAAGATTTGCCTGGCTGCAGTGGAACGATGGGTGGATTTGAGATTCATCGGGACTCGCAAGCCTTACAAGGAATTTTGTTATGTCGCGTATTGGAAAATCACCGATTCCGTTGCCCTCGGGCGTGAAGTATTCGGTTGTCGGGAATACGGTGGTGGTTGAAGGGCCGAAGGGCAAAGTGGAACAGGTGATTCCGGCGGGGATCAAGCTGGAGACGAAGGACGGAAACGTACTCGCGGTCCGCGAGAACGATTCGCAGGCGGCGGTGCATGGTCTGACGCGCGCTCTGGTCTTCAATGCCATTGAGGGCGTGACCAAGGGCTGGTCGAAGGACCTGGACATTGTCGGCATTGGTTATCGCGCAGAGCTGAAGGGCAAGAACACGGTGGTGTTCACGCTGGGCTATTCGCACCCGATCGAGTTTCCGCTGCCTACGGGCATTACGGTGGCGATCGACCCGAAGCAGACGCGGGTGACCGTCTCCGGCATTGACCGGCAGAAGGTGGGGCAAGTGGCGGCGGATATGCGCTCGCTGCGCAAGCCCGATCCGTACAAGAACAAGGGCGTTCGCTATGCGGACGAGAAGCTGAAGAAGAAGGTTGGCAAGACCGGAGCGAAATAAGTTGTTAGTGGACAGTTATTAGCCCTCAGTTTTTGCCGGACTGACAACTGTGGGCTGACCACTGAAAACTGATTTACACCGAACGGGGTTGCTGGGCGGCTCCGCTATTAGGAAGGACAAGAGACGATGATTCCGTTAAGGAAAAGAAACGAGATTCGGCAGAGGGTGCATGACCGCATCCGGGCCAAGATTCAGGGCACGGCGGAGCGTCCGCGGCTGAACGTGTATCGTTCGCTGAACCACATTTACGCGCAGGTGATCGACGACACGAAGGGCGCGACGCTGGTGTCGGCGTCGACGGTGGCGGCGAAGGCCAAGACCGGCGGCAATGTGATGGCGGCGAAAGAGATTGGCAAGCTGGTCGCAGAACGCGCGAAGGAAAAAGGCATCAAGAAGGTTGTGTTTGACCGCGGCGGGTATTTGTATCACGGGCGCATCAAGGCGCTGGCGGATGCGGCTCGCGAAGCGGGGCTGGAGTTCTAAGAGCGAATGCAGGTCCCTCCGCTTCGCGCCTGGCGGCGCTTCGGTCGGGATGACAAAGGGATTCAGGAAGGAATCGGGAAGCGAATGGCAACATCAATGAAGAAAAAGCTGGATGCCGGTCAGTTCAACCTGAAGGACCAGGTGGTCGCCATCAACCGCGTGACCAAGGTGGTGAAGGGCGGCAAGAACATGTCGTTTGCCGCGCTGGTGGTGGTGGGCGATCCCGGATCGGGCGTGGTTGGCTACGGCTCGGGCAAGGCGAAGGAAGTGCCGCAGGCGATTCGCAAGGGCATTGAGTCGGCAAAGAAGAATCTTTTCCGGATCAACCTGACGGCGACGACGATTCCGCACCAGGTGCTGGGCCGGTTCGGCTCGGGACAGGTGCTTTTGAAGCCGGCTCCGGAAGGCACGGGCGTGATTGCGGGCGGCGCGGTGCGCGCGGTGATGACCTCGGCGGGCGTGCAGAACGTGCTGACCAAGAGCCTGGGATCGGCGAATCCGCACAACGTGATCAAGGCGACCTTTGATGCACTGGTGCAGCTGCGCGACAGGGCGGAAGTTGCGGCACTGCGCGGCAAACAGGTTGAAGAGCTATAGATCGGGAGTTAGAGATGGCAGAGCAGGCTAAGATCAAGATCCAGTATTTTCGTTCGTCGATTCAGGCTCCGGTGAAGCATAAGAGGGTCGTCAAGGGCCTGGGCTTCACGCGGCTGAACCAGATTGTCGAGCGGGAAGATACGGCTTCGATTCGCGGCATGGTGAAGACGATTCCTCACCTGGTGCGGATCCTGGGGTAGTTGTGAGTGAACAGTTGCCAGTGTCCAGTTAAAGGCTCAAAACCGGGGACTGAAGACTGGCGGCTATGAACTAAAAATGCGAGTCGATTGGGTGATACTCAATCGGCGTTGAGCGAGGAAATTATGAATTTATCGAATTTGAGAGCGCCTGAGAAGGCGAACCGGAACAAGAAGCGTGTTGGGCGCGGCATGGGTTCGGGCCACGGCAAGACATCGACCCGCGGGCATAAGGGACAGGGATCGCGTTCGGGTTCGAGCCTGATGCGCGGCTTTGAAGGCGGCCAGATGCCGCTGCATCGCCGTTTGCCGAAGCGCGGATTTACAAACATCTTCCGCACGGAATACACGGTGCTGAACCTGGACCGGCTGGCGGAGCTGAACGAGAAGGAACTGACGCTTGAGGCGTTTGCGGCCAAGGGCTTCCTGAGGAAGCGCGGCGAGCTGCTGAAGATTCTGGGCAATGGCGAGATTGGCGCAGCGATTACGGTACACGCGCACAAGTTCTCAAAGACCGCCCAGGAGAAGATCGAAAAAGCCGGCGGCAAGGCCGTTCTGGTCGGCTAAGGTTCCACGAATGCCTCGCTCGCACCATACTCCGGCGGGGCATTTATGATTGGAAGCATCAACCATGCTTGAGAAATTCGCGAATATCTTCCGTATCCCCGATCTGCGCCGGCGTGTGCTGTTTACGCTGGCCATGCTGTTTATTTACCGCCTGGGCGGACACATTCCGACGCCGGGCGTAAATGCGAACGCGCTGGAGCAGTTCTTTAATTCGCAGAGCGGCTCGTCACTGGGGCTGGTGGACTTGTTCAGCGGCGGCAACCTGCGCCGTCTGACCGTATTTGCGCTGGGCATTATGCCGTACATTACGGCGTCAATTATCTTTCAGCTGCTGACGGTGGTGTACCAGCCGCTGGCGCGCCTGCAAAAAGAGGGCGAGCTGGGGCAGCGCAAGATTACGCAGTGGACGCGCTATGTGACGATCGTTCTGGGCGTGGTGCAGTCGCTGGCGATCGCGCTGGCTCTGCAGAGCTCATCGACGAACCTGGTGCTGAACCCCGGACCGGGATTTGTGATCATGACGGTGCTGACGCTGACGGCGGGCACGGCGTTTGTGATGTGGCTGGGCGAACAGATTACCGACCGCGGCGTCGGCAACGGCATGAGCCTGCTGATCTTTGCGGGCATCGTGGTCGGCCTGCCGGGCGGTATTGGCGAGTTGATCGACACGATCCATACGCAGAAGTTCGGAGCGTTCACGGTTCCGGCGGTGGTTCTGCTGGTGATTGCCATGATCGCGGTGGTGGCCTTCATCGTGTACGTGGAGAGCGCGGAGCGACGGCTTCCGGTGCAGTATGCCAAGCGCATTGTGGGACGACGTTTGATGGGTGGGCAATCGACGCACCTGCCGCTGAAGGTAAACTCCGGCGGCGTGATGCCGATTATTTTTGCCGCATCGGTGCTGTCGGCTCCGCTGTTGTTTGCGGAGAGCGCGTTTGTCCGCAACAGCGGGCCGCTGACGCGCATCTTCAACGCGCTGGCTCCGGGCGAACCGTGGTACGAGTTCCTGTACATTGTCTCGATTATCTTTTTTGCGTACTTTTATATTTCGATTGTTTTCCGTCCGGACGATATTGCGGACAACATGCGCAAGTACGGCGGGTTTATTCCCGGCATCCGGCCCGGCAAGCGCACCTCCGACTATGTGAACGATATTCTTACCCGCATCACGCTGGTGGGCGCGATCTACCTGGTGCTGGTGGCGTTGATTCCGCAGCTGCTGATCAGCGGCATTCATTTGAATCACCTGCCGCTGGTGGGAAGCTTCTTTGAGCATCTGCCGCTGTGGGTGACAAACGGCATGGGCTTCAACTTCTACTTTGGCGGAACGTCGCTGCTGATTGTGGTTGGCGTGGCGATGGATACGGTGAACCAGGTGGAAGCGCAGCTGATCATGCGCCATTACGAGGGATTCTCAGCGCGCAGTGGACGCACCCGTGGAAGGCGGGCCTGGTAAGTTGGCTTTGTCTGCCGCAGACACCGAAACCGGGGGCCGGGAGCTGATGAAAACAGCTCCGGGTCCCATTCTTTTGCTGGGCGCTCCGGGAGTCGGCAAGGGAACACAGGCCAAGGCGCTGATGGCGGCGTGGGGGATTCCGCAGATTTCAACGGGAGACCTGCTGCGGGCGAATGTGAGCCAGGGCACGGCGCTGGGCCTGGAGGCGAAGTCGGTCCTGGACCGGGGCGAGCTGGTTTCAGACGACTTGGTGAATGAGATGGTGGCCGAGCGGCTGACGCATCCGGACACGAGCGCAGGCTATATTCTGGACGGGTATCCGCGGACGCTGGGGCAGGCGGCATGGGTGGATGAGCATCTGAACGGCAAGGGGCCGGAGGCTCTCCCGGTGATTGCTGTGAGCATCGAGGTCGGTTATAATCAGTTATTGCGCCGTATTACCGGACGGCGTACATGTCCAGTCTGCAAGAGTATTTACAACATCTACTTGCAGCCGCCCAAGGTAGACGAAATTTGCGACCTGGACGGCAGGCCTCTTGTGCGGCGCTCAGACGACACGGAAGAAGTATTTGAAGAGCGGATGCGGGCGTATGAAGCCCTGACGGCTCCGGTTGTGGAGCACTATCGCACGCAGGGACGCTTTGAGCGTGTGGACGGAGAGCAGCCGGTGGACGCAGTAACAGCCGCAGTGATGCAGGCTGTGCGGCGGCTGAGGAGCTAGAGATCGATGGCGATCATGATCAAGACGTCGCAGGAGATCGAGAAGATGCGGCGCAGCGGACAGGTGGTTCGCGAGGTGCTGGAGCATGTCCGGAAGTTTGTGAAGGCCGGGGCTTCGACGCTGGATCTTGAGAATGCCGCGGTAGAGAAGATGAAGGAGCTGAACGCGAAGCCGGCGTTCAAGGGGTATCGCGGATACCCTTGCGTGCTTTGCACCTCGGTGAACGAGGAAGTGGTGCATGGGATTCCGTCGGCGAAGCGGGTGCTGAAGGATGGAGACATTGTTTCGATCGACACGGGCGTGATCATCGACGGCTACTACGGCGATTCGGCGACGACGATAGCCGTGGGCGGGAAGCTGCCGGAGCGGACGAAGAAGCTGTTGGAAGTGACACAGGCTTCTCTGGAGCACGCGATTGAAGCGATCAAGCCGGGAGCGACGCTGGGCGATGTAGGCGCGGCGGTGCAGGAAGTGGTGGAAGCGGGCGGCTTCAGCGTAGTTCGAGATTTTGTAGGGCACGGGATTGGAACACGGCTGCACGAAGATCCGCAGGTCCCGAACTACGGACGGCGCGGACAGGGCCAGAAGCTGCGCGAGGGCATGGTGATCGCGATTGAGCCGATGGTGAATGCGGGAAGGCCGGATGTGCAGGTGTTGAGCGATGGCTGGACGGCGGTAACGCAGGACGGAAGCTTGAGCGCGCACTTTGAGCATACGGTTGCGGTGACGGCCGAAGGCGCGGAGATTTTGACGCAGTAAGTATTTCTCCAGATGGGAGAAATACGTGGCCGGCCGAAGGGGCTGGCGGAATCGGGATAAGGATTGTCGAAGGAAGACGCGATTGAGGTAATGGCAACCGTGCTTGAGACGTTGCCCAATGCCATGTTCAAGGTGGAGTTGGAGAACAAGCACCAGGTTCTGGCGCATGTCTCAGGCCGTATGAGGAAGAACTTCATCCGCATTCTTCCGGGGGACAGAGTGGCGATTGAACTCAGCCCGTATGATTTGACGCGCGGGCGGATTGTGTATCGCTACAAATAGAAGTTAGTTATCAGTGGTCAGTTGCCAGTCCCCAGGTTTGGCAGTTAACTGACAACCAATAACTGCCAACTGGAGACTGAAGTTATGAAGGTTCGTGCATCGGTAAAGAAGATTTGTGACAAGTGCAAGGTCATTCACCGCCGTGGGGTGGTGCGGGTGATTTGCGAGAACTCGAAGCATAAGCAGCGCCAGGGTTAAGGGAAGGTTGACAGTTTCCAGTTGTTCGTTCCCAGAGGGGAGCGAGCAAACGGAAGCCGGCAAGTTAGAACTGAGAACTGGAGAAGCGCGACAATCGAAGGGACCTGCTTTTACAGCAAGGGGCTAGTTAGCCGTAGAAAGGCTTGCGATGAACCCCGGTTCCATAACGCTGAAGTTTAGTTTCACGGTGAAACAGGCTTTGGCATAACCGCTTCCGGCGGCGAAGCTTCCGGCGAGCATTTTAAGGACACAAGCATGGCACGTATAGCTGGCGTCGATTTGCCCCGCAACAAGCAGGCGCGGATCGGGCTTACTTACATCTACGGGATCGGCAACCCGCGTGCGCTTCGGATTCTGACTTCGGCGAATGTTGACCCATTCAAGAAGATCCAGGACCTGGGCGAGGACGAGGTGAACCGCATCCGCCAGATCATCGAGAACGAGGGGAATGTCGAAGGCGATCTCCGCAAAGACACCTCGATGAACATCAAGCGACTCATTGACATTCAGTCCTACCGTGGACTGCGCCACCGCCGCAGTCTTCCCACGCGCGGCCAGCGCACGCACACCAATGCGCGCACCCGCAAGGGACCGCGTAAGGGCACGGTAGCAGGCAAGAAGAAAGCGACGGCGAAGACCTAATGGCAAAAGAACAGAAGAGCGCCGGCAAGGCCGTCAAGAACAAGAAATTCAAGAAGCGCGAACGCAAGAATGTTCCTTACGGACTGGTTTACATTCAGGCTACGTTCAACAACACGATTGTGACGATCACCGACGGGCAGGGCAACACGATTTCGTGGAAGAGTTCGGGTTCGCTGGGCTTTCGCGGGTCGCGTAAGGGCACTCCGTTTGCCGCGCAGCAGGCGGCGATCAATGCGGCGAACCAGGCGAGGGACCACGGCATGCGCTCGGTTGACGTGCGGGTGAGCGGGCCGGGGTCGGGACGCGAGTCGGCGGTTCGTGCGCTGGCCGCGGCCGGCATCGATGTGCGCTCGATTCGCGACGTTACGCCGATTCCGCATAACGGATGCAGACCGCCGAAGAGACGCAGAGTGTAAAGGCAGTTGCCAGTCCCCGGTCCTCAGTTGTGCTCGATGAACTGGTAACTGGCGACTGAAGGCTGTAAACTGAATCAGATGGACCGGGACGAAGCGCTGCCAGCGCGTAAACCGGTCGGCCTCTGAAGTGAAGAAATTGTCCGCGGCGCATGGCCCGGACGAGGAGACAGGAATTGGCACGTTATACAGGAGCAGTCTGCCGCCTTTGCCGTCGCGAAGGCATGAAGCTTTTTCTGAAGGGCGCGAAGTGTTTTACCGATAAGTGCCCGATCGAGAAGCGCAATTTTCCCCCAGGCCAGCATGGCCGCGACCGCAAGGCGAAGATTGTGGGCTATGGCCTGCAGCTTCGCGAAAAGCAGAAGGCGAAGCGCATTTACTTTGCCCTCGAGGGGCAGTTCCGCGCTTATTACGAGAAGGCGTCGCGCACGCCAGGCGTTACTGGCGAGCTGCTGCTGCAACAACTGGAGCGCCGTCTGGACAACGTGGCCTTCCGGCTGGGTTTTGCCAGCTCGCGCAGACAGGCTCGGCAGATTGTTCGCCACGGACATGTGGAAGTGAATGGCCGCAAGGTGAATATTCCTTCGTTCCAGGTGGGCGTGGGCGATGAGATCAAGATTCGTCCGAACTCGGCGAAGCTGACGGTGATTGAAGGCTCGCGGGAGTTTGCCAGCCATCAGCCTGCTCCGGCGTGGTTGTCAGTAGACGGAGCGAATTTGTCGGGCAAAGTTCTGGCGCTGCCGAAGCGCGAGGACGTGAACCTGCCGGTGAATGAGCAGCTGATCGTCGAACTGTACTCGAAATAGTGTTTAGTCCCCGGTTGCCAGTCCTCAGTTTGCTTTGCTGGGGACTGGTAACTGGCGACTAAGTTTTAGCAGCAAGCTGCTGTATGGCAGTTAAATCTAAACGAACGGGAGTATCGGGCGCAGCCGCTGCAAAATGCTTCGCGGCGCTAGTTGCGCAGATAGGTGATATCGATATGCTTTGGAGAGGATTTCAAAAACCCAAGCGTCTGGCGGTTGACGCGGAGACGCTCACTGAGAAGTACGGGAAGTTCAGCGCACAGCCTTTTGAGCGCGGCTTCGGAACCACGATCGGCAATGCGCTGCGGCGCACGCTGTTGTCTTCGATTGAAGGCGCGGCGGTCACCGCGGTGAAGATCGAAGGCGTTCTGCACGAGTTCCAGTCGATTGGCGGAGTCGTGGAGGATGCAACCGACATCATCCTGAACCTGAAGCAGGTTCCGTTCAAGTTGAACGGGGAGGGCCCGAAGGCGCTGTATCTGCGGGTTGATCAGCCCGGCGCGGTGACATCGGGACAGATTGAAGCCGATGGGGACGTGGAGATCCTCGACAAGAATGTCTATATTGCCACTGTCAGCGAAGGCGGCAAGCTGGATATGGAGATGCGCCTGAAGCGCGGGCGCGGCTACATTTCAGCTGACAAGAATTTTGACTCCGACCTGGGCATTGGATTTATTCCGGTGGACTCGGTCCACTCGCCGGTTCGCAAGGTGAACTACGCGGTGGATGCGGCCCGCCTGGGACAGATCACCGACTACGACAAGCTGACGCTTGAGGTGTGGACGAATGGCTCGGTGCTTCCGGCGGATGCGGTGGGACTGGCGGCGAAGCTGCTGAAGGACCACATGAGCATCTTCATCAACTTTGAGGAAGAGATCGAAACGGACAGCCATGCGGACGACGGACGCGGGTTGCTGCGGAACGATAATCTGAACCGCTCGGTGGAAGAGCTGGAGCTGAGCGTTCGCAGCTATAACTGCCTGAAGAACGCGAACATTCAGACGATTGGCGAGCTGGTGCAGAAGACCGAAGCCGAGATGCTGAAGACGAAAAACTTCGGACGCAAGTCGCTGAATGAGATTAAGGAAATTCTGGCGCAGATGGGGCTTTCGCTGGGAATGAAGATCGATGAGCACGGCAATGCCGTGCCCGGCCCGACCTCCATTCTTCCGGCGGCAGCGCTGGCTGCGAGCTACGGCAACTACGATGATGACGACGAAGACGATCTCGAAGGCGACAGCGTATTGCAGAACGAGACAGAGAACTTTTAAGCACAAGGGCACCGGGTTGAGGGCCCAGGGCACAGAAAGCCCTGAGCCCAGGCCCTCCGCCGACGATTTTTGATAGAGAGAGAACCGCTATGCGTCATCGCAATGCAGGATACAAACTGGGACGGAACACCAGCCATCGCCGCGCTCTGCTGCGAAACCTGGTTACGTCGATTGTTCTTGAGGACCGCGTCGAGACCACGATTACCAAGGCCAAGGCCGCGCGCCCTCACGTAGAAAAACTTATCACGCTGGGAAAGAAGGGCGACCTGCATGCGCGGCGTCAGGCCCTGGCTTTTCTGCAAACCCGGGAAGCGGTGACGCGCCTGTTCGATACGGTCGCACCCCGTTACGGCGACCGCAATGGCGGCTACCTTCGCATTGTTCGCACGGGCTTTCAGCGCGGCGACGGCGCGGAAAAGGCCTTCATTGAATTGCTGGGCGCGGAGCAGCTGCTTGACGAGAAGCGCCAGAAGCGCGCCGATGCCCGCGCGAAGCGCCGCGAAGAGATGCAGAAGCAGCTCGCGGAGCAGCAGCCCGAGGGCGGCGAGCAGTCGTAACCTTTCGCGATTTATTTCTTTAGAGCGCACCTTGAATTGTGGTGCGCTCTTTTGTTTTGCGCTGAGGAGATTTGCCGGCTGCCGGTCCGGCTTCTGTTATTCTTCCCTTTCATGCGGGTGCGACTGCTATGCCGAATGCCGATGGACGCCGGACGTTTCTATCAGGTTTCAGCCTGTTGCGCTTTCAACTGGTTCTGCTGCTGATTGCGATCGCGGTTCGCATTCTCAACTGGATATTTCACTCGCCAACGGGGATTGTCGGCATCCTCGTCTACACTTTTGTCGCGGGCAATGTAGTTATTTTGCTTCTACAGTTTGGCCGGCCTCTGTTCGAGCGGCGTCCGCAGCCCTGGAATTGGATTGGCTATCTAGCTCTGCTGATCCTTGCAGGATTTGTGGCAAATGTAGTTGCGGAGTTGCCGATCTACTTTCTTTTCCCGGCATACGGCGCGCGTGTTTCCTTCCTGCAAGCTGTTCGTTCTGACTCGTCCATTACGCTCCTTATTGCATTCATCATTGGGGTGGTTTCGTTCGTGTTTGAAGACAGTCGCACAAAGCTGGAGGCGCGGCATGCGGAGGTGCAGCGAAGGCTAGAGAGCCAGGTTCAGCTTGGGCTGAATGAAAAGCGGGCGATGCAGTCGGACCTTGATCAGGCGCATGAGATTCAGGTGCATTTGCTGCCACATGAGACGGCGCAGCTTCAGGGTTTCCAGATTGCATGCGCCTGGCAGCCGGCGCGGAGCGTGAGTGGCGACTATTTTGACGTGCTGCCGCTGGGCAACGGCAAAGTCGGGTTGTGCATTGCCGATGTTTCAGGCAAGGGGATGGCTGCGGCGCTGCTGATGGCGAATCTTCAGGCGTCGGTGAAGGCGTTTGCGCGGGAGGATGTTTCGCCAGCGGCTCTGTGCTCGCGGCTGAACAGCGTTTTATGCGACAACATTGCGCCGGGACGCTTTGTGACCTTGCTCTATGCGGTGCTCGACGAGCACAGCCGCGTGCTGCTCTATGAAAGCGCGGGGCACTGCCTGCCGCTTCTGGTCCATCGTGATGGAAGCATTGAGATTCCGGAGGCTTCGAGCGGCGTGCTGGGGCTGTTTTCGCACTGGACGTACAGCGACCACGAATTGCAACTAGCCTCGGGCGATGTGCTGGTGATGCTGACGGACGGAGTGCTGGAGGCGTGGAATGCGGAGGAAGAAGAGTTCGGCTATAAGCGGCTGATTGAGTCGGTACTGGCCAGCCGCGGACAGGGCGCGCATGGGATTCGCAAACGCGTGCTTGAGGATGTGACGACGTTCTGCGAAGGGCAGTTCCAGGACGATGCGTCGCTGATTGTGGTCACGGTGGATTGAGGGTTCATCCCCTGGGCCTCGCTCAGGACAGGCTTTCCTGGTGGGCACGCTGTGCGCCTTCGATTCGCGGGGCGGCGGTATAAGGATGCGCGATAAGGCCGGGACTTGCCGTCCAGGCATTATGCTTCGCGTGGCCTCTCCCGTTGGTCGCGGAGCCGGCTCTCATGTCGACTCCGCGACTACGGCAGCGAGGTTGCTCCTTCGGAGCGATTTTTATGGACGGGCTTCAGCCCGTCCCCTTCAAAGAATCAAAGACAAATTCAAAGCACAATTCAAATGCGAGCTCAAAAGCGCAATTTCAAACAGATTTGTTTCTGAGTTGAGCTAAAAATCTTCGCTGAAGACAACTTCTCCGGGGACGGCGGTCTGGTAGGCGGAGACTCGGCGCTCGAAGAAGTTGGTTAGCTCCTGCACGTCTTGGAGTTCCATGAAGGAGAACGGGTTTTTTACGTTGAAGACGGGTGCGATGCCGAGGCGTTGCAGGCGGGAGTCGGCTACATAGCCTAGATACTGACGCATGTCGCGGACGGAGAGGCCGGCGACGCCTCCGCTTAAGAGGTCTTCGGCGAACTGGGTTTCGGCGTCTACGGCTTCGCGGAGCATTTGGATGATGTCCTGCTCAAGGTCTTTGTCCCAGAGGTCGGGCTCCTGGCTGCGGACTACGTTCACTACTTCGAACGCGAATTCGAGATGGCAGCTTTCGTCGCGGAAGACCCAGTTGGTTCCGGAGGCGAGGCCGTGGAGCAGGCCTTTGCTGCGCAGGAAGTAGACGTAGGCGAAGGCGGCGAAGAAGAACAGGCCTTCGTTGCAGGCGGCGAAGCAGATGAGGTTGAGAAGAAACTGGCGGCGATGGTCGCGGGTTTCAAGCTGGTCTAATTTCTGGATGGAGTCCATCCACTTCATGCAGAAGTCGGCTTTTTTCGAGATGGAGGGAATGTTCTCGACGGCGGCGAAGGCCTCGGCGCGGGCTTCGGGGTCGGGGACGTAATTGTCGAGCAGGGTGAGATAGAACTGAACGTGGACGGCCTCTTCATACAACTGGCGCGAGAGGTAGAGACGGGCTTCGGGCGAATTGATGTGCTTGTAGAGGTTGAGGACGAGGTTGTTGGAGACGATCGAATCTCCTGTGGCGAAGAAGGCTACGAGGCGCTGGATGAGATGGACCTCGGCGGGACTGAGCCGGCGACTGATATCTACGAGGTCGGTGGAGAAATCGACCTCTTCTACGGTCCAGGTGTTCTTGATGCCGTCGCGGAACATGTCATAGAAGACGGGATACCGCATGGGCCGGAGCGTGAGGCAGAGGCCGGGATCGAGGATGGTTTCGGGCGCGGTGATGGTAGACATGGTTTCTCCAATTCAGCTTTATGGCCGGGATGATTATTGGCAGGCTTCGCAGGTGCCGGGGTTTTCGAGCGAGCAAGAGACGGCTGCAGCGGCTGCGGTTGCCGTGGACGCTACGGTGGTCTTGGCGATCTTCGTCGCCGGGCGGGAGCGGAGGTAGTAGGTGGTCTTGAGACCACTCTTCCAGGCGTACATGTACATGGAGCTGAGGCGTCCGATGTTGGGCGACTCGGCGAAGAGGTTGAGGGACTGGCTTTGATCGACGTACGCGTTGCGGTCGCGGGCCATGTCGATGAGGCTGCGCATGGGGACTTCCCACACGGTGCGATAGATGAGCTTGAGTTCGTCGGGGAGCTCAGCGATTTGCTGCACAGAGCCTTCGGCGAGTTTGAGCTTCATGCGAATTTCTTCGGTCCAGAGGCCGCGGTCTTTCAGCTCCTGAATGAGGTAGCGGTTGACCTGGAGGAATTCTCCGGAGAGGGTTTCGCGCTTGAAGAGGTTGGAGATTTGCGGCTCAATGCACTCGTAGCAGCCGACGATGGAGGCGATGGTTGCGGTGGGCGCGATGGCGATGAGGAGCGAGTTGCGGACTCCGTGCTTTGCGATGCGCTCACGGAGCTGGTTCCAGCGCGCCTCATCGGTGGGCTTGACGCCCCAGAGATCGAACTGAAGTTGGCCTTGCGCAAGACGGGTCTCGCTGAAGGAGGAATGCGGGCCGTTCCTTTCGGCGATTTCGCAGGAGGCAGCGAGCGCGTAGTAATAAATTTCTTCCTGGATGCGCGCGGAGAGAGTCTGCGCTTCGGGCGAATCGAAGGGCAGATGGAGCTGGAAGAAGACATCCTGCAGGCCCATGACGCCGAGTCCGACGGGACGCCAGCGTGAGTTGGCGGTGGCGGCTTCGTTAACCGGGTAGTAGTTGATATCGATGACGCGGTCGAGCATGGGCACGGCGATGCGGACAGTCTCGGCGAGCTTGGCGAAGTCGAAGGCTCCGTTGGCGACGTGGCGCGCGAGGTTGATGGAGCCGAGGTTGCAGACGGCGGTCTCATCCTTCGAGGTGACCTCGGTGATTTCGGTGCAGAGGTTGGAGAGATGGACGGTGTTGCCGGGACGTCCGGTCTGGTTGCACTTGAGGTTGCAGGCGTCCTTGAAGGTCATCCAGCCGTTGCCGGTCTCGGCGAGCGAGCGCATCATGCGGGCGTAGAGTTCGCGGGCTTTGATCTGGCGCGTGTAGAGCTGGGCCTGCTCGGCTTTTTCGTAGGCGGCGGTGAAGTCGTCTCCGTAGAGGTCGGGCAGTTGCGGGACGGACTTGGGATCGAAGAGGGACCAGATATCGTCTTCGTCGACGCGGCGCATGAAGAGGTCGGGAATCCAGTTGGCGAGGTTGAGGTTGTAGGTGCGGCGCGCGCCATCGCCGGTGTTTTCGCGGAGCTCGAGGAACTGCTCGATGTCGGCGTGCCAGGGTTCGAGATAAACGCAGCAGGCGCCTTTGCGCTTACCGCCCTGATTGACGGCGGCGACGGAGCTGTCGAGGGTGCGGAGCCAGGGGACGATGCCGTTGGAGAGACCGTTGGTGGCGCGGATGAGCGAGCCCTCGGAGCGGACGCGATGGAAGGCGAGGCCGATGCCTCCGGAGAATTTGGAGAGCATGGCTACGGACTTGTAAGCGTCGTAGATGGACTCGAGGGAGTCGAGCGGCGAGTCGTGCAGATAGCAGGAGGACATCTGCGCGTGCTTGGTTCCAGAGTTGAAGAGGGTGGGCGACGACGGCATGTAGTCGTGCGCGGCGACGAGGCTGTAGAACTCGATGGCTTCGGCTGGAGTTGTGGCGAGGCCGCAGGCAACGCGGAGGAAGAAATACTGCGGCGTCTCAATGACCTTGCGCGAGATGGGGTCGCGGAGGAGATAGCGGTCGTAAACGGTGCGCAGGCCGAAGTATTCGAAGCGATCGGAGAGCTGGTCGTCGATGGCGTGGTTGAGCTTGCGAGCGTGGGTGCGGACGAACTCGGCGGTGGCGGGGTTGACGATGCCCTGCTGATGACCGTACTCGATGGACTGCGAGAAGGAATGCAGGTTCTGGCCGGCAACCTCTTTGATGATTGTCCCGAGCAGGAGACGGGCAGCAAGCCTGGAGTACTGCGGCTCCTCGGCGATGAGGGATGCGGCGGTGTCGATAGAGATGGTGTCGAGCTCGCGGGTGGTGGCTCCGTCGTAGAGGCCACCGATGGTCTTGCTGGCGATGCGGATGGCGTCGACGTGGGCGAGTCCCCAAGCGCATCGCTCGACGGCACGGACGATCTTGTTGACGTCGACCGGCTCAAGCGCGCCGTTGCGCTTGCGGACGTGCATGGTGGGAACTTCCTCGCGAATGGGAAAGCTTGGAGTGAGGTCGGAAAGGCTGGTCTGGAATGTGGTTTGGGGGATGGTCGCCATGTGCTTGCTCTCCATGGCCTGCGAGAAGAGACGCGAGAGGGCAGCGGCGCAAAATCGCCGATGATCACCCTCGCCTCCCCTCGGAGGCGTAAGCGAAATGTCTTCGCGGGCAGGTTTTCGGACTTGCAGGCGACCTACTTGCCCGGCTTCCCAGCCATTTTCAGGCCAGTGCCAATGTGGGCTTTCGTTCCTGCTTACCGCTGCGGGGCAGCTCCGGAATTGCACCGGATTCCCGTTTCATTCCTACACTGATGCGTAGGAAACCGGCGAAGTAAAACTACCTTACGCTGTATCCGGTGGTTGCGCAACCTCTATATGTTGGGGAGGGTATGTGGAAATCCACAAGACGGAAAACTGCTTTACTTTGTGATATTTCAAGCAAGATTTGCGATGTGGGCAGGGCAGATTTTCAGGGGGTGAGCGGGGCGGAGACAAGCGCGTCTCCGCCCGAGCCGGCTAGAAGTGGTAGGCGATGCCGATGACGGGGTCGCTGACGTTGTAATAGCGGCCGGTACTGAAGTTGGCTATGCCGAAGGTGGGAGTTTTGAAGATGAGGCCGCGGTATTCGGCGCGGATGTCGAAGCTGGGGCTGATTTCATACGCGATGCCGCCGCCGTAGATGCCGCCTATGTTGGTGTTCTCACTCACGCCCTGAGATAAGTTTGTCTTCGAGTCATCGATGGGGGTGAAGATAAAGCCGCCGATGCCGGCTTCGAGGAAGGGATTGAAGTTCCGGAAGACGAAACTGCGGACGTAGGCCCCGGAGACTTCCTGAAAGCGGTTGTGGATGGTGTTGTTATTGGTGCCGTTTGTGAAGTGCTGGACCTGCTGTGCGTACTGGTAGTTCAGCTCGAGACCGCTGCTTGGGGTAAGGAGGTAACGGTAGCTGAAGAGGGCACCCTCGCCAACAGTTGCATGTAAATGGGCTCCGTTGCCCGTGATGTAAGGGGGAAATAATGCCGATCCGCTCACGCTGACGTCCTGACGGCTTTCCTGAGCAAAACCCGCTACTGCAACGAGAGGCAGCAGCAACAGCAACAACAGACTCTTCTTCATTCGTTTCGTGAACCTCTTGCCCGGCGCGGCGGGCACAAAAAGCCCCTAAGGGCTTGTCAATTTATGGAGGCGGGCACGAGGCCTTATCCACTCTGGCAATTGTACAGGGGGAGAGGGATAAGGGCATACCCTTCGGGGCTTTCGGTAGTGGTGCAGTTTGAAATTCCACAGGCTTGCGGCTCTATTACCAATGGCGCATGATTGACCCATGAAGAAAACGCCGAAGAAGCCTATCCACTCTGCGAAGCCGAAACCGCCCAAAAAGAAGACGCGCGAGGACTTCAGCCAAGCCGCTGCGCGGATCGTGCGGGAAGCTACCGAAAAAGCCTAATCCTTGTCTTGAGGAAAGGGCAGATCGAGCGTCATTCCCTTTTTTGGGTGAACTTGGTCAATCATCTTTAGGAATCGTTTCCATCCGAACCCGTTAGAGATCGCCAATCGCTGAAACATCATCAATGAATACAGATGTTGAGCAAGCATCGGGTGCCCAATTTCCGACGTTAGCCACTGGAAATTCTTGACGGCTCTCCTGCCTTTTTCATCCCTCGGATTCTTCTTTTCAAGTTCGGCGCGTAGTCCCGGCGCAAGGCGCTCATAAACAAGATCATTCGTGTAGTGTGCAACCACGCTGTAACGATTCTTGGACATTCCAGGCCAAGGCCAGTTCTTTAGTTTGTAGATGTTTTGATAAAACTCATCTGGAAAGGTCTTAACCCATGCAGCCAGTTCTTTGGCAATGATCTTCTCTAAGAAGGCTTGCAGGGCTTCTCTAGGACGAACTTCCTGATATCCCGTTGCCTCATCGATTAGGGCAATGATTCCGACTTTGGCGAACGATCTTATGACAATGTCGGCGGCGTCAGCGTACTTTTGCTGACTGGGAGTAAGCACCCCTCCGTCTCTCGCCTTCAACATCAACTCGCAGACATCGATAAGAGTTGTTGCCTCGTTTCCATATGTGGACAGACCTCCGGTAACGCAGAGTATGGGCGATTTCATGCGCACAGATAAGTCGTTGCTTATATTCAGCTTGTCTTCAATACGCTCTACAATCTGGGCGGTTCTGTGCGCACCAGCAGAACCGCCGCTTGTAGACATACCTATTGTCGTTTGCATTGCGCGCTGTGGTATTAGTCGGGTTCCATCCTCTAAAACGAAGACTGGCAAACTAAGATCGCCAATCTTGATTGACCCCGAATGCGTCGCTCTCGGAAGTTCTTTTTCGCCCCATCTTGCCAGCGCAGCCTTCTTTGCGATTTCGCTTCGCTTCTCAGGGCTGAGAATTTCTGCTCTTGCGTGTCCACCCTTTGCCTTTGATTCGTCTCCACTCATGCTTGCACCTCAAAACTGATAATAATGCTTGCATTTCTTGTTTGCAAGCATTATTCTAAAAATGCTTGCAGGGGAGATATGTGAATCGCTTATCAACATCCAAGAGAGTTCAAGTTGTATCGGCTTTGGTTGAAGGGGTTTCTATCAATGCGACGTGCCGCATGACGGGAGTTGCCAAGCATACAGTTCTGAATCTGCTTCGCGATCTAGGATGTGCCGCTGCGGAGTTTCATCACCGTAACGTTCGCGGCCTCAAGGTACGCCGTCTCCAGTGCGATGAAATCTGGGCCTTCTGCGGTGCGAAAGCAAAGAACGTCACGCTGGAGCAAAAGGCTCAGGGATGGGGAGACGTTTGGACATGGACAGCGATTGATGCCGACACGAAGCTAATCGTCTCTTACCTCGTCGGCGGGCGTTCTACAGGCTGGGCAGTGGACTTTATGCAGGATTGCTCAGAGCGCATTATCGGCAAGCCGCAGATCACCACAGACGCGCACAAGCCCTACCTGAAAGCTGTAGAAGAAGCTTTTGGCGGTGATGCGGACTATGCGACCATGCACAAGGTCTACGGCTACACAGAGGCTCCAGACTCGCGTTACAGTCCTGCGACCTGCATTGGCTGTGACATGAAAACCGTGAGCGGCATCCCCGATCCTAAGCATGTCTCTACCAGTTTCGTGGAGCGGCAAAATCTCACAATGAGAATGTCTATGCGGAGATTTACGCGGTTGACGAACGGATTCTCAAAGAAGCTAGAAAACCATGGACATGCTGTGGCGCTGTACTTCATGCACTACAACTTTTGTCGGGTACACAAAACCTTGAGGGTCACTCCGGCTATGGAGGCTGGGTTATCCACATCGGTATGGACCCTTGAAGAACTTCTTTCGATCCTGAGATAACGGGTGTAAAATCGGGTAGGATTTCCTCACTCGGCGATATCACATGGGCGAATTTAGCATTCAAAAGTTTGAGGCGGACGGGCGCGAAAACGGCGTTCGCTATTGGTATGCCCATGAGTTTATGAAATCGCTCGGCTATGACATGTGGGCCACCTTCCAAAAGGTGATCACAAAGGCGATGGGTGCGTGCGCTCGGCTTGGAATTGACCCCACCGAATCTTTTGTTCCGGCTCTCTATATAGACAACGGTAAGGAGTGCAAGACATATAAGCTTTCGCGCTTCGCCTGCTTCTTGGTGTCGATGTATGGAGACTCCAATAAGCCTGAGGTGGCTTTAGCTAAAGCATCACTGGCCGCCATCGCAGACACTCTAGTCGAGGAGCGCATACGCGAGAGTGACCTCGGACGGATCGAAACGAGGGACGATCTGAAACTCGCTGAGCGAGTATTGAGTGGGGTGGCTCAATCTGCCGGTCTAGAAAACTGGCAGTATGGGATTTTCAAAGACGCTGGATTTCGTGGCATGTACAACATGAGCCTTAGTAATCTCATGGCGCACAAAGGAGTGGGGGGAAAACACGTTCTGTACGATTTCATGGGACTTGATGAACTTGCGGGTAATCTATTTCGCGTTACCCAGACTGCCGCTCGAATAAAAACACAGGGCACGATGGGACTTCCTTCCCTCCAAGTCGCAGCGAAGCAAGTAGGGCGAGAAGTTCGGGGGATTATGACTAAGAACGGTGGCACCGCCCCGGAACAGCTACCAATCGCTGAGGACATCGCGAGCGTTAAGAAGCGTTTGAAGTCGGCCAATCGTGCCATGAGGAAACTGGACGGAAAGCAAAAGCCTAAGCCTCACTCGCTCACCAGCTAAATTCAAACTGCACCACTACCGGGCTTTCGGGCATAACATTGGGCCGGCTATCACAGGCTTTAGACAGTGACTGGTCTGGAGACGCCGAGCAGTTCTACGGTGACGACGGTGATGTCATCCACCTGGCCGAAGCGTTGCGCCGCCTCGGCGATGACGGGAGCCGGTTCGCGGCTGAGCGCGAGAGTGCGATCGAAGCCGAAGAGCTCGCCCGAAGCTGTCTGGGCTTCGACGACTCCATCGGAGAGAAAGGTGAGCCGATCGCCGGGCTGCAGAGCGATGTTGACGGCTTCGTAGCCGGGCTGACTGACGATGCCGAGAGGCAGAGAGCCCGGCAGCTCGATTGGGCTGCCGTTGAGATAGGGCGGCAGATGACCCGCGTTGGCGAACGAGACCTGGCCGCCGGAAGAAAGATGCGCGACGAGGCAGGTGGCGAAGCGCCGCTGTGAACCGCTCAGCATGCGCTCATTCAGCGAGTAGAGCAGTGCAAGGGGATCGAGGGTGTGGCGCGCTTCCGCGCGAATGGCGCCGACGAGCATGGAGACCATCATGGCGGCGGGCAATCCCTTTCCCGCGACGTCGCCGACGACGATCAGCAGGCCGTTGTTGTCGCCGGGAAGCTGCTGGAAGAAGTCGCCACCCACCGATTCGGCGGGAAGATAGACGGATTCCACTTTGAAGTCCGGCGCAGGGGAGGACGAGTCGGGCAGCAGAAGCTGCTGCACTTCGCGAGCCGCCTCGAACTCGCTGGCCATGCGCTCTTCGCGCCGGCGGGCGAGAGCAAAGCGTCGTATGAGAAACGCCAGCATGGCCATCACAAAGAAGAAGCCGGTGAGCATGGACACATGCATGCTGAAAGGCAACAGTGGAATGGGATCAAGGAAGATGCCCGGATGCCGGGCCCATCCCAGTTGCCACATGAATTGGATGACCTGGTTGAGGAGATAATAGCCTTCTCCGAGGGCAAAGGGGATGAGCAGGAGCAGAGCATCGGGATCACGCTGGAAGGCGCGGTAGCCGAGCATGGCGAAGATCCACAAGGTACCGGGCAAAAGAAGCGCAACCTGCCACACAGCGGAGACGGGGACCGAGGTCCAGCCATAGATGTAGAGAAACGTGGTTGGGCAGCTGAGCAGAGCGAGGCCGGCGCAGGTGCGCCAGAGCCAACTGGAGCGTGCCCGGAGCACGTTGGCGAAGAAGCACAGGTTAAAGACGATGAAGAGCGAGAAGAAGCCGCCATCGAGCACGTCGAAGACCGGAATGGGCAACGCCGAGTAGGCCGACTGGAAGAGGCCGAGGAAGAGGTCAAGGGCGGAGGCCAGCAGCAGCGCGGCGAACCACATGTATTCGCGTTCGCGGCGGCGGAACAGGAACAGCCCGAGGACGGTGAAGCCGATGAGAGCCTGCAGGATGGCCAGCGTGTACTGGTCAACAAGCCTGGAGTTTCTGAAAGTCTGGTGAAGGCGCAGCTGGTTCTCGAGCAGGGTGGAATCGCCGACGAGGCTGCCGCCGGTCTGGGGCCCTCCTCCTTCGTAGGCAGCCCATTCTGGCGCATGCCATACGCGAATGGCGATGTGCAGCATTCGCGGAGCGGCGCTGACGCTACGAGTGAGGGGGAACAACTGCAGAGTCCGGATGGCCCGGACGGTAGCAAAAAGGCGGAGGCTGTTGCTCGCATGATGCGGCATGGGGCCTGAGGTGGTGACGAGCCGGCCGTCGACGTAGAGTTGAAAGCCGGTCAGGAATGGCGCGAGCAACAAGGATGACGGCTGGCTGGAGGCTGGCAGGCTGACGGTGAACCTGTACCAGGCGTAGCCGCTCATCCCGGGATATCCCTGTTCGTACCAGGGGCGATCACTGCGGAGCAGCTTCCAGGAGGAGTCGTCGAAGGCAGGGTCGGCCCAGCGGGCATCGTCGCCGGGATGAAAGCGCCACAAACCGTCGACGGAGGCAACGGGTTGGCGATCGTGATCGAGATCGAAGTTCTGGGCAAAGGCGGCGGGCAACAGCAGGACACCCAGTACGAAGCAGAGCCGGCGGGCAAAACGATGACGAATCAGCATCTTTACCAGTCCTTGAAAAACTTCGCCCAAAATAGCCGGAAGCGGCTGAGCCTAGATGCTATCGCACCGGAGGGAGATTGTAATCGGCGAATGTGGCAAAGATGAGGACAGGATGGACGGCGTGAGATCAGGGCTGGCGGCTGGTGGCGGACTCTTCCTTAAGCTGGCGGCGGAAGCTGAAGGGTGCTCCGTTTTCGGCGGCGATGGTTTTGACGCATTTCAGAAAGGCCTGCGCGGCGTGGGAGAGCGTTGCGTTGCGGCGGTGAATGAGCAGGAGCTGGCGCTCAATGCGCAGCTCGGGTACCTGCACCTGCACCAGCTCGCCACGGGCCAGCTCGCTGCGCACGGTGAGGCCGGGGACGAGCGCGACTCCGTTGCCCATGGCGACGAAGCGCTTGATGGCTTCGAGGCTGGGCAGCTCGACGTTCATGTGAAGCGGGGTCTTGTGCTGCTCGAAGAGGGCGATGACGCGGCGGCGCAGCGGTGAGACGACATTGTGCGCGATGAAGTTTTCGGCTCCAAGATCGCGGAGGGCCACTTTTTTCTGGCGCGCGAAGGGATGGCGCGGGTTGACGATGAAGACGACCGAATCGGTATAGACGCCGATGGATTTGAGCTGCGGGTCCTCAGGCGGAAAGGTGACGATGCCCAGCTCGACGGTGCGTCCGAGGACGTGCTCAGGGATGCGGCTGGCAAGGGTGCGCTGGACCATGACGCCGATGTGTGGGCACTGGCGGCGAAAGCGGTCGAGCACGGGCAGCAGGTAGAGGCAGGTGTATTCGTTGGCGGCGAGATGGAGGCGTCCGCGTTCGAGGGAGCGCAGCTCTTCGAGGGCAGAGGCGGCTTCGCCGCGCAGCTTGAGCAGGCGCTCGGCGTATTCGCGCAGGAGCTCGCCGGCGGCGGTGAGCGTGCCTTCGCGCGAGACACGCTCGAAGAGCGACTCGCCGATTTCGTCTTCGAGGCGGCGGATGGTGTGGCTGATGGCGGGCTGGGTGCGGCGCATGCGCACGGCGGCGCGCGAGAAGCCACGCTCTTCGATGACGGCGAGAAAGGTTTCGAGCTGAGAGAGGTCCATAAATGCAATTGCGGCTTTGCGCAGCGTCTGCGGCAAGTATAAATTAAATTTATGGAATCAGTAGAAATTATAAATTTGAATTATGCTCGTCAATTTGGCAAACTTAAAGAGTCGAAGGTTGCAGGAGATGCAGATGGGTAACGACCGCTTACATTTTTTTGACACGACACTTCGCGACGGAGAGCAGTCGCCGGGCTGCAGCATGACCCAGCATGAAAAGCTCCAGATGGCGCATTCACTGGCCGATCTGGGCGTGGATGTGATCGAGGCCGGGTTTGCGATTTCGTCGGACGGAGACTTTGCGTCGATTGAAGCGGTGGCGCAAGAGGTACGCGGGCCGGTGATCGCGTCTCTGGCGCGGGCGAAGACGGAAGACATTGAGCGTGCCGGGCAGGCGCTCAAGAAGGCGCGACGGTCGCGCATCCATATTTTTCTGGCCAGCTCGGACATTCACCTGGAATACAAACTGAAGATCAGCCGCGAACAGGCGTTGGAGCATGCGGCGAAGTCAGTTTCGCTGGCAAAGACGCTGGCGGACGAGGTGGAGTTTTCTCCGGAAGACTCGACGCGCACCGGTCATGATTTTCTATGCCAGATTGTGGGCACGGCGATTGAGGCGGGCGCGACGGTGATCAACCTTCCGGATACGGTGGGCTATGCGACGCCGAGCGACTATGCGGAGATGTTTCGCGTGATTCGCGAGCGCGTGCCGGGCGCGGACAAGGTTGAACTGTCGGCGCACACGCATGACGACCTGGGACTGGCGGTTGCGAATGCGCTGGCGGCGATTGACGCCGGTGCGCGACAGGTGGAGTGCACGATTAACGGCATTGGCGAGCGCGCGGGCAATGCGGCGCTGGAAGAGATTGCGGCGGCGCTGCGGGTACGGGCGGACCGCTATCCGGTAGAGCACGGATTGAAGCTGGAGAACCTGTATGCCATCAGCCAGCAGCTTGCGCGCACGATCAGCTTTGGGCCCTCCCCCAATAAAGCGATTGTAGGCAGCAATGCGTTCGCGCATGAGGCGGGAATCCATCAGCATGGAGTGCTTTCGAATCCGCTGACGTATGAGATTATGACGCCGGCTTCGGTGGGGGTTCCGACAAACCGCATGGTGCTGGGCAAGCACTCGGGGCGGCACGCTCTGCGCTCGCGGCTGATTGCGCTGGGGTATGACCTGGCTCCGGCGGATCTGGATATTGCTTACCGCGCATTTACGGAGCTGGCGGATAAGAAGAAGGCCATCTACGACCTGGATTTGATCAACCTGGTTGCACACCACCAGCGCCATGAGGATTTGATCGGCGAGGTCATCACCGAAACGGTTGCGCGGCGGGCCTGACGCGGGTTTCTTCTGCGACGGTGCGCTGTAACCACTTAAATTTCTGGAGATCATTTTTCAATGAAGCTGAAGGTGCTGGTTGTCGCTGGGGATGGAATTGGCCCCGAGGTTACGGGCGAAGCGGTGCGCGTGCTGCGCTCGGTCGCCGAGATGGGCGGCTACGATTTCGAGTTTCGCGAGGCGCTGATTGGCGGCGTTGCGATCAAGAAGGAAGGCACGCCGCTTCCCGCTTCCACGCTGGAGATTGCGCTGGAGAGCGATGCGGTGCTGCTGGGTGCGGTGGGCGGCAATGAGTTCAACGCGCTGCCTCCGGATAAGCGCCCTGAGGCCGGACTGTTGCAACTGCGGCAGGCGCTGGGCGGGTTTGCCAATCTGCGGCCTTCGTTTGCGTGGCCGGCGCTGGCGCAGAATTCTCCGCTGAAGGCGGAGGTGGTGAACGGCACTGATATTTTGTTTGTGCGCGAGCTGCTGGGCGGCCTTTACTTTGGCCAGCCGCGGGCGTGGGACCGCGAGGCGGGCGCGGCGTGGAACACGATGCGCTACACGCGCGACGAGGTGATGCGCGTGGCGCGGGTGGCGTTTGAGCTGGCTTCGGCGCGGCGCAAGAAATTGACGTCAGTGGATAAGGCGAACGTGCTGGAGGTTTCGCAGCTGTGGCGCGCGACGGTGACGGAGCTGGCGGCGCAGTATCCAGGTGTGACGCTGGAGCATCAATATGTAGACGCGTGCGCGATGCATCTGATGAATACGCCGCGCAACTTCGATGTGGTGCTTACTGAGAATCTGTTTGGAGATATTTTGTCGGACGAGGCGGCGGTGATTACCGGATCGCTGGGCATGTTGCCTTCGGCGACGATTGGCGGCGCGGTGAACTTGTATGAGCCGGTGCATGGCTCGGCTCCGGACATTGCGGGCAAGGGGATTGCGAATCCGCTGGGCGCGATTTTGACGGCGGCGATGGTGCTGCGCTACTCGGCCAAGCTGGAGCAGGATGCTGCGGCGGTGGAGACGGCGGTGCGCACGGTGCTGGAGCAGGGATATCGCACGGCGGACCTGGTGCGCGGCGCGAAGGGGATTTCGACGCAGGAGATGGGCAACCAGGTACATCAGGTGCTGAGCGAGTTGATTGACCGCAGGCAGGCGATGCACGCGGTTTGATTTGCCACGATATAAAGGTGTGGCGGGTCAAGAAGAAGCAGGTCCTTCGACTGCGTTTGGCGCAAGAACCGCGCCAAACTTCGCTCAGGATGACAGCATTTTTGAATGATTGGGAGTAGCAGGAATGGCAGAGAAACCGAAAACACTATTTGAGAAAGTCTGGGAGTCGCACCTGGTTGCTGAGCCGGCGAATGAGCCTGCGCTGCTTTATATCGATCTGCACCTGGTGCATGAAGTGACCTCTCCGCAGGCCTTTGAGGGATTGCGGCTGGCGGGGCGGAAGCTGCGGCGTCCGGACCGCACGGTGGCGACGGCGGACCATAACGTTCCGACCACGCTGGCGGGGCGAGTGCTGATTGAAGATGCGATTGCGGCGAAGCAGATCGATACGCTGCGCAAGAACTGCGCGGACTTTGGCGTGACGCTCTACGATGTGCAGTCGGCGGAGCAGGGAATTGTTCATGTGATCGGACCGGAGCTGGGGTTGACTAAACCGGGGATGACGATTGTGTGCGGCGACTCGCATACCTCGACGCATGGAGCATTTGGCGCGCTGGCGTTCGGAATTGGCACGTCTGAAGTCGAGCATGTGATGGCGACGCAGTGCCTGCAGCAGTCGAAGGCGAAGACGTTTCGCATTGCCGTGGAGGGCGAGCTGCCGGACGGCGTAACGGCGAAGGATGTTGCGCTGGGGATCATTGGGCGCATCGGCACGGACGGCGCGACGGGCTGCGTGATTGAGTTTGCAGGTTCGGCGATTCGCGGACTCTCGATGGAAGGCCGGATGACGGTGTGCAATATGAGCATCGAGGCCGGGGCGCGCGCGGGAATGATCGCTCCGGACGAGACGACGTTTGCGTATCTGCAGGGGCGGCAGTTTTCGCCGCAGGGAACGGACTGGAACAAGGCGGTGAACGAGTGGCGCAAGCTGGCGAGCGACGAGGGCGCGAAGTATGACCGCGAATTGGTGATTCCGGCGATTGAGCTGGCTCCGTATGTGACGTGGGGGACGAGCCCGGGGATGGTGATTGCGGTTACGGATGTGGTTCCGGACCCGGCGGCGGCGGCGACGGATGCGGACCGGCGCGGCTTTGAGCGAGCGCTTGAATATATGGACCTGAAGGCCGGCGTTCCGATTGAAGAGGTCGCGATCGACCGCGTGTTTATTGGATCGTGCACGAACTCGCGCATTGAGGACCTGCGCTCGGCGGCGAAGGTGGTGGTGGGACATCATGTGCATCCGAAGGTGAATGCGATGGTGGTGCCGGGATCGCAGAAGGTGAAGGCGCAGGCGGAGAAAGAAGGGCTGGACCACATTTTTCGCGCGGCGGGATTTGAGTGGCGCGAGCCGGGCTGCTCGATGTGCCTGGGCATGAATCCGGATATTTTGTCGCCGGGCGAACGATGCGCTTCGACGAGCAACCGCAACTTTGAAGGTCGCCAGGGACGCGGCGGACGGACGCATCTGGTGAGTCCGATGATGGCGGCTGCGGCGGCGATCACGGGGCACTTCACCGATGTGCGGACATGGGAATTCAGGAAAGAAGAGGTGCCGGCATAATGCAATCATTTCGGACGCTAACTTCGGGCGTAATGCCGCTGGACCGCGTGAACGTGGACACGGACCAGATCATCCCCAAACAGTTTTTGAAGCGCATTGAGCGCACGGGCTATGGAGAATTTCTTTTCTTCGACTGGCGCAAGGATGCGGGGTTCGAGCTGAACGATCCTCGCTACAAGGGCGCGGAAATTCTGGTGGCGGCGAAGAATTTTGGCTGCGGATCGTCGCGGGAGCATGCGGCGTGGGCGCTCTCGGACTACGGATTTCATTGCGTGATTGCGCCGAGCTTTGCGGATATCTTTCACTCGAATGCCGGGAAGAACGGGATTCTGCTGGTGACGTTGCCGGAGGAGCAGGTGCAGACGCTGCTGGACCGCGCGGCGAAGACGGCGAACTACAAACTGACGGTTTCACTCGAAGACCAGACGGTGAAGGACGATTCCGGATTTTCGGCTTCGTTCACGATGGATCCTTTTCGCCGCTACTGCCTGCTGGAAGGGCTGGACGATATTGGGCTGTCGCTGCGCCATGCGGATGCGCTCGACACGTTTGAAAAAAAGCATGATGCGGCCTTCTGGGTCGCGGCTAAACCACACAACGCAACGAAGGGACCAGAGGGGACAGCGCAGGCATGAGCAGCGGGAACGGCAACGGACAGGCGAAACTTCATTCGATTGCACTGACAGAGGGACCGAATCGCGCACCGGCACGGGCGATGCTGCGCGCGGTGGGCTTCTCGCGCGAGGACCTGGCGAAGCCGATTATCGGCATTGCGAATACGTGGACGGAGATCGGGCCGTGCAACTTTCATCTGCGGCAGATTGCCGAGGCGGTGAAGCAGGGCATTCGCGAGGCGGGCGGCACACCGATGGAGTTCAACACCATCACGATTTCGGATGGAATCACGATGGGCACCGAAGGGATGAAGGCGTCGCTGATCAGCCGCGAGGTGATTGCTGATTCGGTGGAATTGGTGGCGCGCGGGAATTTGTTTGATGGCCTGGTGGCGATTGCGGGTTGCGATAAAAATATGCCGGGCACGGTGATGGCGCTGGCGCGGCTGGATATTCCGTCGCTGATGCTTTATGGCGGATCGATTGCACCGGGGCATTTGAACGGCAAAGACCTTACGGTGCAGGACGTGTTCGAGGCGGTCGGTTCACACGCCGCGGGCAAGCTGGACGATGCGGGGCT
Source organism: Silvibacterium sp. (assembly GCA_049799415.1). Lineage (GTDB taxonomy): Bacteria > Acidobacteriota > Terriglobia > Terriglobales > Acidobacteriaceae > Silvibacterium. The sequence goes on from JBARHV010000030.1 coordinate 29,019, forward strand.
GGAGGCGGTGGAGGCCAATGCGTGTCCGGGCGCGGGCGCGTGCGGCGGACAGTTTACGGCGAATACGATGGCCATGGCGTGCGAGTTCCTGGGCATTTCGCCGATCGGGATTTCCGGAGTGCCGGCGTTTCTGCCGGACAAGCTGGCGGCGTCGCGCGAGGCGGGCCGGTTGGTGATGGAGCTGGCGAAGAACGATCTGCGGCCGAGCAAGATCATTACGCCGAAGTCGCTGGAGACGGCGATCGCGAGCGTGGCGGCGTCGGGTGGATCAACGAATGCGGTGCTGCACTTCCTGGCGATTGCGAACGAGATGAATTTGCCGCTGACCATCGATGACTTTGATCGCATCAGCAGGAATACTCCGCTGCTTTGCGACCTGAAACCGGGCGGGCAGTATGTGGCCGCGGACTATCAAGCGGCGGGCGGCAGCCGGCTGCTGGCGAAGCGGCTGCTGGACGCGGGATTGATCGACGGGAGCGGCTGGAATGTGACCGGCAAGACGCTGGCCGAAGAGGCTGCCGCAGCAAAAGAGACACCGGGGCAGAAGGTGATCCATACGCTGGAAACGGCGATCAAGCCGACGGGCGGACTGGTGATTTTGAAGGGCAATCTCGCGCCTGAGGGATGCGTGATTAAGGTCGCGGGGCACAAGCGGCTGGAGCATCGCGGACCGGCACGTGTGTTCGATTGCGAGCAGGATGCGTTTCACGCGGTGGAGTCGGGCGCGATCAAGCCAGGCGACGTGATGGTGATTCGTTACGAAGGCCCGGTGGGCGGGCCGGGGATGCGCGAGATGCTGGCGGTGACAGCGGCGGTTGCGGGGATTCCGGAGTTGAGCGACACGGTTGCGCTGCTTACCGATGGGCGATTTTCCGGAGCGACGCGCGGATTGATGGCGGGGCACGTTGCGCCGGAGGCCGCAGTGGGTGGTGCGATTGCGGCGGTGCGCGAGGGCGACGAGATTCACTTCGATATTCCCAACCGCAAGCTGTCGGTTGAGATTTCTGATGAGGAGCTGGCTGCGCGGCTGAAGACGTGGCAAAAACCCGCTCCACGATATACGCGCGGAGTATTTCGCAAGTATGCCGACTCGGTTTCGTCGGCGGCGCAGGGTGCGGTGACGCAGTAAAAGCAGGGCTCAGGGCACAGAGCACAGGGCTCAGGGCACAGAGCACAGGGCTCAGGGCATGGGGCACAAGCTTGGGAGCTTCGCTTCCAGGAGGATGAGATGGGTGAGACGAAATCCGCAGGAACGCGACTGACAGGAGCCGAGATTTTGTGGGCTACGCTTGAGGGCGAAGGGGTGCGCGAGGTCTTCGGCTATCCGGGCGGCGCGATTCTGCCGGCGTATGACGCGCTGCGGAAGTTTCCCATTCGCCACATTCTGGTGCGGCATGAGCAGGGCGCGGTACACATGGCTGATGGCTACGCGCGGGCTTCGGGCAAGGTGGGCGTGGCCATTGCGACCTCAGGGCCGGGCGCGACGAACATGGTGACGGGAATTGCGACGGCCATGCTGGATTCGATTCCGCTGCTGTGCATTACGGGACAGGTTTCGAGCAAGGTGCTGGGTTCGGATGCGTTTCAGGAAGTAGACATCACGGGTATTACGCTGCCGGTGACAAAGCACAACTACCTGGTGACGCGGGCGGAAGAGATTGCTCCGGTGCTTCGCGAGGCGCTGATGGTGGCGCGGTCGGGACGTCCGGGGCCGGTGCTGGTGGACATCACGAAAGACGCGCAACAGGCGACGGCGGAGTTTGATTTTGCCGCGTCCGCGCCGCGCCCGCATCGTCCGCATCCCATGCTGCGGGCGGAGAGCGAGTCGGTGTTGCAGGCGGCGGAGATGATTCGCGCAGCGAAGAAGCCGGTGATCCTGGCCGGGCATGGAGTGATCAAGTCGAATGCGCGCGAGCAGATGATTGCGCTGGCGGAGCGGCTGCAGATTCCAGTGGCGTCGACGTTGCTGGGGCTGGGCGGATTTCCGGCTTCGCATCCGCTGTCGCTGGGCATGATGGGCATGCACGGCGAGGCGTGGGTGAACCAGGCGATTCAGCAATCGGATTTGCTGATTGCGTGCGGGATGCGTTTTGACGACCGCGTGACGGGATCGCTGGCGACCTACGCTGTCCATGCGAAGAAGATTCACATTGAGATCGATCCGGCGGAGATCAATAAGAACGTGAAGGTGGATATCGCGTTGATCGGCGACCTGGCAGAGGTTCTGGAGGCGGTGCTGCCGCACTTGTCGGCACGCAAAAGCTCAGCGTGGGTGCGCGAAGTGAATGCGATGAAGGGCGAGTGCGCGGTGCGTGATATTCAGAATCTGCCGGACACCGGGCATCTTTATGCGGCGCACGTAATGCACGACCTGTGGCACGCGACGGGCGGCAAGGCGATTGTTGCGACGGATGTAGGCCAGCACCAGATGTGGGAGGCGCAGTATTACAAGCACGAGGAGCCGCGCACCCTGATTACTTCCGGCGGCCTGGGGACGATGGGATTCGCGCTGCCCGCGGGCATTGGGGCGAAGGTTGCGCAGCCGGAGAAAGAGGTCTGGATTATTGCGGGGGATGGCGGGTTCCAGATGACGGCGGCGGAGCTGTCGACGATTGCGCAGGAAAATCTCGACGTAAACATCGCCATTGTGAACAACGGGTACCTGGGGATGGTTCGGCAGTGGCAGGAATTTTTCTATGACAAGAATTATGAGTCGTCGCCGATATTGAGCCCGGATTATGTGAAGCTGGCGGAGGCGCACGGGATTCCGGGGCTGACGGTGCGGACGCGGGCGGAGGTGCTGCCGGCGGTGAAGGCGGCGCGCGAACGCAAAGGACCGTTCCTGATTAATTTCATGGTTGAAAAAGAAGACTCGGTGTATCCGATGATTGCGGCGGGATCGGCTCTGCATGAGATGATTCGGCGACCGGAGAGCAATCCGTTGGTTGAGACAGCGCAGGATGTTTAAAGATTAGGGATTAGCCATTAGGGGTTAGGGATTATTCAAGTATGCTGCATACATTCGTTGCACTTGTGGAAGATAAGCCGGGTGTGTTGACGCGGGTGGCGTCGCTGTTCCGGCGGTTGAACATCAATATTGTTTCGCTGACGGTGGGACGGTCGGAGAAGCCGGGGACTTCGCGGATGACAATTGTCTCCGACGCGTCGCCAACGGCGGGACACCGCATTATGGCGAGCCTTTACAAACTGGAAAACGTGCTGCAGGTGGACGACATTGGGCAGTACTCGAGCGTGAGCCGGGAGCTGGCACTGATTAAAGTTGCGGCTACGCCGAAGTCGCGGTCGCACATCTTTGAGCTGGCGGAGGTTTTCCGGGCGAGGATTGTGGATCTGGCTCCGGAGTCGCTGATGATTGAGATTACCGGCGTCGAGAGCAAGATTGAGGGGCTGATCCAGGTGTTGAACGAGAGCGAGGACCGCATCCTCGAGGTTTCGCGCACCGGGCGCATGGTGATGCGGCGCGGGCAGCATACGAGCCGCGTACTGGATGCGATGCGCGTGCCGGGTGTCGAGACGGAAGCCGGAGCGGAGGACGAGACGCACGACAGCGTTGCGGAAGAGGTCGATTTGCCGCAGTGATTTTTCCATTCCAAGTAAGAACTTCAAAAAAACTTGAAAACTATTTCACAAAGAAAGCCAATGAGGAAACGAAATGCCGAAGACGTATCACGATCAGGATGCCGACCTGTCCATTATTCAAAAGAAGAAAGTAGCGATTATCGGCTACGGCTCACAGGGCCATGCTCATGCGCTGAACCTGAAGGATTCAGGTGTTGAGGTGCGCGTTGGCTTGCCCGCTACGAGCAAGTCGATTGACAAGGCGAAGAAGGCCGGCCTTGAGGTGAACACGGTGAGCGATGCGGCGGCGTGGGCCGACGTGATTATGATTCTGACGCCCGACCACTCGCAGGGCGACACCTACGCGCAGGACATTGCGCCGAACCTGAAGGCGGGCAAGACACTGATGTTTGCGCATGGGTTCAATATCCGCTTTGGCACGATCGATCCGCCGAAGGACATCGATGTTTCACTGGTGGCGCCGAAGGCCCCGGGGCATCGCGTTCGCGAGGTGTTTACCGAAGGCGGAGGGACGCCGGGACTGGTGGCGATCCATCAGGACGCTTCAGGCAAGGCGCTGGAAGTCGCGCTTTCCTACGCGAAGGGAATTGGCTGCATGCGCGCGGGCGTGATCCAGACTACTTTTGCTGAAGAGACGGAGACCGATCTTTTCGGCGAGCAGGCTGTATTGTGCGGAGGCACGTCGGCGCTGGTGAAGGCGGCCTTTGAGACGCTGGTGAACGCCGGATATCAGCCGGAGATTGCGTATTTCGAATGCCTGCATGAGCTGAAGCTGATTGTGGACCTGATGTATCGCGGCGGACTGGCGTACATGCGCTATTCGGTTTCCGATACGGCGGAGTACGGCGATTACACGGCGGGGCCGCGCATTGTGACCGACGAGACGCGCGCGGAGATGAAGAAACTGCTGAAGGAGATCCAGGACGGAACCTTTGCGAAGAAATGGATTGAAGAAAACAAGACGGGACGGAAATACTTCACGCAGATTCGCAAAGACGAGGCCGAGCACCCGATTGAAGAGGTTGGCGGGCGTCTGCGGGCGGCGATGCCGTTCCTCGATCCGGTGACGGTGAAGGACAACAAGCCGCAGTCTTCGGTTCCTACCGCGTAGTTTCTGTGGCCTATTCAAGCTCCGGGTGGTCTTTCAAGCAAAGGCCACCTCGGGGCAGGTAGTTTTTCTCGAAATGTGGCGGTGACGCGACGCGATTCAGGATTTCTGCCGCTTCTGCGCGGGTGCGGCGCATCGGTTACCATCACAGGAAGAGGTCATCTCTATGACTACCGCCAGTTCTGTCCCCACACTGGACCCGGCCGCTGGGAACCGCACCCCGATTCCAGAAATCATTGAAGCGCTGAAGCGCGTTCCGCCGCTGCACGGCATGGAAGAGTGCGAGTTGGAATGGCTGGCATCGCATGGAATTGAGCGCAAGGTTGTGGCCGGGACGACGCTGTTCCACGAAGGCGACGTTGCGGACACGATGACGATTCTGCTGAAGGGCGAAGTGCATGTTCGCCGCGAGCGTGGCGGGCCTGCGGCGCTGTTCATTGGGCGTACGGGGACGATTACCGGGCTGCTGCCTTTCTCGCGCATGAAGACGTATGGCGGACACGGCTATGCGGTTACGGACCTGTGGGGTCTTGATTTTCCGCGCGATATGTTTGCGGAGATGACGACGGCGGTGCCGTCGATGACGCAGCGCTGCGTGAGCGTGCTGCTGGACCGCGTGCGCGAGATTACGCGGCTGGAGCAGCAGATGGAAAAGCTGAATGCTCTGGGCAAGCTGGCGGGGAACCTGGCGCATGAGATGAACAATCCGGCGTCGGCGGCGCAGCGGGCGGCTTCGGGATTGCTGGATGAGTTGCGCGTTTACGGGCAGGAGAAATACCGGCTGGGCGCGCTTTGCCTGGATGAAGAGCACCTGCTGCGCGTGCGCGACTGGCAAAGTTCGATTCGCGGGCAGCGGAAGATGCTTACTGAGGATTCGGCGCAGCACGCGGCCCTCGAAGACAACCTGCAGGCATGGCTTAAAGCGCATGGCGTGGAGCAGACATGGAAGATCGCTCCGGAGCTGGCGGAGCTGGGAGTGACAGCGGCGCAGCTTGAGCCGTTGGAATTCCTGCATGCCCAGGCGCTGTCGGTGGTGCTGGGGCAGTTTGCGTCTTCGGTGCGAGCGGAGCGCATTGCCGAGGCGATGCTGGATTCGACGGCGCGCATCTTCGACCTGATTCGCGCGATCAAAGATTACTCGTATATGGACCAGGCGCCGATTCAGGAAGTGGACGTGCGCCTGGCCCTGGAAAATACGCTGACCATGTTGCAGTCGCGGCTCACACATGTGGAGATTGAGCGGCGCTATGAGACAGACCTGCCGCTGATTGCGGCCTATGGCAGTGAACTGAACCAGGTGTGGATGTCGCTGCTGGAAAATGCGCTGGATGCGATCGACGATCATGGGAAAATTACGCTGGGCGCGCGACGGTCGGGCGATATGCTGCTGATCGAAGTATGGGACAACGGGCCGGGGATTCCACAGGAGATCCAGGACCGCATCTTTGAGCCGTTCTTTACGACGAAACCCACGGGGAGCGGGCTTGGGCTGGGACTGGATACCGTGCAGCGCGTGGTGCGGCGGCATCGCGGGTATGTCCATGTACAGTCGGAGCCGGGCGCTACATGCTTTGAAGTGCGGCTGCCGGTAGACCAGTTGCAGGCGTATTGAACAAAGGGAAAGAGGTAAAGAAAAGCCGTTGTTACACTCGATCGTTTTTTCTCTTTCCGTTGGTTCCACCTAGACGACGCCAGGTGAATCCTTCATGAGACTTGGCACTCACGTGTGTGGCATCTCATTTCTGCTGTCCAATGAGCCTTGATCTCACTAGATACCTTTCACCTCGCCTCCATCCATGCGAACCGATGTGCCGGTCATCCACTTCGCAGCCGGTGAAACCATGAACCCTAAGAGTTCGGCGATTTCCTCTGGTTGGCCGTAGCGGCTGATGCCAGCCTCTTCGGGGAATTTCTTCGTCGCCTCATCGACGCTCATGTTGTGCGCCGGTGCCCACTTTTCGAGAAAGGAGCGGCGGCGACCAGTCATCACTGCACCCGGCACGATACTGTTCACCTGTACACCGTCCTTGATTCCTTGTTCGGCAAAAGCTTTCGCGAGTGCGATGATGGCGGCATTCGTTGACGCAACAGCCGCGAAGGCCGGCTTCGGATCGAGCGCAGCGCTGCCGGACATGAACACCACAGAGCCTTTCGATTGCTTCAACGCATCCCACGCCCGAATCGTCAATCGGCGAGCGCCGTGCAATTTCAGCTCCATGCCTGCCTTCCACTGTTCATCCGTCATCTCGAAGAGGTCTATCTGTGGAACGGCCCCTGCGATGTTCAGAAGCGCGTCAATCCGTTCGAAACGTTCAAGTGTGGTGCGGATGAGATTTTCCGACGCTTCCACCTGGCTGAGGTCGAGAGCCACGCTTAGCGGTTCTGCCCCAGCCTCTCGCACTGCTGCCGCAGTCTCTTCCAGCGCCTTCTCATTTCGGGCAACCAATACAACGCCTGAAAAGTCGCGAGCCAGCCGAATAGCCGTAGAGCGGCCTATGCCCTGGCTGGCTCCAGTCACAATGGCAACAGAATTCTTCATGATGTTCCTCCGTTCTTGCGGTGTGGGGAAGGTGAAGTGTCAGCGTGCCGACCGATGGAACAATTCAGCTACGCGCGGGCTTTTAAGCTACCGCGGCTTTGGCCGCTTCAAGGATGATGCTCACAACCTTGTCTGGCGCAGTGAGCAGCGGGGTGTGATCGACAGAGAAAGACCTTACCGTCGCCTTTATACGCTCCGCCATAAAGCGTTGAGTTTTGGGATTGATCATTCTGTCCTCCTCCGCGAGCAGGTACCAGGTGGGCTTCGACTTCCACGCTGGCGCCGGGGATGGCTCCTGAATGCTCTTCAGCGCAATCGGTCGTTGCACTGCTTTCGATAGTGCAATTTGCGCAGCTGTCGCGTTCTGAGCGAAAGCATGATCGAATCCAGCATCAGACATCCAGATGAAGCCGTCTGCATCGGGAGCAAGCTGGGGTGCCTTTGGATGCGGCTCGTCTTTGTAAAAGACCTGCGCGACGGTCTCTCCTTCATCCGGGGCAAGGGCCGCGATATAGACCAGTGCCTTCACTCGTTCATCGTTAGCCGCGGCGATGACTGCGCCGGCGTAGGCGTGCCCTGCCACGATCAGCGGACCCTGGGTCCGCGCAATCGTTCGCTTCAACGCTGCCGCATCGTCACTCAAAGAGGTCAGAGGGATCGGCGCAGCAATCACCTTCAGGCGTCGCTCTTGAAGCAGGCGAATAACTGCTTCCCAGCTCGAACCGTCGGCCCACGCTCCGTGGACTACTACAACTGTGACGTCCTCAATCGAGCTCATGGCATTTCTCCTTTCCTGTGAAATCAAAGTTGAAGACACGTGGAAATTAGCTCGGGATTAGCCCAAGAACGCAACAATTCGCTGCGCAATGAACTCGCACGAATCCTCAAGCGCAAAGTGACCGGTATCGAGCAGGTGAAGCTCTGCCTTTGGGATATCCCGCAGGTAAGCCTGTGCACCTTCGACTGTGAAAAAGGGATCATTTTTGCCCCAGACGATCAGCGTCTTCGGCTGCTTATTGCGGAAAAATTTATGCCACCCGTCGTAGAGCGCGAGATTCGATTGGTAATTGTGAAGGAGATTGAGTTGAATGGCATCGTTGCCTGGCCTGTCGAGGAAGAGCTGATCGACGGTGTAGGAATCCGGGCTGATGCGGGAAACGTCCTTCACTCCGTGTGTGTACTGGAAGATGGTCGTCTCTTTCGTGAGGAGCGCACGTACAGGCTTTTCGGTCTCGGGAGTGCGATTCACCCAGAAGGGCTTCATCGGATCGAAGGCCGCTCCGATTCCTTCGACATAAGCATTCCCGTTCTGCGCCACGATGCCTTCGATTGCATCCGGGTGCCGGGAAGCAATGCGATAGCCCACGGGTGCGCCATAATCCTGAACGTAGATGCTGAATGACTTCAGTTCAAGGACGCCAAAGAGGAGTTCCTCGATATGGGCAGCGAGGTTGTCGAAGGTGTATTCGAAGCTGGTTGTGTCCGGCGCGTCACTGTAGCCGAAACCAATGTAATCCGGAGCGATCACATGGAACTTTTCCGCCAGCTGCGGGATGAGGTTGCGGAACATGTGCGACGAACTGGGAAAACCGTGCAGCAGCACGATTGTTGGTGAAGTCTTTGAGCCTGCCTCACGGTAGAAGAGCTTGAGGCCGCGGACGGTAGCGTGCTGAAACGTTGCCATGGAGAGATCCTTTCGGGTGCTTTCTGAAGCCCTTGCCGCAGTGTGGCCGGCTATAAAAAGTGAGATTATCAAACACCGACAAAAGATGCAATAACAGTGTCACAATTGTTTTAAGATATTTTAAAGAGAGTCTATGCGCGCTGATTCAAAGGGGACGAACGAGTGGATTGACGGGTTCTTGTTCGTTGCGAACAGGCCGATTCTCGACTTTTTGAATACGAAGCCCGTTCTGGCGGATGGACCTACAGAGCTTCTTCCCGATGCTCACGCGCTTGAAAGATGGCTGATCGCGTCAGGGATGGCGACCTCGTCCCAAATGAAATCCCTGCCACGAAGCTGGCGGAATTCGCCGGAAGCAGCTGCGTTCTTAGAGAAACTCATTGCATTCAGAGAGAGATTGAGGAGCGCAGTTGGGCGGATCGAGAGCGGCTCCTTGCCTGCTGATTCATTCCTGAATGAAGTGAACTCGCTGCTACTTCAATATCCTCGTCACACGTCAGTTCATCGGCGAGACGGGAAGATTCTCAGGAAAACGATCTTCAAGCCGCGTAAGCCCTCTGACTTCTGGATGCCGATTATCGATGCCACGGCGGATTTTCTCTCGGAAGCCGAACCATCTCGGCTTCGCAAGTGCGAATCGTGCGTGATCCACTTCTTCGATACGAGCAAGAAAGGGTCGCGTCGGTGGTGCAGCATGAATATTTGCGGCAACAAGCTGAAAGTCGCTGCCTATCAACGAAGGAAACGCGCCAGCAATACCGTGGTTGATTGACGCACAGACCGGAATCACCGTCGTGTTTCGCCGTCGGATACCAGCCTCGATTCGTTCGGTTGCGAGAGCGTTCGTCATTCGGCGCGCAGGGCTTCTACCGGGTTGACCTTTGCGGCGCGGCGGCCATCTGGCTGCAGTAGGAGTCTTCGACGATCTGGTCCGTGGTGGCTATATTGGAGTCGGCGAGCATCGGTTCGGACTGGCGCAACGTTTGAGAAGATCTGCGAAGGCGGAACGAGTATTGCCCTCGGTCCTGTAGCCGTGATCATGGAACTGCTTGAGGGCCTCGTAATAAGCCTTCACATACGCGGAATTTGGCTTGATGGGAAAGACGCTCATGGAAAACTGTTGGCAGGTTAGCATGGGCGGGTGGGAGGTGCGAATAACGCTATATGTTCCCCACGCAAGCAAGGGCGCTTGAGTGGGCCACCGTCTATCGACTTTTGGCTTCGGTGGCGCTGGTGGGTTGTTGGGTTTGGGCTTTGTCGAGTTCGCGGTAGATGCTTTCGTTGCGGAGGATGGCCTGGACGTAGTCGCGGGTCTGGGTGAAGGGGATGGACTCGACGAAGACATCCATGTCGTGGAACTGACCGGCGGCCTGCCAGTCGAGGACGCGGCTGTCTCCGGCATTGTAGGCGGCGAAAGCGTATTCGGGACGGTCTCCAAACTTATCGAGGGTCTGGCGAAGGTAGATGCAGCCGAGACGGATGTTGGTGGCGGGGTCGAGCAGATCGCGATCTTCGAAATGGCGGATGCCCGCCTTCTTTGCGAGATCTTTACCGACGCGAGGCAAGACCTGCATGAGGCCGTAGGCGTTTGCGTAAGAGATGGCGCCGGGGTTGAACTCCGACTCCTGGCGGATGAGCGAGGCGACCATGTAGGGGTCGAGGCCGTTCAACGCGGCGTTCTGCTTGATGATGGGCCAGTACTGCTGGGGGAAGAGAATGCGCCAGTAGGCGAGCGGCAAAGCGTCGATGGGCGCAGAGGTGTAGTAAGGCACGGCGCGCTTCATGATGCGCATAGCACGCCATGTTTCGCCATAGGAGGCGTAAATCTGGGCTTCGGCGAAGCCGCCCCATTCGTCGCTGCCGTCGGCGGCCTGAATCTCGGGCGAGATGTATTCGTTGAGTCCGGCGTTGGCGAGCAGGCGGGCTTTGACGAGATGCGGGTCCTGGTCAGGCACATCGTCGCTGAGCTCAGGAACCTCTTCGGGCTGAAGAGCATCGAGCTGGGCTGAGCCGGTTGGAGCGTCGCCGACAGCGAAACCCATTTGGGCAAGACGCTGCTCGGCGAGGTTGGCATAGTAGTAGTGGCGGTAGACGCGGGCGAGAGTGCGGTAGTATTTGACGGCCATCGCCGGATTGTGTTCCTGACCGTCGTAGAGGCGGGCGCGCCAGTAGAGCGCGGCGGGAATTTCCTGGCCTCCGGCGTATTCCGTGATCTGATCGTCGATCATGCTTGCGGCCTGAGCATAGTTGCCGAGCCGATAGGTGAGCCACGCGGCGCGCCAGTGGGCGCTGGGTGAGAAGTTGGAGCAGGGGCCGGAGTGCGGCGATTCACACGATTTTGGAAAGCGCGTGGAGAGATCGATGTAATAACGGACGGCGTTCGGGTAGTCCTTGCGCAGGAGATACATGTTGCCGCTGGAGTAGAGGGCTTCGGCAAGCCAGGGGCTGGTGGGGAAGCGCGACTCCATCTGCGTGACGATGGATTGCTGCGTGGCGGTGTCATCCTTGTCACGGGCCAGTTCCATGAGCAGGTAGAGGCGGCGCGCTCCGGCTTCGTCGCTGGTGTCGGGAAGGCTGTCGAGCTCGGCTTTGCCGAGAGTGTGGAGCTTCCACTGGCAGGCTGCGGCGGCGACGAGCATGTCATTATGCGCGCCATCGGTGAGTGAAGGGCTCGCTGCGAGAGAGCGGTACTCCTGCTCGGCGTCGGCGTAATGGTGCGCGGCGAAGAGCGCGTCGGCGCGGCGGCGGCGCTGAGAGACGGGCATGGAGTCGATGGCTCCGGAGGCGGCGAGCTGCGCGCGGGCCTCCGTGGCTTCGCCGCTGAGAGGGTAGCCGAGATAGACGCGTGTGAAGAGCTGCTGCGCCAGAGCAGCATTGCCGGCCATCCGATTGGCTTTGGCGAGCGCGAGCTGGAAATCCGCCCGGTTGGCGATAGGCTCTGCCTTGTGCGGATTGAGCGCGCTGAGAGCAGCCTGTGGGTTGCCTTCCTGGATGAAGAGATTGGCTTCGAGGACGGGGATCTGAGGGACGAAGACAGAGTCAGGATATTTCTGAATAAAGGTGGCGAGAATGGGCTCGGCCTGAGGCAACGTGTTGCCCTGGAGATAGGCCTGTGCGGTGAGGTAGCTGGCGTAGTCGTCGAGAGCGGTGCCTTCACGGTCGGCGTTTTTGAATTCGGCGACGGCGTCGACATATTTGTGGTCGAGCAGATAGGCGTGACCGAGGGCGAGATACGCGGCCGATGCGGCTTCGCCGGAGTGGTTATGGGCGTAGGTGGTGACTCCGGCATAGGCGGCGGGAGTGCGCAACGTGGCGAGCTGCTGGGCCATGGGGCGAAGCTGCGATGAGGCTATGAAGGCCCGCTGGAGCTTGCGACTGCGCGCGATTTCGCGGGCAGTGAGGTGGTGGCGACGGCGATGATGACGGCTGCGCAACGCAATGCGGCGGCGTGTGGCCGACGACACATGCCGCCCTGTGAGGCGTCCGCGGGTGGTTCTGGATCGCGTGCCGGATGTGGCCCGGGGTCGTGTTTTGGATTTAGGTTTGGATTTTCCCGAGGTTTTGTGTCCGGCCTTGCGGGCGGGCTTATGCGCGGTTTTGTGGTGGGTGGTTTCGGTCTGGGCGGCCAGAACCCCGGCAGGGTGGAGGTTCGCTGATGGCAGGAGGGCGATGGCCGCGACTGCGCACACGATGGCTCTGGTGAATCGTAGCAACTGTGTGCGCGACGGAATCCGCATTCTCCCCTGCTTTCTACTTTACGATGAATCGTGCGGTGTGTTTGCTCATCCGTTAACAGGAAACCGGAAGTGGTTATCGAAGTTGGTACTTGATGGGCTGGTGATTTACGGTGGATTGGCGACCGGAGATAGATGAGGAGTCGGCTGGGCGTTTCGGCCCTGAAAATGAAACAGCGGAGCTTTGGGCTCCGCTGTTTCCGGTGATTCTTCCAGCGTTTGATTTATTTAGGGCGATCGTTGCCGTGGCCACCACTCGGTCTTGCATTGCCATGGGCTGCTGGGCGTGCGGCCGGACGAGCCGCGGGGCGAGCATTACCACGGGCTGCCGGACGTGCGGCGGGACGAGCCGCGGGACGGGTCGCGGGACGGCCACGATAAGCGGGTGAGCCATGTCCGCCGCGGTAGCCGGGAGTGCCGTAGACGCGGCGGCCGGGAACGTAGCGACCTCCGCCGGCGCGGTAGAAGCGGTGGCTGCCCCAGCCGTGACGATAGCCCCAGTAATGCCATGGGCCAACACCGAGGAAGATTCCGTTATAGAAGTAACCCGGGCCGTAAAAACCCATGGGCGCACAGGCATACGGCGCGTAGTCGTAGTAGCCGTAGGAACAGACCGGCGGAACGCCGATGTTGATGGAAACCTGTGCATCACTTTTGGGCACGAAGGCCAGAGCGGTGAGCAATGCTGCTGCACAGAGCAGAACTTTCAATCTACGCATTTGGAACCTCTTTCTCGGTTTGTACGATTCCTGCTATTACCGTTAGATGCTGCGTTGACCCTATGTTCGCTCGTGTCAATGCCTAACGAGGTTGCTGCCCAATCTAGTTCAGGTTGGGCAGGTTTGGCAAGGACTTGTATTTTGCTCAGGAGCCGGCGAGGGATTTGATGTCATTAATCTCCAATATCTGTTTGGGATAGCCTTTGAGGGCGCTGTCGATCATGGCCAGTCCCACCTCGCGGACGAAAAGCGTTCGTGCCGAAAGCGCCGTTTCGTGCGGAGGTCCGCTGGTTATGGGCGTGGTGGCGGCGCAATTCGCGGTCAGTACATTTTGATGCCGCGTTCTCCGATGGTGGCAAATACGGACCAGAGGTCGGTGATGCCAAGCAGGTTCTGCACCTGTTTGCCGACGTTGATGAGCTCCAGTTTGCAGCCGGCTGATTTGGCCGAGACATACAGGCGGACCAGGGCGCCGAGGCCCATGCTGTCCATGCGGGTAAGGTCGGACAGGTCGAGCACGATTTTTTTGGTGTCAGGGATGAGCTGGCGGATGCTGTTGTAGAAATAATCGCTGACGCCGGCGACCAGCTTGCCGTGGCACTTTACAACGGCGGTGCTGCCGTTGCGTTCGATGATGAGGCTGAGGGGGTCGGTGGGAGTCTGGTTCGACATTCGGCACAGCCTTTCGAGGAACCGTGGATACCGGGTGATTCTCGCATATTGCTGGGTGGCGCGAAATGGCAGGTCTGGTTATGGCTTGTTGGAGAGGGCGGTGGTCTGGCTGCGCTCAGGCGCGGGAAGCCTGCGGCTGAGATTTCGTAGCCCTCCCCGGCTTTTGTTGCGGGTTTTGCAGGTGTTTGATTCGGTTGGGTTTAGCGAAATTGGAATTTTGCTAACTGATTGAATGCATGAAAGATTGGAACATTTGATTGAGCTGATTGCGATCGGGGTTGGGTGATTGATCCGGCGGGAGTTGGGGGGATGTGTTTGATTCGGAATCCTTTAGCTGGTTGAGGCGGTTGATGGCGATGATGAGGGCGAGGCGCGCTTCGGGGTAGGCGCGGACGGTGGCGGTGATGCGATTGAGCTTCTGGTTGAGGGCGAAGAGGAGGTCGGGAAGATCCATGGCGTCGAGCTCGCTGCGCCTGTCGGCTGCGCTTGGGCCGACGGCAGTGAGGTGCGGCCTTGCGGCCGAACTTTGAGTTGTTTGATTGGGTCGTTTCGCCTGTCGGCTCCACTCCAGCCTGCGGCAGCAAGGTACGCTCCTTCGGAGCGGCTATTTATCCCCGGGCTGAAGCCCGGGGCTTCTACCGGGCCTCGCGGTGCGAGGCGAATGGTGATTTCTCCGCTCAAGCTAAATCAGGGTTGGATTGGAGTGCCCGGCACGGGATGACATTGTGTTCGTTGAGATTCGATCTTTCCCACCCTTTCGCAAAGTGCGCAAAAGGATGGGCCACCCGGCTCTTTCAGGCCTACCCCACTCGAGCAAGAAAGGGTCGAGTGGGCCACCAGCCCTTGATTCTGATCCTTCTTTAGCCTATTCAAATTAAAATAACTGGCATACATTTGATCAACGAGAATGCAAACACACCAAATTAGCAAGACGCATTACAAGGTTAGCGATTTTATCTCTTGGGCTAAATCGTCGAGTCTTGTGCTCAGCCCTTCATTTCAACGGCGTTCAGTGTGGCCTGCTGGGGCGAAGTCATATTTGATCGACACAATCGTACGTGGTTTGCCGATTCCTATTCTTTTCCTCCGCGATCAAAAGACCAATTTAGATACCTTCGAACCGAAGCGCGAGGTTGTAGATGGGCAGCAGCGTATACGTACACTGTTGAGTTTCATACAGCCAAGCTTGATCGCAAATTTTGATCCGGCTAAAGACGGGTTCACGATCAGAAAAACTCATAATAAAGAGCTTGCGGGCAAGACTTTCAACGAGCTTCCCTTGGGTGCTCGGCAAATGATCTTGGATTATCAATTTAGCGTTCATATCTTGCCATCCAGCGTTGATGATCGCGAAGTACTGCAGATTTTTGCCCGGATGAATTCGACTGGTTTGAAATTGAACTCACAAGAGCTGCGAAATGCCGCCTATTTCGGCGAGATGAAGACCTCGATGTACGCGATTTCGGCTGAGCAGCTTCCACGTTGGAGAAAATGGAAGATATTCACGGAGGCAAATATTTCTCGCATGAACGAAGTCGAAATTACGAGCGAATTTGCTCAGTTCATGATGCGAGGGCTCGTAGGGAAAACGCAGAAAGGGATTGATAGTCTTTATGGTGACTACGATGAGACCTGGAGAGCGCGGCAAGAGGTTGAGCGTCGCTTCCGCCATTGCATGGATGAAATCGACAAAACAATTGGCTCAGTCCTTGCGAAGACTGCCTATAAAAATCGCGCCGCGTTTTTCGGCCTTTTTTGCGCAGTTTACAATGCTGTGTTTGGGCTAGAGTCTACCCTGGTGAAGCAGAGGGCGGAACCCTTAGCCTCGACGTTTAAAGCGCGAGTTCTCGCGGTAAGTAATTCGATACAAAATCAAACCGCACCGAAAAGGGTGCTCGAGTCTTTGGCGCGGCGGACTACAAATATCGATTCGCGAAAAGCTTTCTTTTTACATCTTACTCGTACTCCTCGTGCCTAAACCTGCCGCTCATCTGTCGGATATTTATATATCGCGTCTTCGCCGATTTGATCGCGCGCGATTGAAGGTTGAGAAGTTATATTCTGACGGCATCATTTCGCGCGACGATGCATATCTCTTTTATGAGGGAATATTCCTAAGGACCGTCACAACTCTCGAGGGACTTATCGAAGATCTTTTTGTCGGATTGCTTGCGGGGAGCATTAGAAGCCAAGGGGTGTATCCTCGCGTCGCTTTTCGATCACATGTCGTTGCGCGCGACGTAATGTTGGGTGGTCGCTCATATGTCGATTGGTTACCGTACGGCCATACTGAAAAACGAGCTGAGGCATTCTTTCGGAGCGGCCTCCCGTTCTGCAAACTTGAAAAATCCGACAGGAAGCAGTTAGAGCAAATCATTACAATTCGTAATGCTGTTGCGCATCAGAGCCGCTCAGCACTCGCGAAGTTTGAAAGGGAAGTTATTGGAACAACGCCACTCTTGGCCAGCGAACGGACGCCAGCTGGGTATTTGCGGTCAGTCTTCAGGACAACTCCAGACCAAACACGCTATGAAGACTTAGCAAATTCATGTGCTGCACTTGCTCGAAAGCTCTGCAGCTAACTGAGAGTAGTTTCGGCGAATTCTTATCTCTTTTGCCTCAAAACCTTTGGGGATTTAGGATAGAAACAGTCGGAGTTGGGCTTTCTGCTTGTGGCCGGGGCTTTTCTCTGAAACTTTCTTTCAATGTCTACTATCCAACAATCAGGCACCGAGGAAGTTCATCCTGACGTTCTGCTCGTGAATCGGGCGAAGCAGGGGGATGTGGCGGCGTTTGAGAAGCTTGTGCGGCAATATGACCGGCAGGTTTTTCGGATTGCCAATCACATCACCCAGAATCGCGAAGACGCGGAGGACGTGGTCCAGGATGCGTTTCTCAAGGCCTATGAGAAGCTGGAGCAGTTCCAGGGCAACTCGAAGTTCTATACCTGGCTGGTGCGGATTGCGGTGAACGAGTCGCTGATGCGGCTGCGGAAGCGGCGCACGGGCCGGATGGTGTCGATTGACGAGGACGTGGAGACCGAGGAAGGGTCGATGCCGCGGGACCTGGCGGACTGGAGCCCCGATCCGGAGGCGCTGTATAACCAGTCGGAGATGGCGGAGATACTGAAGAAGACGATTCAGGGGCTGCCGGCGGGGTTCAGGGTGGTGTTTGTGCTGCGGGACGTGGACGGGCTTTCGACCGAGGAAACTGCGGACGCTTTGGGTTTAAGTATTCCAGCGGTAAAGTCTCGCCTGTTGAGGGCGCGGCTGCAATTGCGGGAGCGGTTGAGCAAGTACTTCCGCAAAAATGCGAAAAATGGCGGTGGGAAGTGACTTGCACGGAGTTTCTGGCGCAACTGGACGATTTGATTGACGACGACGTTACTGTTTCTCTACGAGCCGACCTGGAAGAGCACCTGCGCGAGTGCGACCACTGCGTGATTACGCTGAACACGACGCGGAAGACGATTGAGATTTATCGCAGCCATGAGATTTATGAGCTTCCGGATGGAGTGAGGGAGCGGCTGGAAAAGGCGATTCTGGCGAAGTGCCGGAATTGCTGAAAGACAGGGTACAGGGCACAGGTCACAGGGATCAGAAAACCAAAAGCAAGAAATCGCGCAACAAAGTAAAAAGGCTCAGGAGAAAATCCTGAGCCTAAGCTTTTCTGATCCCTGATCCCTGATCCCTGATCCCTGATCCCTGATCCCTGATCCCTGATCCCTGATCCCTGATCCCTGATCCCTGATCCCTGATCCCTGTGC
>JBARHV010000031.1:0-4890 GCA_049799415.1 Silvibacterium sp.
TCGGCGAATTTCTCGAAGAAAGTTTAGGTGCCGCGGGCCGCCGCCGCTCCGTCGTGCTGGTCTCGACCTCTGACCAGTCGCCGCTGCTGCGCATGCGGGCCGCGCTGGCCGCGACCAGCGTCGCCGAATACTTCGCCGCGCAGGGCAAGCATGTGCTGCTGGTGCTCGACTCGCTCACCCGCTTCGCCATGGCCGCGCGCGAGGTGGGCCTCGCCGCCGGCGAGCCGCCCACCGCCAAGGGCTACACGCCTTCGGTCTTCAACCGCCTCGCGCGCCTCATCGAACGCGCTGGACAATTCAAACAGGGCAGCATCACCGCCTTCTACACCGTGCTCATGGAGGGCGACGATCAGCAGGACCCGCTGGTCGACGCCGTGCGCTCCTTCCTCGATGGACATGTGCTGCTCTCCCGCGCACTGGCCTCCGAGGGCTGGTATCCGCCCATTCAGATTCTCGACTCCATCAGCCGCCTCATGCCCGCGGTGATCACGCCCGATCACAAGCAGGCCGCTGCCGCCGTGCGCCGCATGCTCGCCGTCTACGCGCGCTCTGAAGACCTGGTTCGCATCGGCGCCTACAAGCCGGGAACGGATGCCGATCTCGACCGCGCTCTGCGCTCGCGCCAGTCCATCCGTGCCTACCTTGAGCAGGACTCGCGCGATGAGGTCACGCTTCCCTCCAGCATCGTGCGGCTGACGTCCCTCGCCGCCGGACTGTAGCATGGCCGCATCCCTGGAGCGCCTGCTAAGGCTTCGTTCGCTGGTCGAGGAGACCAGCCGCATGGAGCTGGAACGCCGCGCCGCGCTCGCCGCCCGTATCGATCAAGCGCAGCAGCGCGAGCGCCAAAACAGTCGTGAGAGCCGCGCGTTGGCGCTTCAAACCATCAGCAACAGCAGTCCCTCTCGTGAGCAGGCGCAGCAAAGGACCATGGAATGGTCGAACGCCGAGTCCTCTGCCTGGCGCGAGCAGCAGCTTGAGCCGCTCGCCCAGGCCACGGCGCGCCGTGTGGCCGAGGGCCGCGAGGAGTTCTTCGAGCGCCGGAAAGAGCGCCGTCAGGTCGAGAGCGTCCTCGATGCGGAACGCACCCGCCTCCGAACCGAGCAGGAGCGCCGGACGCAGAGAGAGCTGGACGACTGGTTCGGCATGAAGCTGGCCCGGCAGAGCAACAGGCGGAGAAAAGCCCCGCAATCCTGAGAAATCTCTCACGTGCGCACCCTTCAAGCCCGTTCAGTCTGGCACCCAACCTGCATCGTCTCCAGCGAGGACAGCAAACATGCCCCTTGCCACGCCTATCCCGGCAACCTCTAATGTGGCTGTGCCTGCGCTGCCGGCAAATATCGGCGCGCATGGCAAAGCCGCCTCCACGCAGGAGTTCGGCGCACTCTTTCGCGAAAAGGCGAGCGCCATTGAGGCATCGGCCATCACGAGCGCGCCCAAAGCCGCGCCCGCACCTCAAAAGGACAGCGAAGCCGCGCCTCTGCCCGCATCCACATTCGCGCCGATGCCGGAGATCGAGCCATTGTCGACAGAAGAGGCGCAAGCGCAGCCTGCCTCTGGCGCCACAGCACTGCCCGGTTCGCCCCAGGCACAGTTGCAACCCCAAAGCGCAACAGAGTTAGAAGCAGACGCAAAAAGCACTGCGAATCCGCCGCTCGCCGCAACCATAGAAACGAACCTTGCGGCCATGCCAACAGGGTCAGAGAAGATACCGGCAGCCCCATCCAAACCAGCTTCTCCATCGTCCACGCAGGCCGCGCACCCGCAACACAAGGCAAAGGAAGCAAGTCAGAGCGGCACGCAGTCTGCAGGGAACACAACCCTGCTCACTGTCACGCAGCCGCTCGCGCCCTTCATTCCTTCTCCGGTTGCCGTGGCCACGCAACCCGCGGCCGTCGCTTCTCCTGCAGAGAAAACCTCCGCGCAAACGGGCCAAAATCAATCGGCGAGTAACTCCAGCTCCGCACGTCCAGCAGGGCCTCCGGTACAGGCCGCTCAGCCGGCTGCAGGAGCCCCGGCCAATTCCTCAGCAGCGCCTACGACGCCAGGTTCGGCAGATGCCGGCGATGCCGCATTGCATGCTGCAGCGGGGCCGAACGACGTATCAAAAGCCTCATCCGATTCCACCGCAGTAGCCGTGCGTCCCGGCCATGCCCCTGCCGGACAGGCTGCGGGACAGCAGGCACCCACAATCCCGGTCGCCGGATCCGCAGTGATCGTGCAGCCCGTCGCAGCGCATCCTGCCAGCGCCGAGGCCGCCGCAGTGCCGCCCACCGCCGCGACTCCTGCAGCCGGGCCATCCGTGAACTCCGCAGCGGCCCCGGCGGCAAGTCTTTACGACAAGATCGATCAGGGCAACGCGCCTGTGGTGCTGCACTCCGGCGCGCAGCAGGTCACCGTCGGCGTCCGCGACCCCAGTCTCGGATGGGTCGAGATTAAAACGCAGAACACCGCCGGACACATCGACGCCACGCTGGTCGCCTCCTCCAGCCAGACCCATGACTCGCTCGCCGCGCAGTTGCCCGCCATGGCCCAGTACCTCGAGGAGCGCAACGTTCGCGTCGGCACGCTCGCCGTGCAGCATCCGATGACGCAGGCCAATCCTGGAGGAGGACAGAACAGCAACCCGGGCAATGGGTCGAACCCTAACGGCTCAGGCGGGAGCAACGCGCAGAATTTCAGCCAGTCAGGCTCCGGGCATGAAGACAATGCCGCGCGCTATTTCGGGGCCCCGCCTGGATCGTTACGCTCGGCCTCCAGCCTCGCCATGGGCGGGATCCTTGGCAATCCCATCGAGGACACCGGCGCTTCGCTGCGCCCCGTCTCCTATATCAGCGTCCGCGCCTGAAGATCGCAACAACGACCAGGAACCAGAAAGGAAACCATGCATCTTTCCCATCAGACCAACGTTACTTCTCTTCAGGCGCTGCCCAAGGCATCGCCCGCGGTCACGGCCAATGCCACGACCGCGAATTCGTCCTCCTCGTCCAGCTCCGCCTCCTCGACCTCCACCGCCACCATCACCGCCAATGACTTTTTGCAGCTGCTGGTCACCGAGCTGCAGAACCAGGACCCCACCGCCAACACCGACCCCAACGAGTATGTCGATCAGCTGGTGCAGGTCAACAGCCTCCAGCAGCAGATCCAGATGAACCAGACGCTCGACGGTGGACCGACGTTGACCGGCGCCACGAGCGGCGTGCTGCAGCAGCTGACGCAGATGAACCAGACGCTCTCGGGCGATGCCGCCTCATCGGGACCCTCCGCCAGCGCATCCGTGCATCCCTCCGCGTCCTCGGCCCACGCGAAGGCGCAGGCCGCGGTTTCCGCCGGCAATCTCAGCACAGCCTCGAACCCAACCATGCAGGCTTCCGCCGAGACGGTCGCAACCGCGCTCGCCGCCAGCCCCAACCACACCGGATTAGCCGGCCAAAATCTGACCAGCCAGATTCCGGCCAGCCAGGCCGGGGCCTTTGAACAGTTTGCCGCGCGCCTCCGGGCCGGCGCGCTAACGCAGCAGAAGTGAAGTGCACAGTCCACGCAGTGAGCAGAGCAATACGCCAGGTTTTTAGAATAGATTTTTAGAACCAGACACGCAGCATCGCAGCCGTTTCAAACTTGCAGCACCCAAGGAGAGTTATGTCCTCGTTTTCCATTCCGCTGACCGGGCTTGAGTCGTCCACGACCGCGCTCAACACCATCGCCAACAATCTTTCCAACATGAACACCACCGCCTTCAAGAGCCAGGACGTCAGCTTCAGCGATCTGTTCTATCAACAGATCGGCGAGTCCGGCTCCGGCGATCCGCTTGAAGTGGGAGCCGGCTCACAGGTGGCCTCAACCTCCACAAACTTCACTGAAGGCAGCGTCAACTCCACCGGCAACGAAGACGACATGGCCATCGGCGGCACCACCGGCGCCGGATTCTTCATCGTGCAGAACGGCGACACCACCGAGTACACGCGCGACGGCAGCTTTGCGTTGAGCAGTGCCGGCGACCTGACCACCCAGGGCGGCCTCAACGTCATGGGCTATCCAGTCGTCGGGGGCGTGGTGGACACCAATGCGCCGCTCACTCCCATCCAGCTTCCCGTCGGCAGCGCGCAGCAGCCCGCCGCCACGCAAAATCTTTCGATTACCGCCAATCTTGACTCGTCCGCCACCGTCGGTACCCAGGTCTCCGGTCAGGTCCAGCTCTACGACTCGCTGGGCCAGAGCTACAACGCCACCGTGACCTTCACCAACACCGGCACCAATGCCTGGAGCTACAACCTCGCACTGCCTGCGGGCGCGGCAACGGGAGGAGCCAACCTTACCGGCAACCTCACCTTCGACGCCAACGGCAATCTGGCCACCCCCGCGGCCAACCTCGGCGGCATCAGCTTTACCGGCCTGGCCGACGGGGCCAGCAACATGACCTTCAACTGGAACCTCTATGGCTCGAATAACCAGCCGACCATCACCCAGTTCGCCGCCACCTCCGACGTCGCCAGCTACAACCAGGACGGCTTTGCCAGCGGACAGTATGAGGGCTTCACTGTGGACTCCAGCGGCCTGATCTCGGCGCAGTTCAGCAACGGGCAGACGGCGCCTGTCGGCCAGATTGCGCTGGCCAACGTCGTCAACCCGCAGGGGCTCAGCGTCGAGGGAGGCAACCTCTACCAGACCTCGTTGGCCTCGGGTGAAGCCAGTGTCGGCGTGGCCGGGACCGGCGGCCTGGGCACCATTCAGGACGACGCGCTCGAGGCCTCGAACGTCAACATCTCCACGGAATTCTCTAATCTCATCGTCGCGCAGCAGGCCTACGAGGCCAGCTCGAAGGCCATCACCACCTTCGACACCGTCTCGCAGGACACCATCAACATGATCCACTAAAGAGCGCCGCACAGGCGC